>JAOUCL010000312.1 GCA_029859805.1 Rhodospirillales bacterium | reverse complement strand
TGCCGCCGCCGTAGACGACGACGCGGCGGCCCAGCTTCGGCGCCGCGCCGGTCTCCATGCCCCTCAGTACGCTGACGGCGTCGAGGATCTTGCCGGCCTCGCGGGCCGGGATGTCGACGCGCTTGGCGAGGTGGGCGCCGACCGCCACGAAGGCGGCGTCGAATTCGCCGCTCTTCATCAGGCCGGCCAGGTCCTCGACCTTGCTGTTCAGTTCGAAAGTGACGCCGAGATTGGTGATGCGCGCGATTTCGCCGTCGAGGATGTCGCGCGGCAGGCGGTACTTGGGGATGCCGAAGCGCATCATGCCGCCGGCCATGGGGCCGGCCTCGCGGACCGTCACGTCGTGGCCCATGCGGCGCAGGTGATAGGCTGCGGAAAGCCCGCTCGGTCCGGCGCCGATCACCAGCACGCGCTTGCCCGTAGACGGCGCGCAGTCGACCGTCCAGCCCTGTTTCAGCGCCTCGTCGCCGAGGAAGCGCTCGACGGCGTGGATGCTCACCGCCTGGTCGAGTTGGCCCCGGTTGCAGGCGTCCTCGCAGGGGTGGTAGCAGACGCGCCCGTGCACCGCCGGCATGGGATTGTCCTGCATCAGCACGCGCCAGGCGCTCTCGTAGTCGCCTTCCTCGGCGTGGTACAGCCACGCCTGGATGTTCTCGCCGGCCGGACAGGCGTTGTTGCAGGGCGGCAGCCGGTCCAGGTAGAGCGGCCGCTCGGTGCGCCACGAGCCGGTACGGTTGGCGAGGCTGGTGCCGACGTCGAGGGTAATGGCGAAGGGTTTGTCCATCAGCCGCCTCCCGCGCCGAGCAGGTCGAACTTGCGAATATTCCGGTCGGCGATCGCCTGGATGGCGGCCAGCGATTCGGTGTCGGGCGGTTTGCGAAACAGGTGGGCGAAGCGCCGTTGCGGGCGCAGGTAGGCCTCGACCGGCACCTTGCGGCGGATCGGCGTGACGTCGGTGACCGCGCCATGCTCGGCCTGGAACAGCGGAAACAGGCCGCTTTCCACCGCCAGGCGCGCCAGCTTGACGGTATCGCAGGGATTCGAACCCCAGCCCAATGGGCAGGGCACGTGGACGTGGAGGTAGCGCGCGCCCGAGATCTCCATGGCCCGGGTCACCTTGGCCTCGAGGTCGTGGAGGTCGGCGACGCTGGCGGTGGCGACATAGGGAATGTCGTGGGCCATGGCGATCAGCGGCATGTTCTTGCCCTGGCCGAAGGTGTTGCCCGGGTGCGCGCCCACGGCCGGCGTGGTCGCGGTCCGCGCCGTCGCCGGGGTGCTGCCGGAGCGCTGCACCCCGGTGTTCATGTAGGCCTCGTTGTCGTAGCAGAGGTAGAGCACGTCGTCGTTGCGCTCGAACATGCCCGAAAGGCAGCCGAAGCCGATGTCGACGGTGCCGCCGTCGCCGCCCTGGGCCAGCACGCGCACGTCGGTCCGGCCCTTGGCGCGCAGCGCCGCGGCGACGCCGGTGGCGACCGCGGGCGCGTTGCCGAAGAGCGAATGCACCCAGGGGATCTGCCAGGAGGATTCCGGATAGGGCGTCGAGAACACCTCGAGGCAGCCCGTCGCGTTGACCGCGACCACCTTGTTGCCGGCGGCGCGCATGGCCGTGTCCATGGCATAGCGGGCACCCAGGGCCTCGCCGCAGCCCTGGCAGGCGCGGTGGCCCGAGGTCAGCGAGTTGCTGCGGTCGAGGGTTGCCTGCACGGTGCGCGAGTCCGCGTCGAGCAGGCGGTTGCCGACCGTGAAGGTGCCGGTCTGATAGAACTTGACGCGTTGAGTCATGCCTCGCCTCGCTGTCTAGCTAGCCCAGCTTGCCACCGACCAGGCCCATGTCGCGCAGAATGTTCTCGGCGATCGGGCCGGAGCGGCGCTTCTCCCTGGCCCGCGCCAGCTCGCGGTCGACCACCGCCAGGTCGAGGTCCAGGAAGTGGGGGTCGTCGATCTCGTCGGCACCGGCCTGGGCGAACACGCGGTGCAGGGACTGCTTGGTGATCGGCCGCCCGCCGAGCCCGGCGATGACCGTGTAGACCGGCGTCCTCAGCCCGCGCAACGCCATGCGCACGTTGCTGGCGACGATGCCGCCGAGCCCCAGGGCGAGATCCTTTTCGACCACGACGACCCGCTCGGCATCCGCCAGCGCATCGCGCAGCTGGGCGAGCGGGAAGGGGCGGAAGGACACCACCTTGATCGCGCCGATGGCGACGTCGTCGTCGCGCAGCTCGTCGACCACGTCCTTGATCGAACCGATCACCGAGCCCAGCGCGATGACCACGGTCTCGGCCCCTTCGGTGCGGTAAGGCTTGATCAGACCGCCGGACTCGCGGCCGAACACGGTCTCGAACTCGGCCGAGAGCTCCGGGATCACGTCGATCGCCTGCAACTGCTTGTGGTGCGCGAGGTACCGGACCTCCATGAAAGCCTCCGGGCCCACCATGGCGCCCATGGTGATCGGCTCCTCGGGATCGAGCATCTGCACCGGCTCGAAGGCGGGCAGGTAGCGGTCGACCTGGTCCGGATCGGGCACGTCGACCCGCTCGTAGGCGTGGGTCAGGATGAAACCGTCCTCGCAGACCATGACCGGCACGCTCAGCTGCTCGGCCAGCCGGAAGGCTTGGATGTGCAGGTCGACCGCCTCCTGGTTGGATTCCGCATGGAGCTGGATCCAGCCCGCGTCGGCCATGGCCATGCTGTCGGAGTGGTCGTTCCAGATGTTGATGGGGGCGCCGATCGCCCGGTTGCCGACGGTCATGACGATCGGCAAGCCCAGCCCGGCGGCGTTGTAGACCGCTTCCGCCATGAACAGCAGCCCCTGGCTGCTGGTCGCCGTATAGGTGCGCGCGCCGGCCGCCGAGGCACCGATGCAGGCGCTCATCGCGGCGAACTCGGACTCGACGTTGATGTACTGGCAGTTGCCCAGTTCGCCCGTGCGCGCCAGCTTGCTCAGGCCCTCGACGATGTGGGTCTGCGGCGTGATCGGGTAGGCGCAGATGACTTCCGGGCGGCACAGCGCGATCGCCTCGGCGACCGCTTGCGACCCTTCGACCTGTTTGAGCATGTGCGGTTTCTCTGCGGCTAGTTGGTTCTAATGGAATCGTAGGCGGCGGTGGCGGCGGCGGCATTCTTCTCGCCGATCTCGCCGGGGAATTTCTCGCGGATGGCCGCCGCGACCGAGGGCAGGAACACGCGCCGGGTCAGGGCCGCGAAGGCGCCCAGCAGAGCGGCATTGGGCAGCGGCCGTCCGACGAACTTGAGCGCCAGTTCGGTGGCGGGCACGGTGCAGATGTGGTGGGGCGGAAAACGGGTGACGTAATCGCCGAGGCCGAGGTCCGAGTAGCGGCGGGTCGTGTTGACGATCAGGTAGCCGCGGGTATCGAGGCCGCGGAACAGCTCGACCTGGTGGAGCAGGGTCGTGTCCTGGACAATCAGGGCGTCCGGGTTCATCACCGGCTCGCGCAGCCTGATCTCCTTGTCGTCGATGCGGCAGAAGGCCATGACCGGCGCGCCCATGCGCTCCGAGCCGAAGCTGGGGAAGGCCTGCGAGTACATGTCTTCCTGGAAGGCGGCGACGGAGAGCATCTCGGCGCACGCAACCCCCCCCTGGCCGCCCCTGCCGTGTATGCGAATCTGGAACATCCCGCTCTGACGCCTTTTGTCTCGCCCAAAATCCCACAGCCATCCCCTACCGGATGCTGCCCGGAGGATTCCGCCTTGTCCACCGCTTAGCATCGATTTTTCCGAAAATGCCAGACAGCCGAACGATGGAGGAACATATTGCTCTTGTCCTGAGTTTCCGACCTTTAAGCCCCGTCAACCATGACCTATGTCAATTCTCGCTGCGGCCTGCCCTTCAATGGTAAACCGTGCCGGCGCCACCAGCCTTGGCCTGAGGCTCCACGTGTCGCTTGACATCCTCGACGGTCGCTCGGAAAGTCATGCCGCGTCCACCCTTGGCAATCGTTCATCGAAAACCCGTGAAGAACCTGTTTTCCGGACTGCTGCTGGCCGTATTGAGCCTGCTCCTCTTCGCCGCCGCGGCCGAGGTCTACGTCAGGCTCACGGAGAGCGACGGCGAGAACTTCGACATCGAGATGTGGCGTTATGCCGGCGACCTGAAACGGGTCAGCGACATTCCCGGCATGGGACACGAACACGTGCCGGGACGCTCGGGCGTCTATATGGGCGTGCCGGTGGCGATCAACGCGCATGGCTGGCGGGACAAGGACTATCCGCTGAACAAGCCCGAGGACGCGGTTCGCATCATGATGCTGGGTGATTCGGTGACCTTCGGATGGGGCGCGCCGCCGGAGGGCGTCACCGCCAATCTGCTCGAAGATATGCTCAACCAAGGCGGCGGTCGGCTCTACGAAGTATTGAACACCGGCATCGGTAACACCAATACTGCCATGCAGAGCGCCTATTTCCTCAACGAAGGCTACCGCTTCAAGCCGGACATCGTGGTGCTCAACTACTTCATCAACGATGCCGAGCCGACTCCCGCCCGCAAGGAGAACGTCTTCGTCGAGCATTTCTACTCCGCTGTCTTCCTGGCCGGACGGCTGGACGTCTTCATGCGCACCTACTTCGGGCGCGGCGACTGGCGCAGATATTACCAGAACCTTTACCACGAGGACCAATCCGGTTGGCAGACGGCCAAGGCGGCCTTGCGGCAACTGGCCGCCTTCTGCCGCAGCGAGGGCATTCGGCTTATGGTGGTCAACTACCCGGAGCTGCACGAGCTTTCGCCCTATCCCTTCCAAGCGGCCAGCGACTTGGTGGCGGCCGAGGCGGAAGCCGAAGGGCTTCCCTTCGTCGACCTCCTGCCCACCGTGGCCGGAGAGGAGCCGCGCTCGCTCTGGGTCACCGCGACCGATGCCCACCCGAACGGCAAGGCCGCGGCCAGATTCGCCGCCCGCATCAAGCAGGCCCTGGCCGAAAGTTTCCCGCAGGCCTTCTAGGCTGGCGGACGGCTGCCCAAGCCGGTCTGCGGCCTGATTGACAGAGCGCCTCTTCCACTTTATGCAGCGTCTTGCGTCGGCCCTGGTGCAGAATCGGGATCGGCCTCCTATATAGTGGGCAGGCGAATGGCAGATCAAAGCAGAATGACGCACGAGTCCTTCGAACGCGAGGAAGAGGTCGAGGGCTCGTCCGACCGCGCGTTCGGGCTGACCTTTGCCGTCGTGTTCGCCGTCCTTGCCGGGATTTCGCTATGGCGCGGCGGACCCAGCTGGCCGTACACCTTGAGCGTGTCCGCGATCTTCGCTTTGGCGGCCCTTGCGGTGCCTGGTGTTTTGGCTCCGCTCAATCGCGTGTGGCTGAAATTCGGCCTACTACTGCACAAGGTCACGACGCCCTTGATCCTCGGGCTGATGTTCTTTCTGGTGTTTACGCCGATGGCGCTGATGCTCCGCCTGTTCGGCAAGGACCTGCTGCACCTGAACGGCGACAAGGATGCCGCGAGCTACTGGATCGAGCGCCGGCCGCCCGGCCCCAACCCCGAGTCCATGCCGAACCAGTTCTGAGATCCTTCAACGGCAAAAAGGAAAAGACGTGGTCGATCTTGTTCGAGAACTCTGGTCCTTCATGCGGGTGCGCAAGAAGTTCTGGATGCTGCCGATCCTCGTCATGATGATGCTGTTCGGCGGGCTGATCGTGCTGACCCAGGGTTCGGCCATC
>JAOUCL010000310.1 GCA_029859805.1 Rhodospirillales bacterium | reverse complement strand
TTGCGCGCGGCCATCGCCCTGCAGTCTTCCGACCGGATCATCCTGTGCCACAGCGACAGCGAAACGGCCCTCGAGGTCGGGCGCTCGCTCGGCATCACCATGTTCCAAGGGCACTACCTCGACCATCTGCTGTTGGTGACCACGGACCCGCAGGAGATGATACGGGCCCTGGGCGAGGCGAAGTCGCGGCACCGGGCCGCCACGCGGCGCGCGTCGGACCAACGAAAGACTGCCGCGCGGGACTAGCCCCTGGCCAAGTGCCGGACGCCCTCCCATATCAAATCGATGCTGTCTCCCGTCATCGAGGTCGCCGGACTGACCAAGACCTTCAACGGCGTTACCGCCGTCGCCGGCATCGACTTCACGGTTTCGGCGGGCGAGACCGTCGCCCTGCTCGGCGCCAACGGCGCGGGCAAGACGACGACGCTCTCGATGCTGCTCGGCCTGCTGCTGCCCAGCGCCGGCAGCGTGCGGGTGCTGGGCGAGGACATGATCCGGCATCGCTACCGGGTTCTGGGCCGGCTCAACTTCTCCTCGCCCTACGTCGACCTGCCGCGCCGCCTGACGGTCTGGCAGAACCTGATGTTCTTCGCCCGCCTCTACGGCGTGCCGGGCGCGCGCCGGCGCGTGCTCGAGCTGGCCGAGCAGCTCGACATCGCGGACCTGCTGAAACAGCGCAGCGGCAACCTCTCGGCCGGCCAGAAGACCCGGGTCTCTCTGGCCAAGGCCCTGATCAACGCGCCCGAGCTGCTGCTGCTCGACGAGCCGACCGCCTCGCTCGACCCGGACACCGGCGACTGGGTGCGCGGCTACCTCGAGGACTACCAGCGCCGCAGCGGCGCGGCCATCCTGCTCGCCTCGCACAACATGGCCGAGGTCGAGCGCCTCTGCGACCAGGTGTTGATGATGAGCCGCGGGCGCATCGTCGACCGGGGCAGCCCGGCGGCGCTGCTCGAGCGCTACGGCCAGGACAGCCTGGAAGGCGTCTTCCTCGACATCGCGCGCGAGCGCCAGGGGCCCGACGCGCCGGAAAGGGCGGCGGAGTGAGCGCGCCCGGAGCCGCCCCCATGCCCGACCCCACGCGCGCGCCCGGCGGCTCGACTGCGACGCGCATCGGCGCCATGGTGCTGCGCCACGCCTATCTGCTGCGCACCTCCTGGCCGCGCATCTTCGAGATGATGTACTGGCCGACCATCCAGATGGTGCTCTGGGGCTTCTTCACCGTCTTCCTGGCGACCAAGTCCTCCTATATCGCCCAGGCGACCGGCATTCTGATCTCGGCCGTACTTCTGTGGGACGTGCTGTTCCGCGGCCAGCTCGGCTTCAGCCTGTCCTTTCTCGAGGAGATCTGGTCGCGCAACCTGGGTAACCTCTCGGTCAGTCCCCTGAAGCCGGCCGAGCTGATGGCCGCGCTGATGACCATGAGCGTGATCCGCACCCTGATCGGCGTCCTGCCGGCCGCCGGCCTGGCGATCGTCTTCTACGAGGTCTCGGTCTTCGAGCTCGGCCTGCCGCTCCTTGCCTTCTTCACGAATTTGCTGGTCATGGGATGGGCCATCGGCATGCTGGTCTGCGCGCTGATCCTGCGCGTCGGCCTGGGCGCCGAAAGCGTGGCCTGGCTCGCGATCTTCCTGATCGCGCCCGTGAGCGCGATCTACTATCCGGTCTCGGTGCTGCCGGACTGGCTGCAGGCCGTGGCCTGGGCGCTGCCCACGGCCGCCGTCTTCGAGGGCATGCGCGCGATCCTGATCGACGGGGCGGTGCGCGGCGACCTCCTCCTCCGCGCCGCCCTGCTCAACCTCTTCTACCTCACGATCGCCGCCGCCACCTTCCTCTACAGCTTCCAGGTCGCCCGCCGCCGCGGCCTCCTCCTGCAGATCGGGGAATAGGCGGGCGTTCGGGAGGCATTCAAATGGCCGGCTAGCTTCGCGTGAACGCCTCATTGTAGAGCTGCTCTATGCGCTCTGCTTCATGGTCGGTCAGTTCCGAAAGCTCGCGCGCCCGCGCCCGTCCTGACAGGTGTCCACCATTCTGCTGAAGAAAGCGGAAGAGCAGATCGACGGTGCGGTCCGGCATATCGGCGACCGCCTCGACGCCGGCTCGGAAGCGGTCATAGCGGCGCAGGAAATCCGTCTCGTTGGGCAGGTCTTCCTCGATGGTCTTGCGGACACGAGCGTAGAGAAATTCGGCCTGCGACGTGGCGTCGAAGTACCGATAGAAATCGCCGGTTTGGTTCAGCACCGTGACGTTGCCATCGTCTGTCGGCTGCCATTGGATCAGTGGCAACAAACGGGCCGAGTAGCCCTCCAGAACAAGACGGTACGCGTCGAACTGCTCCAGGATCGCGGCTGATACGGGGAACACCACGCCGGGCGGATTGAATCCACGCGCGGCCAGGACGTGATGGATCAGGTAGCGATGGATGCGGCCATTGCCGTCCTCGAAAGGATGGGCATAAACAAATCCGAAGGCCAGCACGGCTGCCGCGATTACGGCATCGAGGGTCTGCGCCGGTCCATGGTCAAAGGCCACCATGCCGTCGATGAGAGACGGCAGGTCCTCGTGCCGAGCGCTTATATGGTCCGGCAGCGGCATGCGCGTATCACGGTCATGCTCACCGACAAACCCGCCTTGCGTGCGCAAACCGAAGCGCACGAAGCGCGCATCGCCGATGACAATACGCTGCAGCCGGAGCAACTCTTCGAGATCAAGCGGCTTCCTGCCGGCCTCGCCTATGGCGCGGCCCCATCGTTGAATGCGGTCATGAGGCGCGCGCACGCCTTCGATGGCGTAGCTCGACCTGGAATCCTTCAGCAACAGAAAGGCCGCCGTGCGCGCCAGCAGATGGCGGGGCACGTCGGCGACAGCGGCCCTGGCGCGCTCGGCCAGATTCATCGCGATGAACTGGTCCAGTGCCTCCGTCCGGAATACGAGCGGACAGAATTCACGCGTGCCGGGGAGATTGTTCTTGACGCGATGGCGGGGCGAGGTTTCGGCGATGGCTGCATATTGCCGCTTGGGATCGACGACCGGGACATAGGTGCCCCTGGCGGCATCGGAAAGGTCCAGCCGGTTGCCGGTGAGCCATTCATAGAGGAACCAGATGCGTCGGGCATAGCCGCCGGTCGGCTTGGACCGGACAAGGGTTTCGATTTCGCCCTCGTCAACGGCGTCGAACAGGCGCTTGAGAATGGCAAGATCGAGCCCCTCATACTTTAGGGCGAAGGTGAGATGGCCTTCCAGGGTCGGGCGAGGCGTATGGCGGGGGGTGAGAATGCGCCAGCCCGCCTGCTCTATGATCTTATGGTGTTCGCCGATGGCCGAGAGAGTCAGGGGCAAAGGTACGGCCAGCTCGCAGGCATGGATAAGGGCCGCGTACCCGGCCGGCGTGGCCCTTACAGGCAGCCGCCTTTCGTGGAAAACGGTGACCGGCCCCGAATACCGATGCTGCGCAGTCATTTCATGAAAACCGTATCTGTTCCTGAAATTAGATTCTCAGCCATCAAATTCTCTGAAAAACAAGCATATATAGTGAAAAACGATGATACAATAGATATTTCATGAAAAACAGTGCCAGCGTGCCATTGTTCCCGCGTTGTCCTGAAACCATTGTCAGTTCCTCGCCTCCGTCATCTTCCTATACAGCTTCCAGGCCGCCCGACGCCACGCCCTCCTGCTGCAGATCGGGGAATAGGCGGGCGTTCGGAGGTGTGCTGAGAGGGGTCGGCTCGCCCGGGCTTCGAGCAACCCCTGGTCTGCCGTTTGGGGTTGGCGGGAACATCGACCAACAGCGATATATGCTCACCCTCGCGGGGCGTCGGTTAATGAGGCAAGATGGTGGAATGGTCTGGGTAGCGGGTGCAGATGGCTGCAAGAAGAGCTGGTTCAGGGCCTCGCGGGAGACCGAGACAGGAGAGCTGCATTTTCACGTCGTAGAGCACGCATCGCGATTGTTGGAGGTTCTTCCACGGCCCACTGTTCTTGCTTTGGACATTCCGATCGGCTTGTCCGAAGCGGGACCGCGTGACTGTGATCGACTCGCGCGTCAGTGCCTGAGGTGGCCCCGACGAAACAGCGTGTTTCCGGCTCCAATTCGACCTGCTCTGCAAGCTGAGACCCGCGAAGAAGCGTCCAGGGTCACGGCGCTCCGCGACGGCCGGAAGGTGGGAACTCAAGCCTGGGCTCTTTACCCGAAGATCCGTGACGTCGATGAACTGCTTCAAACAAGTCCTGAAGCCAGGCGGCGGATTCGCGAGGTGCATCCGGAGGTTTGTTTTTGGTCGTGGGCAAGCGGGCATCCCATGGCAGCGGGTAAGAAAACCCGGGCGGGCAAGGCAAGGAGAAGCAAGCTCGCCGAGGGGTGGCTTGGCCCGGATGTCGTCGTCTTGGGGCGGGGCAACCACCCGAAGAAACATGTCGCAGACGACGACATCCTAGATGCGATTGCCGCCCTTTGGACGGCCACCCGAATAGTGCATGGGGAAGCTCAAACACTTCCGAAAAGTCCTCCGGTGGACTCGACCGGCTTTCCAATGGAGATCGTCTACTGACGGGGCATTCCTCGGCCTGGGTGTCGGCGGGCAGGCCCGCGGCTACACCCCCTACCCCCCTTCCCGCTCACCCCGGCCTCGGCAAATGTCGCCATGCCGTTGTGGCAGGCGACGGCGGCCTGCAGCAGCAGGATCGCCAGGGTCGCGCCGGAGGCCTCGCCGAGGCGCAGGCCGAGGTCGAGGAGCGGGCGCTTGCCGAGCTTGGTGAGAAGGCGCCGGTGGCCGGGCTCGACCGAGACGTGGGCGACCAGGCAGTGGTCGAGCGCGCGCGGCTCGGCGGCCTGCAGCACCGCAGCCGCCGCGGTGCAGGCGTAGCCGTCGAGCAACACGGGGATGCTGGCCATGCGCGCGGCCAGGATCGCGCCGGCAATCGCCGCGATCTCCTGGCCGCCCAGGCAGCGCAGCACGTCGAAGGGATCCGCCATGTCGTTCCGGTGCAGCTGGACGGCGCGGCGCACGACCTCGGCCTTGCGCAGCAGCCCGGCGTCGTCGACGCCGGTGCCCCGGCCGACCCAGTCCTCGGGCCGGCCGCCGTGGAGCGCATGGCAGATCGCCGCCGCGCTGGTCGTGTTCGCGATGCCCATCTCGCCCAGCGCCAGGACGTCGATGTCCGCCTCGACCGCCATCATGCCGTAGGAGAGCGCTCGCGCGCAGTCGGCCTCGCGCATCGCGGGCGCTTGCGTGAAATCGCGGGTCGGCTCGTCCAGGGCCATCTCGTAGACCCTGAGGTCGGCGTCGGCTAGCGCGCAGAGCTGGTTGACCGCCGCGCCGCCGTCGATGAAGTTTCGCACCATCTGCTTGGTGACCGCGGCCGGATAGGCGGAGACGCCCTGCGCCGCGACCCCGTGGTTGCCGGCGAAGACCGCGGTGTGCGGCCGGTCGAGTACCGGCTCGACGCGACCCTGCCAGGCCGCCAGCCATTCCGCCAGCTCCTCCAGGCGGCCGAGCGAACCGGCCGGCTTGGTGAGCTCGGCCTGGCGGGCGGCGGCGGCCGCTGCGGCCTCGGCGTCGGGACCCGGCAGCTCGGCGAGCAGGGCGCGGATCTCGTCCAGCTTGGGTTCTTCGGACCTCCTGTCCTTCATGGCCTCTCTCCCCTTTGTCCCCACCGCGGCCGGCCGCGGTCGTGGGCGCGTGATGGGCGTTTTCCTGGCACCCCAACTGTCCTATAACCGGGCGGCG
>JAOUCL010000007.1 GCA_029859805.1 Rhodospirillales bacterium | reverse complement strand
AGAACTGCGGATACAGCGGCAACAGGACGACCTGCTTCGGGTTGAAGGCCGCAACCGCGGACACCGTTTCCTCCGTCAACGGGTGCCAATAGCGCATTGCAATGAACACCCGGACCTCCCCAAGATCCCCCAACGCCGCCTCGAGAGCCTGCGCCTGGGCTTGTGTATTGGCCAACAGCGGAGAGTTGCCGCCCAGATGGGTATAGATCTCCCGGGCAACCGGCGCACGCCGCGATGAAATGAACTTGGCCAGCAGCCAGCGAATCGGCTTTGGCGCCCCAATGATCGCGGGATCATTGAAGAGGTTGAAAAGGAACGGCTGGACCGCCTCGGGCCGGTCCGGTCCTCCCAGATTGAACAGCACAACGGCAGTCTTGCTCATGCCCGGCCAGCCCCCGTCAGATCACCCTCCAAACTCTCATCAGGCCGACCAGCCTTGAACAAGCTCCACCAGTTCGCCGACGTGTTCCGGATCTGCTTCAGGTACGATCCCGCTGCCCAAATTGAACACGAAGGGCCCGCCGCCCAAGGTCTCGAGGATCTCGGTGGCCGATTGTCGCAGTGCCTCACCCCCGGCGACCAGGAGAATCGGGTCCAGATTGCCCTGGACGGCAACTCGGCTTTGAAGCTCGTCCCGTACCCAAGCCGGCGGCACAGTGCTGTCGACGGCAACCGCATCGGCACCGGACTCGGCCGCGATATCCCGGTACATGAGCCCTGCGCCGCGCGGAAACAGAATGATCGGTATGCCTGGGTAGTTCACCTTGATTCGCCGGATGATTTCGGCGTTGGGATCGAGACACCACTGCCGCATACCCTTGGCTGTCAGGGCACCGGCCCAGGAATCAAAAAGTTGCAGAACCTCGACGCCAGCAGCAATCTGCGATTCGAGATACAGCGTGGTGGCATCCACCAACAAGTCGATCAGCTTTTGGAACCCTTCAGGATCCCCATAGGCCCAGGTCTTGACCTTGGCGAACTCCCTTGTGCCTCCGCCTTCGACCATATAGCTCGCGACGGTCCAGGGCGCCCCGGCAAACCCGATGAGAGCTGTTTCAGGGCCCAACTCCGACCGGATCCCGCGGACCGTCTCATAGACGGGGGCGAGGTTCTCGTTGAGGGAGTCCATGGATAAGCGCCCAAGCTCCCCCGAGCTGCCAACAGGGTCCAGACGAGGGCCGCGGCCTTCCTCGAACCAGACCTTTTGGCCGAGTGCATGAGGTACGACCATGATGTCGGAAAACAGAATCGCAGCATCGAAGCCGAAGCGCCGAATCGGCTGCAGCGTCACTTGGACGGCAAGCTCCGGGGTATAGCAGAAGTCCAGAAAGCTCGGCGCCTTCTTCCGTGTCGCCCGGTATTCCGGAAGATATCGACCCGCCTGCCGCATCAACCAGATCGGGGGTCGTGCACAGACCTCCCCACGAAGCGCCCGCAAGAGCAGCTTCGGTTCCGTGCCGGATTCTATAGGCGACACAGGGTCTGAAATTGGCGGCGACTGGTTCACCTCGGTTCCTTTCAATTCAAACATCTTATTATTAAGGTTGGTTGTAGTTGTAGTTGATCCCTGTGAATCGCGAGGATTAGCAAGAGATCCACGGGCTTTTCCGCAAGCTCTCCGGATGGTTGCGTGCTGCGTGTTCCCCTGTGTAAGGGTCTTAGCACATATGGCAGGAATGCCAAGAACCGCGCCGGCTTGCACTGTGCTCGCAACCGATGGATAACGAGGATAACCTTGCTTCGTCATATCGCTGCTCCAGGTTTCCCCCGGGTTTTTCTGGTTGGTTCGATGCGGCGCTAAGTTTGCGGAGGTTTGTGAGGTGAGGGTGCAGGGATTTTGTCGAGTCCAGCGAAAAGCGGCACTTATCCCCGGCATTCGTCTAATTTGGGACTGGGATGGAACGAGATGACCGCCCATCACATGCACTTGGTTTCCGACGCCACGGGCGAGACCGTGAATTCGGTGGCCCGTGCTTGCCTGGTTCAGTTCGCGGGCGTAGAGCCGATCGAGCATGCATGGACCCTGATTCGGACCAAGGGTCAGATGATTAAGGTTCTGCAGGGGATCGAAGCCAATCCCGGGGCTGTCCTCTTCACCATCGTAAACGATGAGCTTCGAACCGTCCTGGTCGAGGGATGTCGAAAACTGGGCGTGCCCTGCGTTCCCGTTCTGGATCCCGTAATTCACACGCTCGCTGCTTATTACCAAGTGGAAATCCGAGGCCGGCCGGGCCTGCAGCATGCCCTCGATGCCGAGTATTACCATCGAATCGACGCGATGAACTACGTCCTTACGCATGACGACGGCCAATGCGGCGCGGAGTTGAACCAGGCCGATGTCGTATTGGTCGGGGTCTCCCGCACATCCAAGACCCCAACCTGCATCTATCTGGCCAACAGGGGCATAAAAGCGGCGAACGTACCGATCGTCCCCGGATGCCCGCTGCCCGACGAACTGCTCAATCTCACCCGGCCGCTGGTCGTGGGGCTTACCAAGGAACCGGCACGCTTGGTGCAGGTGCGTCGGAATCGGCTCCGCATGATCTCGCAGGGCGGCGAGGAAACCGACTACACGGACCTCGAGAGCGTGCGCGAGGAGGTCGCCATGGCGCGCCGCCTGTGCGGCAAATACGAGTGGCCCGTGATCGACGTGACGCGGCGCTCGATAGAGGAAACCGCTGCCACGATCATGACCTACTACACGCGACATACCGAGGCATGAAGCTCATGACGAAGGTTTCACACATGGGGCAGATTGGCACACCCGGTCCAACAGCACCGGACGTCGTATTGGCATCGTCCAGTCCGTCCCGCCGCAGGCTTTTGGCAAATGCCGGGGTCTCGGTCACCTGCAGGGCTGCGGAGATAGACGAACACAGTGTCAAGGCTGCACTGGCGAGCGAGGCTGCGGACGCGGCCCAGGTTGCGGAGACCCTGGCCGAGCTGAAGGCCCAACGAATTGCGCGGCGGTTTCCCGGTGCTCTCGTCATCGGTGCCGATCAGATGCTCGAGTGCGACGGCGCTTGGTTCGACAAACCCGAGACCTTGGACCAAGCCGCGGAGCAGTTGCAGGCCTTGAGCGGACGAATGCACAGGCTCATTTCGTCCGCCTGCGTGGTACGCGACGGTGCCTGCCTCTGGCACCACGGAGACCATGCGCGCCTGACCATGCGACCGCTCAGCGACGATTTCATAGACGCCTATCTGGCTGTCGTCGGCAAGCACGCTCTCGACTCGGTCGGGGCCTACCAGCTGGAGGGTCCGGGCGCACAGCTGTTCGGCCGCGTCGAAGGCGATTATTTCACGATACTGGGTCTGCCATTGCTCCCGCTGCTCGATTTCCTGCGAAACCACCGGGTCCTTCTCACATGACCCTCAGCGGCAGGGCTAAGCTCGCCGGCGTCATCGGCTGGCCGGTGGAGCACTCCCGGTCACCACGACTCCACGGATATTGGCTGCAGCACCATCAAATTGATGGCGCTTATGTCCCTTTGCCGGTTCGTTCCGAGGCGTTTGAGCGAGCACTTCGGAGCTTGGCCGACCTGGGCTTTCGCGGTGTCAATGTGACCGTTCCGTACAAGGAGGCGGCGCTCGCCGCCTGCGACGAGGTCGAAGAGTCCGGTCGTCGCCTCGGCGCGGTCAACACCATCGTGATGGGCAATGGCCAGCTGCGCGGATTCAACAGCGACGGCTTCGGATTCATCGAGAATCTGAGGCGGGGTGGCCCGGGGTGGCAGGCCAAAGAGGCGCCGGCGGTAGTGATCGGCGCCGGCGGTGCCGCGCGGGCCGTGGTGGCCGCCTTGATCGACGCCGAGGTGCCCGAAATCCGCGTCGTCAACCGGACCCGACCGCGCGCAGACGCCGTGGCGAAGGACCTGGGCGGCCCCGTGCGGGTCCTGGACTGGCCGCAGCGCGGCCGGGCTCTCTCCGAAGCCGGCCTATTGGTCAACGCGACAAGCCTCGGCATGACAGGACAGCCGCCGCTCGAACTCGATCTCGCGGACTTGCCCATGACCGCAATGGTCAACGATATCGTCTATGCGCCCTTGGAAACGCCACTGCTGGCACGGGCCCGGGCGCGAGGGAACCTTGTGGTCGATGGTCTCGGTATGCTGCTGCACCAGGCGCGCCCTGGATTCGCGGCATGGTTCGGCATCGAGCCGGAGGTGACCGCGGAGCTGCGCCGATTCGTGCTCGCCGACTGATGCGGGGTCGGCTGACGTGGTGATTCTTGGTCTGACCGGCTCCATCGGCATGGGCAAATCGACCGCGGCGCGCATGTTCCGTCTGCTCGGGGTCCCTGTCCATGATGCGGATGCGGCGGTTCATCGGCTGCTCGGTCGGGGAGGCGCTGCGGTCGCCGCTGTCGAGGCGGCATTCCCCGGTGTCGCCAGGGACGATACGGTCGACCGACAACGCCTTGCCGAGCGCGTCTTCGATGACCCCGCCGCGCTCACCCGGCTGGAAGCAATCCTTCACCCCATCGTGCGCCTTGCGACTCTCGACTTCCTGAAGCGTCAGGCGCGAGCGCGCAGCACCGTCGTTGTACTGGACATACCGCTGCTGTTCGAGACCGGCGGCCAGCAACTGTGCGACGCCGTCGTCGTCGTCAGCGCGCCCCCCGCGGTCCAGGCGTCGCGTGTCTTGGCGCGCAAGGGAATGACGCCGGAGCGCTACAAGGCCATCTTGGCAAAACAGGTAACTGACCGGGAAAAGCGCCGCCGGGCTGACTTTGTCGTCCCAACCGGCGGCAGCAAGCGCGATACCTTGCGCCGGCTCGCAGCGATCGTCAGACTGATGCGCGGGCGGTCCGGGCGCCATTGGCCGCCGTTTGGCCGGCGGCCGTCGCCGGGGGAACGCATTACCCAGCCGCGAGGTAAGCGCCATGCGTGAAATCGTTCTGGACACGGAAACCACCGGCCTCGACCCGGCCGCCGGCCACCGGATCGTCGAGATCGCGTGCCTCGAGCTGCTCAACGGCGTGGCGACCGGTGGCCAGTTTCAGCGCTACGTGAATCCCGAGCGCGACATGCCGGAAGAAGCTTTCAAGGTGCATGGTCTGAGCGCGGATTTTCTCGCCCGGCATCCGTTTTTCGCGGAAATCGTCGGCGAATTTCTCGAGTTCATCGAGTCCGCGCCCTTGGTCATACACAACGCCGAGTTCGACCTGCGTTTCATCAACGCGGAGCTGGCCCTGCTCGGGCGCCCGGCGCTCGATCCGGGACGGGCGATCGATACGCTGCCCCTGGCGCGCCGGCGTTTTCCCGGTGCCCAGGTCAGCCTCGACGCCCTGTGCCGGCGGTTCGGGATCGATAACTCGGCCAGGTCTCTGCACGGTGCGCTACTCGACTGCGAGCTCTTGGCCGAGGTCTATCTGGAGCTAAACGGGGGCCGCCAGCCCGATCTGGGCTTGGCCCAGAACCGCGTGACCAGCGTCGTATCGTCCAGTGAAGAGCGTCCGCGGCGGCCCGCGCGCGTGCACGAAGCGAGACCCGAAGAACTCGAGGCCCACAAGGCGCTGGTCGAGAAGCTGCGCGATCCGATCTGGCGAACTTGATGCCGGCGGCTCTTAGCAAGCAGCCGGGCTCGGGCTAAGCGGTCTCCGCCTGGACCTGCTGTGCGCCCCTCTCTTTGCGGCTTCTATAGAGCTCCTCGAAGTCGATCGGATTGATCAACAAGGGCGGGAACCCGCCGTCGCGCGTAACGTCGCTGATCACGGCGCGCGCGAAGGGGAAGAGAAACCGCGGCACTTCGACCAGCATCAGACGCTCGATCTGGTTCTTGGGGACGTCTTGGCCCACCGTGGCCAATCCGCCGAAGTCCAACTCGACGAGGAATGCAACCTTCTCCTGGATGCTGGCCTTGACCCGCGTCGCCAGAAGGACTTCGTAGAGCCGCTCTTTCAGGTTACGGACCTGGACGTCGATGTTGACGTCGAGTTCCGGCCCCTTCTGCACTTCCGCATAGATGAGCGGCGCGTTGGGGTTTTCGAACGACAGGTCTTTTACGTAGTGGGTGTTCAGCAAGAGCTGTGTATCGGCCTGCTGCCCGGCGGGCCCGCGCTTGTCTGCCTCGTCGGCTCCGTTGGGCGAATTCTCCTGCTCGAGATCGTCGGCCATAGTGCTCTCCTGGTCGTTGGGGCACAGTGGCTAACACGGATCATGCCTTGGCACAACCAAAGGCCCTCGCCATTCCGGGCGCCTAACCGGCTGTCGGATCGTAGGGTACGACGGCGGCGTTCGTCACCTCTTGGCCGGTCAGGCCCCGAATGAACCCCCAGTGGGTTACAACCAGCATGTGGCGCCAATCCTCAAGCACCGACGTGGCCGTGCGGAACCGGCCGCAGCGCTCGAAAAGCTCGGTCTCGGTTTCGATGTCGGGCCACCAGCGCTCGGGCATATCGCCGAATTCGAAGTCGGGCCAACGCGTGGTGAGATGCGAGCGTGGCGAACCGATGTCGCAGGTGAAGAAGGCCCGTTCCCGCACCATCGGATCCACCGTGACCGGCAGGCCGAGCTGATCGGCGATGAGCTCCGCGGTCTCCAGGGTGCGGGAATAGGGGCTGGCGAGTATCCGGCGGATATCGTAGCCGAGCAGCGTCCGACCAGCGTCGCGGGCCTGGGCGATACCTTCCTCGGTCAGGCCCGGGTCTACGATCCCCGGATCCTCGCGGGTCGCGCCGAAATGCACGTTGAAATGCGACTGGCCGTGACGCACCAGGATCATCGAGGCAACCTCCGTGAAGGATCCCGGTCGGGCCCGGGCCGTTCCGTCAGATCATCGTACTCCCCGTCGATCGTGCGACCGCCCGGATGGTGCCGGTGGACTTCCCGACCGTCAACGAACACGCGGGTTTCGGCCCTGGCGGCGATGTAACGGCCAATCGCCCGGCGCAGGGCGTCGCGTAGCGGTGGAACGAAGAGCAGCGCACCAAGGGAGTCGGTCACGAACCCCGGGGTCAAAAGGAGCGCGCCGGCACCCAGCAGACAGAGGCCGTTGAAAAGCTCGCGGGCCGGCATCTCGCCTCGCTCCATCTGGCTCCGGGCACGGGATAGGGTCGCCAGACCCTGCGCGCGTAGCTGCCAGGTGCCCAGCACCGCGGTCAGGACGATCAGTGCCAACGTCGGCCAGAGCCCGACTAGGCCGCCGACCTCGATGAACACCGCGATTTCGATCAGGGGCACGCAGATTAAGGCGATCAGAATCAGGAAGCCCATGCTGGCTCTTTCTTTTTCCTTAGGGGTTTCTTATGTACTGTCCGTAGGGGTGACATACCATAGGCCCCGACAACCGCGGTCAACGGTGTCGATGTCCCGAGTTTGGTCACGGGCGTCATACCCGGCATGGTCTTAGATTTATGGGCAACGGTCTCCAATTTCTCGACATAATTCTTCTGGCTGCGGTCGCCGGCTTCCTGGTGCTGCGACTGCGCAGTGTGTTGGGCCGGCGCAGCGGCCACGAAGAGCCGCCCGAGCGCTACGATCCCTTCAAGGCTGAAAAGCCGGAAAGCGCGGCGGAGGACAAAATCGTCCACCTGCCGGACCGAAGCGAACAGAGCGAAAGCGACAGGCCTGTCGCCGAAGATCTGGGCGTCCCCGCAGGCGGCTCCACCGAGTCCGATACGCCGCTTGCGGCCGGCCTAACGCAAATAAAGCTGGCCGACGGCGGTTTCGATGAAACGACTTTCCTCGACGGGGCCAAAGGGGCCTTCGACATGATCATCAACGCCTTCGGCCAGGGCGACACGAGGACCTTGCGGCCGTTGCTGAGCAACGATGTCTACGAGGATTTTGCCGGCGCCATCAAGGCCCGCGTCGATGCCGGGGAAACCTTGGAAACAACAGTGATCGGCGTCAAGGAGGCCGAGCTGATAGAGGCGGAGCTCCAGGGCCGGACCGCTTTCGCCACCATCAAGTTCGTGTCCGAGCAGATCAACGTCACGCGCGATGCCGACGGCGAGGTGGTGGATGGCGACCCGAACCATGTTGCCTCGATCACGGACATCTGGACCTTTGCACGCAACACCCGCAGCCGCGACCCCAACTGGACTCTGGTCGCGACGCGTAGCTCGAACTGAGTCCGGCTCGGCCTGGACCGTCTTGAAATGACGCGCAGAGGCGGCTCGCTGGGTGTCTGGGCGGTCGCCTCGATGCTATTGACGGCTTCGGTTCTGGTCGCCTGCGAGAGAAAGCCGACAAAGCCGGAGCCGGTCGCAGTCCCGGAACGAATTCTTCTGACCGAAACGGCCTTCGCGCAGCTTCCGGGCTGGCAATCGGATTCGGTAGCCGAAGCCCTACCTGCCTTGCGGCGTTCCTGTGCGCGGCTGCTCGGTCAGCCGAGTGGCCGGCCCGTCGGCCCGAACGGTTTGGCCGGCAGGGTTCTGGATTGGCGGCAGCCCTGCGCGGCACTCGAGCGGCTACCAGCGGGCGACGATGCCGCTCTGCGCGTGGCGCTGGAGACCGGGTTCGTCCCCTTCGAGGTCGCCGGACCGGACACGGCCGAAGGCCTTTTCACCGGTTATTACGAGGCGGAGCTGCGCGGCGCGCTGCGTCCAGAGGGAGTCTACCGCTGGCCGCTCTTCACCCTGCCCGAAGACCTGGTCACCGTGGATCTCGACCTGTTCCGGGCCGATCTTCAAGGCGAGCGGATCTACGGCCGGGTCCAGAACGGGCGCCTGGTCCCTTACTACAGCCGGGAGGAGATCGACGACGGGGCCCTGACCGGCCGCGGGCTGGAGCTCCTCTGGGTCGACGACCCGGTCGATGCTTTCTTTCTTCACGTGCAAGGCTCCGGCCGGGTGACGCTGCCGGACGGCTCGACGATGCGGGTCGGCTTCGCCGGCTCGAACGGCCGCACCTTCTATGCCATCGGGCGGGCCCTCGTCGACGAAGGCAAGGTGCCGAGAAACCGCGCCTCCATGCAGGGGATCCGGACCTGGCTGCGCGGCAACCCGCAGAAGGCCGCGGCCGTGATGCAGCGTAATTCCCGCTACATCTTCTTCCGCAGGATCGACGGCGAGGGGCCGATCGGCGCCCAGGGCGTGGCGTTGACCGCCGGCCGCAGCCTGGCGGTCGACCCTAGTTTTCTGCCTCTGGGCGCACCGGTATGGCTCGATACGACTTGGCCGGCCAGCGACCGCCCGCTCCGCCGCCTCATGGTCGCCCAGGACAGCGGCAGCGCCATCAAGGGCCCCGTGCGCGGCGATTTCTTCTGGGGTGCCGGCGAGCCGGCGCTCGCCCAGGCCGGACGGATGAGACAAAGGGGCACCTACTATCTCCTGCTGCCGAAAACCGTCGCCGAGCGCCGCCGTACGACGAGCTGACCGGCGCGAACACGCGCCGCGGCTTGCATTTTCCAAGGTGCCGCCGCATTGTTCACCCCGGCAGTCGGGAAGGCGCGTTGATGTCCGAAGAATCGCCCCGCGTGGGGCTTTTTGTTACCTGCCTGGTGGATCTCTTCCGGCCGACCGTCGGCTTTGCCGCGGTCAAGCTGCTGGAGGATGCCGACTGTACTGTCGAGGTGCCGCGAGCCCAGACGTGCTGCGGCCAGCCGGCCTATAATTCCGGCGACCGTGCAGATGCCAGGTCGATCGCCGCGCATACCATCGCGGCCTTCGCGGGGTACGACTACGTGGTCGCGCCCTCCGGGTCCTGCGCGGCCATGCTGAGCGAGCATTACCCGGCGCTCTTCGATGACGATCCGGGCCTGGCCGCGAAAGCGGCCGAGCTGGCCGGCCGGACCTACGAGCTCGTTTCCTTTCTGACCGACGTGCGCGGGGTCACGGGGGTCGAGGCCCGGTTTCCGGGCAGCGTGACCTACCACGACTCCTGCTCCGGGCTGCGCGAGCTCGGCATCAAGGACCAGCCGCGCGCTCTGCTCGCCACCGTCGAGGGACTGACCCTGGCAGAGCATGCCGATGCCGAGATCTGTTGCGGCTTCGGCGGCACCTTCTGCGTCAAGTACCCGGACATCTCCAACAGGATGGTCAGCGCAAAGGCCGACGCGGTCGAGGGCACCGGGGCCGACACGCTGCTTGCCGGCGATCTCGGCTGTCTCCTGAACATGGCGGGCAAGCTGAAACGCCGTGGCGCCAAGACGAGTGCGCGCCATGTCGCGGAGGTGCTGGCCGGCATGACCGAGCAGCCTGCCATCGGCGAAAGCGCCGAGGGTTAGACCGCCCATGGAGTCGAGTGCCCGCGCCTTCAAGGAGAACGCCCGCGCGGCGGTGGCCGATCCGCAGCTCAAACGCGCGCTGTCCCACGTCAAGGAAGGCTTCATCGGCAAGCGCGCCAAGGCGGCCGCCAAGTTGCCCGAATTCGAGGTGCTGCGCGACGCCGCGCGCGACATCAAGAACCACACGCTCGATCATCTGGACCTGTACCTGGAGCACTACGAGCGCAAGGTGACCGAGGCCGGTGGCCAGGTGCATTGGTGCCCGACCGCGGAGGACGCGCGCCGGGCGGTCCTCGAGATCTGCCGGGCGGCGGGCGCGCGCACTGTGACCAAGGGCAAGTCGATGATCGCCGAGGAGATTGCGCTCAACGACCATCTCGAGGCCAACGGGATCACGCCGGTCGAGACCGACCTGGGCGAGTATATCATCCAGCTGCGGGGTGAGACGCCCAGCCACATCATCGCCCCGGCGGTCCACCTGACGAAGGACCTGATCGAGGCCGACTTCCGTGCGCATCACACGGCATTGCCGCCGGAGCGGCCGCTCTCAGAGCCGCGCCAGCTGGTCAACGAGGCCCGCGAGGTGCTACGCGACAAGTATCTGGCCGCCGACGTCGGCATCACGGGCGCCAATTTCCTGGTCGCCGAGACCGGCACCTCGGTCATCGTGACCAACGAGGGCAACGGCGACCTGACCCAGGTGCTGCCCCGGGTCCATATCGTGGTGGCCAGCCTGGAGAAGATCGTGCCGACCCTGGAGGACGTCAGCACGATCCTGCGGGTTCTGGCCCGCTCGGCGACCGGCCAGGAGTGCTCGACCTACACGACCTTCTCGACCGGGCCGAAGCGGGCCGAGGATCCGGACGGTCCGGACCAATATCACGTTATCTTGCTGGACAACGGCCGCTCAAGCATGCTGGGCGGCGAGTTCCAGGACATGCTGCGCTGCATCCGCTGCGGCGCTTGCATGAACCACTGTCCGGTCTACCACGCGATCGGCGGCCACGCCTACGGCTGGGTCTATCCGGGACCCATGGGCGCCGTGCTGACCCCGAGCCTGATCGGCATAGAGGAGGCCGGACACCTGCCCAGCGCCTCGACCTTCTGCGGCCGCTGCGAGAGCGTCTGTCCGATGCGTATTCCGCTGCCGAAGATGATGCGCCACTGGCGCGAGCGCGAATTCGAGCGCCACCTGTCGCCGACCGGCGCGCGCGCCGGGCTCGCGCTCTGGGCCTTTTTCGCCAAGCGGCCGGCGCTGTACCACTTCGTGACCGGCATGGCCGCGCCTGTGCTGGCCGCGCTGGGCCGGGGCCGATTCAGGCGCCTGCCCTTGGCGGGCGGCTGGACCGCCCATCGCGACATGCCGGCGCCGGAAGGCCGGACGTTCCGGCAGCTCTGGGCCGGCCACCGGCAGGGCGGGTCCCGGTGAGCGAAGCGCGCGAACAGGTGCTGGGGGCCGTGCGCCGGTCGCTGCGGCGCGGCGACACGGCGGAGACCTTGGCAGCCGCCTCGGCGGCCACTGGGCGGATCGCCGAGCACCGGCGCAACTTGATCCCGGCCCGCGCCGACCTGCCCCGGGCCGAACAGATCGCCCTCTTCGAGACCTGGGCGGTCCAGCAGGCGGCCAGCGTTGCCCGCGTGCCCGACGCCGCCGCGGTCCCGGGAGCGCTCGCGGCGTTCCTCAAGGCCGAGAACCTGCCGGCGGAGATCCGCATGGCCCCCGATCCGGAGCTCGAGGCCCTGCCCTGGCGGGACCAACCGATGCTCACCGTGACCAAGGGGCCGGCACGCGAGTCGGACGCGGTTTCGCTGACCGGCGCGCTGGCGGGCATCGCCGAGACCGGGACGCTCATGCTCCATTCCGGGCCGGCCGGCCCGACCAGCCTCAATTTCCTGCCCGAGACCCACGTAATCGTCCTGCCGGCGGAACGGGTGGTGGCCTCCTACGAGGACGGCTGGGATATGCTACGCGCCCGTTTCGGAGAAGGATTTCTGCCGCGAACGGTCAATTTCATCACCGGCCCGTCGCGCACCGGGGACATCGAGCAGACGATCCAGCTCGGCGCCCACGGCCCGCGCCGGCTGCACATCATCCTGGTCGGCGCCGACGCGGAAGGAGAGCGGGGTTAGCGGCGCCATGCTGGACGATGCGGCCGGACTTTCACCACCCTCGGCGCTGGCGGCCATAGAGCGCGAAACCGGGGACCTGGGGTTCGCGATGGCCTCGGAGGCCCGCGCCGGCGCGTTGCTACGCGTCCTCGCCGCCGCCAAGCCCCGCGGCTGGTTCCTGGAGCTCGGGACGGGGACCGGTCTTGCCACGGCCTGGCTGCTCGACGGCATGGACCGGGAGTCCAGGCTGATTACGGTCGAGGCGGAGCCGCGCTTGGCCGCCGTGGCCGAGCGCCATCTGGGCGGCGACCCCCGCCTGGAAATTCGCATCGAGGACGCTTTGGACTTCCTCGAGGCCGAACGAGAACAGCGCTTCGACCTGATTTTCGCGGACTGCTTTCCAGGCAAGTTCG
Source organism: Rhodospirillales bacterium (assembly GCA_029859805.1). Classification (GTDB taxonomy): domain Bacteria; phylum Pseudomonadota; class Alphaproteobacteria; order Kiloniellales; family JAKSDN01; genus CAMYKD01. Next base: position 32,338 of record JAOUCL010000007.1, on the reverse strand, counting down.
AAGGCCTCGAGCGCGCGCTCAGGCTGCTCGCGCCAGGGGGCTTCTACGTGGTCGACGACATGCTGCCGCAGGCGAACTGGCCGGCCGGCCACGCGCCCGAAGTCTATGCGCTGCTGAACGAACTTGAGGGCTGCGACGGCTTCGCCCGGGTCGAGCTGAGCTGGGCCAGCGGCATCGTGATTCTCGTGCGGACCGCGGAGGCCATCGTTCCATGACCGGAAGGAGCAAGAAACCCTCGCCGCCCGGCCAGGTGTCGGACGACGACAAGGACCTGTGGCGCCGCGTGACGGAAGACGCCAAGCCCCTGGCCGGCCGGACGCCGCCGCGCGAAGACAGCCCTAAAGCCGGAACCCCGCGGTCGGGGGCGAAACCGAGGACCACGCCGCCGGTGCCCCGGACGGCGGACTCGCCGGCCCCACGTCGGCCTGAGCTGGCCGCCGGCGCGCTCGCCGACGTCGACAAGCGCACCGCCGACCGCCTGAAGCGCGGCAAGCTGGACATCGAGGGACGGCTCGACCTGCACGGCATGACGGAAGAGGAGGCCCGGCGCGAGGTCGGCGGCTTCCTGGCCGATGCCCAGGCCGCCGGCAAGCGCTGCGTGCTGATCATCACCGGCAAGGGGCCGGGCCGCGAGGGCGGCGTGCTGCGCCGGGCATTGCCGCAGTGGCTCAACCAGCCTGGCAACCGCGCCCGCCTGATCGCCTTCGCCCCGGCCCAGCCGCGCCACGGCGGCCACGGCGCCGTCTATCTGCTGCTGAAGCGCTCGCGCGGCACGTGACGATAGGGGGCGACTCGCGTTCCCCAGCGCTATAAACTACATCCAGGTTAAACTTAAAGCGCGGGGGCATCATGCTGCTCGAAGGGTCCTGCCACTGCGGGGCGGTTCGCTTTTCCGTCGAGTCCGCGACGCCGCAGCCTTACATGCGCTGCTACTGCTCGATCTGCCGCAAGACGGCGGGGGGCGGCGGCTACGCGATCAATCTGGGCGCCGACGCCGGGACCCTCGAGGTGACCGGCGAGGAGAGCGTAAGCGTCTACCAGGCCGTACTGCGCGAAGGCGAGCCGCCGAGCCCGGCGCGGCGCCACTTCTGCAAGCGCTGCGGCAGTGCGCTCTGGGCCTTCGACTCGCGCTGGCCCGCGCTCGTCCACCCCTTCGCCTCGGCGGTCGACACGGCCCTGCCGGTGCCGCCCGAACGGGTCCACATCATGCTCGACTCCAAGGCGCCCTGGGTCGAGGCGCCCGAGGGACCGAAGGACCGGCATTTCGCCGAGTATCCAGAGGAGTCGATCGCGGACTGGCACGACAAGCGGGGCCTGACGGTCCCGTGACCCCCTTCGGCCGGAAACTGCGCGCGTTGCGCGCCGAGCGCGGCCTCGCCGCCAAGGATATGGCGGCAGGGCTCGGCGTCTCGCCGGCCTACCTCTCGGCGCTGGAGCACGGCCGGCGCGGCCGGCCCAACCGGCGCTTCGTGCACCGGGTCTGCCAGTATCTCGGGATCATCTGGGACGAGGCGGAGACGCTGCAGCGCCTGGCGGACTTGTCCCACCCGCGGGTCACGGTCGACACCGCCGGCCTCACGCCCGAGGCTACGGAGCTGGCCAACCGGTTGGCCGAGCGAATCCACGACTTGCCGCCCGAGACCGTCGGGCGAATACTGGCAACGTTGGACGAAGTCTCCGGCGGCTGAAGGCGTCCCCGCCGCCTAGAGAATGAACTTCCTCAAATCCGCGTTCTTGGCCAGCTCGCCGACCCGCTCGCGGACCATCTCGGCATCGATCGTGATCGTTTCGCCGCCGCGGTCGGTGGCGGTGAAAGAGATCTCGTCGAGCAGCTTCTCCAGCACGGTGTGCAGGCGCCTGGCGCCGATGTTCTCGACGCTCGAATTGATCTCGGCGGCAAGGTCGGCGAGCGCGTCGATCGCCTCCTCGGTGAACTCGAGGGTGACCCCCTCGGTGCTCATCAGAGCCCGGTACTGCCGGATCAGGCTGTTCTCGGGCTCGGTCAGGATGCGCCGGAAATCGTCGCGCGTCAGCGCGTTCAGCTCGACGCGGATCGGCAGGCGGCCCTGGAGCTCGGGCAGCAGGTCCGAGGGCTTGGCCATGTGGAACGCGCCCGAGGCGACGAACAGGATGTAGTCGGTCTTGATCGAGCCGTGCTTGGTGGCGACCGTGGTACCCTCAATCAGCGGCAGCAGGTCGCGCTGCACGCCCTCGCGGCTGACGTCGGCGCCGATGCGCTCGGAGCGGGCCGTGATCTTGTCCAGCTCGTCGAGGAACACGATGCCGTTCTGCTCGACCGCGGCCAGCGCCTCGGCGGTCACCGTCTCCTGGTCGAGCAGCTTGTCGCTCTCCTCGCCGGTCAGCACCTGGGCCGCCTCGGAGACGGCCATGCGCCGTTTCTTGGTGCGTCCGCCGAAGGCCTTGCCGAGCATGTCGTTCAGGTTGATCATGCCCATGCTGGCGCCGGGCATGCCCGGGATGTCCATGGTCGGCAGGCTGAGGCCGGCCGTGTCGGCCAGCTCGAGCTCGACCTCCTTGTCGTCCAGCTCGCCGTTGCGCAGGCGCCGGCGGAAGGCGATGCGGGTGTCGTCGCGAGCGCCCTCGCCGACCAGGGCGTCGATCAGGCGCTCCTCGGCGGCCAGCTCGGCCTTGGCCTTGACCTCCTTGCGCAGGCGATCGCGGGTCATGTTGAGCGAGATTTCGACCAGATCGCGGACGATCTGCTCGACGTCGCGGCCGACATAGCCGACCTCGGTGAACTTGGTCGCCTCGATCTTGATGAAAGGGGCCTGCGCGAGGCGGGCCAGGCGCCGGGCGATTTCGGTCTTGCCGACGCCGGTCGGGCCGATCATCAGGATGTTCTTGGGCAGCACCTCCTCGCGCAGCTCCTCGGGCAGCTGCTGACGCCGCCAGCGGTTCCTGAGCGCCACGGCGACCGCGCGCTTGGCGTCGGTCTGCCCGATGATGAAGCGGTCGAGCTCCGAGACGATCTCGCGGGGGCTGAACGCGCCCGAGTCGCTCGGGCTGCGGACGCCCCGCTGCTCACTGGGCAGAGAGGCTTTCGACGACGATTGTTTCATTGGTGTAGACACAGATTCCAGCGGCAATGTTCAAGGATTTGCGGGCGATGGCCTCGGCGTCGAAGCCGTCGATTTCGATGAGGGCCCGGGCCGCGGCCAAGGCGAAGGGCCCGCCCGAGCCGATGCCGATCAGGCCGTCCTCCGGCTCGAGCACGTCGCCGGTGCCGGTCAGCACCAGCGAGGTCCCGGAATCGGACACCGCCATCATGGCTTCGAGGCGGCGCAGATAACGGTCGGTGCGCCAGTCCTTGGCCAGCTCCACGCAGGCGCGGGTCAGCTGGCCGGGATGGGTCTCGAGCTTGGCCTCGAGGCGCTCGAAGAGAGCGAAGGCGTCGGCGGTAGCCCCGGCGAACCCGGCGATCACGTCGCCCTTGCCCAAGCGCCGCACCTTTCGGGCGTTCGACTTGATCACGGTTTGGCCGAGGCTGACCTGGCCGTCGCCGGCGATCACGACCTGATCGCCCTTGCGGACGGAAAGGATCGTGGTGCCGTGCCACTGTGCGGGACCTCTTTCGGGCATGGTGTGAGAGATGGGCCAAACGACCCGGCGGTTCAAGACAATTGCGTCCCGGGCGCCTGCCGCCCCTGGCAAGCCCGGGCGCTTCCTGCTACAAGGGCGCGCAAATCACGCCAGAGGGATTGCACCGGCAGTAGAGGAAGGCCCCCATGCGCGAGGCCAGCATCGAACGGAATACCAAGGAAACGCGGATCACCGCGTCCGTCCGGCTGGATGGCACCGGCCAGTACGACGTCGAGACCGGCATCGGTTTTCTCGACCATATGCTCGAGCAGCTCTCGCGCCACAGCCTCATCGACATCACGCTGAAGGCCGAAGGGGACCTGCACATCGATTTCCACCATACGACGGAGGACACGGGCATCGCACTGGGTCAGGCGGTGGCCCAGGCGCTCGGCGAGCGAAAGGGCATCGCGCGCTACGGTGAGGCGCTGATCCCCATGGACGAGACGCTCACGCGGGTGGCCCTCGACGCCTCCAACCGGCCCTACCTGATCTGGCGGGTCGACTTCAGCCGCGACAAGCTGGGCCAGATGGACACCGAGCTGTTCAAGGAGTGGTTCCAGGCCTTCGCGCAGCATGCCGGCCTGACGCTCCACGTCGAGACCCTCTACGGCGTGAACGCGCACCACATCGTCGAGTCCTGCTACAAGGGCCTGGCCAGGGCCCTGCGCCGGGCCATCGAGATCGACCCGCGCCAGGCCGGCGCCGTACCCTCTACGAAGGGGGCGCTCTAGCCATGGCGGTCCTGTTCGAGGCATGATCGTCGCGATCGTCGACTACGGGTCGGGCAACCTACGATCGGCGGCCAAAGCGCTTGAGCGCGCGGCGGCCGAGACCGGCCTCGCGGCAGAGGTTGCCGTGACCTCGGACCCCGATACGGTCGCCCGGGCCGAGCGCATCGTGCTGCCGGGCGTGGGCGCCTTCGGCGACTGCCGCCGGGGGCTCGACGCCCTGCCGGGTATGATCGAGGCCCTCGCGGCGGCGACCCTGGATGCCGGCCGGCCCTTTCTGGGGATCTGCGTCGGCATGCAGCTCATGGCCACTGTCGGCCGCGAGCACGGCGTGCACCCGGGCTTGGGCTGGATCCGGGGCGAGGTCGTGGCGCTGGAACCGGACGACCCCGCGCTCAAGGTGCCACACATGGGCTGGAACGAGCTCGAGGACGTGCAGAGCGGCCATCCGGTGCTGAGCGGCCTGGAGCGGGGCGCGCACGCCTATTTCGTGCACAGCTACCGCTTCACCGTCGCGGACCCGGAGCATGTCCTGGCCACGACCGACTACGGCGGCCCGATCACGGCGGTGGTCGGCCGGGACAACCTGGTCGGCACGCAGTTCCATCCTGAGAAGAGCCAGGCCGCCGGCCTGCGTCTTTTGGCCAATTTTCTGAACTGGAGACCCTGATGGGCGAACCGGGCGACTTCGAACCGCAGACCGCCGTCGAGCAGCTCACCGAGTTCAGTGCCGGTGATCTCCACGATCTCTGCGATGCCGCCGAGGCGGCAATTCTGGACGGCGGCGGGTTCGGCTGGCTGAAGCCGCCGCCGCGCCATGTCATGGAAACCTACTGGAAGGGCGTGCTGCTGGTTCCTGAGCGCGAGCTCCACGTCGCCCGCGTGGACGGCACGATCGCCGGCTCGGCCCAGCTCCAGCGGCCGCCGAAGAACAATGAGGCCCAGGCGCTGACCGGTCAGCTGACGACCTTCTTCGTCGCCCCCTGGGCGCGGGGCCACGGCCTCGCGCAGCGCCTGGTCGAATCGGTCGAGGCCGCGGCGCGGGCGGCCGATCTGCGGGTGCTCAACCTGGACGTCCGCGAGACCCAGGAGGCGGCGATACAGGTCTACAAGAGGCGTGGCTACCAGCGCTGGGGCACGCATCCGCATTATGCCTGGGTCGACGGGCGCTGGATCACCGGCTACTTCTATTTCAAGGACCTGGTCGGCAACGGCGCCACGGTTCCGGGCGATGACTGATGTGAGGACCGGACGGTGATCGTCTTCCCCGCCATCGATCTCAAGGACGGCGCGGCCGTGCGCCTGCTGCGCGGCGAGATGGACACCGCGAAGGTTTTCAATCCCGATCCGGCGTCCCAGGCCCGAGCCTTCGCCGAAGCGGGGTTCCGTTGGCTGCACCTGGTCGATCTCAACGGCGCGTTCGAGGGCCGGCCGGTCAACCGCGCGGCGGTCGAGGCGATCCTGGCGGCGATCGACCTGCCGGTGCAGCTCGGCGGCGGCATCCGCGACATGGCGACGATCGGGACCTGGCTCGAGGCCGGGGTGGCCCGGGTCATCCTCGGCACGGTCGCGGTCAAGGACCCCGACCTAGTGCGCGAGGCCTGCCGGCGCTTTGCCGGGCGGGTCGTGGTCGGGATCGACGCGCGCGGCGGGCGGGTCGCGGTCGAGGGCTGGGCCGAGCAGAGCGACCTCGAGGCGCACGACCTGGCGCGCCGCTTCGAGGACGCGGGCGTCGCTGCCCTGGTCTACACCGACATCGAACGCGACGGCGCGCTCCAGGGTGTCAACGTCGCGGCCACGGCGGCGCTGGCCGAGGCCGTCTCGATCCCGGTCATCGCCTCGGGCGGAGTCTCGTCGCTCGACGACATCGCAGCCCTGCTGGCGGTCGAGGACCGCGGCATCGAGGGGGTGATCTGCGGGCGCGCGCTCTACGACGGGCGCGTTGATCCGAAGAGCGCGCTCGCCCTGGTCGGCGCAAAGGAGGCGGCCGGATGCTGAAGGCGCGCATCATCCCCTGCCTCGATGTCAAGGACGGCCGCGTGGTCAAGGGCGTCAACTTCGTCGACCTGCGCGACGCCGGCGACCCGGTCGAGCAAGCCCGGATCTACGACGCCGCCGGCGCGGACGAGCTCTGCTTCCTCGACATCACCGCCAGCCACGAGAAGCGCGACATCATCCTCGACGTGGTCGCCCGCACGGCAGAGGTCTGCTTCATGCCGCTCACCGTGGGCGGCGGCGTGCGCACGACCGAGGACATCCGCCGCCTGCTGCTGGCCGGTGCGGACAAGGTCTCGATCAACACCGCGGCGGTCGACAACCCGGACTTCGTGCGCGAGGCGGCCGAGAAGTTCGGCACGCAGTGCATCGTGGTCGCGGTCGACGCCAAGCGCGCCGAACCGGGGTGTTTCGAGGTCTTCGTTCACGGCGGCCGCACGCCGACCGGCCTAGACGCCATCGACTGGTCCCGGCGCATGACCGACTATGGTGCCGGCGAGATCCTACTGACCTCGATGGACCGCGACGGCACCAAGCAGGGCTACGACATCGAGTTGACGCGGCGCATTGTCGACGCGGTGCCCGTCCCGGTCATCGCCTCGGGCGGGGTCGGCACGCTCGACCACCTGGTCGAGGGCGTGCGCGACGGCCACGCCTCGGCGTTGCTCGCCGCTTCGATCTTCCACTTCGGCACCTATTCGATTGCCGAGGCCAAGGCGCATCTGGCCCGGGCCGGCGTCCCGGTGCGCCCGGCCGGGTGACAGGGCGGTCGATTCCTGTTACGGGAGCGCGACGCGAGGACAGCGGAAAGGCGGTGGACATGGCCGAGCACGAGTTGGACGCTACCGTGCTGGACGATCTCTACGAGGTGATCGAGAGCCGCCGCGGGGCCGACCCGGAAAGCTCCCATACCGCCAAGCTGTTCGAGAGGGGCGTCCCGAAAATCGCGCAAAAGGTCGGCGAGGAGGCGGTCGAGGCCCTGATCGAGGCCGTGCGCGGCAAGAAGAAGAAGCTGGCCGCCGAGAGCGCCGACCTGCTCTATCACCTGCTGGTGCTCTGGGCCGCCTGCGACGTCAAGCCGGAGAGGGTCTGGCAGGCGCTGGCCGAGCGAAAGGGCAGCTCCGGCCTGACGGAAAAAGCCCGGCGAAAGAAGCAGTGAGGAAGACAACCATGGCCTATGACGAGAACAATGTCTTCGCGAAGATCCTTCGCAACGAGATTCCCTGCGACAAGGTTTACGAGGACGAGCACGTGCTGGCGTTCAAGGACATCGAGCCGCAGACTCCGACCCATGTCCTGGTCGTGCCAAAGGGCGCCTATAGCTCCTTCGACGACTTTTCTCGGAATGCCCCGGAGGCCGAAATCGCCGGCTTCATCCGCGCCGCCGGCAAGATCGCCCGCGACCTGGGCCTGGTCCAGCCCGGCTATCGGATCCTCGCCAACACCGGCCCCGATGCTCACCAGGAGGTCATGCACTTTCACCTGCACCTCTTCGCCGGCAAGGATCTGGGCCGCATGATCAAGCCGCCGGAGAAATAGCGCGGAGCCGAGACAATAAAAAGGACGGGCCGAGGGGGGAGCGGCCCGTCCTTTTTATGTGACCACCGGGGGAGAGGAGCGCCAGGGGAAGACTGGGCGATTTTGCGCGGTCCGGTTGGTGGGCTGCCACGTCACCACTTCACCAGACCGGTGCCTAGGGGGAAAGGAGGGTCGCCTTATCTTGGCATCCTCCCGGCGCGTTCCCGGGGTCGGGGTGGGGGCCGGGCGGATCCGGCCCCCCCGGTCTTAATCGTCTAGGATCTCCTTCAGCGGATTGCCGGTCTTGGGGTGCTTGAGCAGCTTGCCGGTCTTCGGATGGACGTACAGCTCGACCTTTCGGCCCGCCGCGTCGCGGGCCTTGATCTCATAGATGGCGTGCTCGTACTCGATGGCGTAGACTTCGGGGTAGCCCTCGGCCTTGACCTGGGCGACCACCGCCTCGAAATCGAGCGGCCCGGACGGCACTTTGTCGCTCAGCCGCTCCGAGCGCGGCTTTCCGGTTTCCGGGTCGATCACCAAGCCGCCGGTCTTGGCGTCGACGAAGATCTCCACCCGCCAGCCCTTGGGATCGCGGGCATCGACCTGGTAGACGCCGTGCTCGCGTTCGATCTTGCGGACTTCCGTGTACCCGGCCGCCTTGACCGTGGAGAGGATCCGGCCGACGGACAGGCGCATTTCGGATGTTTCGCTCTCGCCGACGACCTCTGTTCCCGAAGTCACGCCGGTTTGGGCCCAAGCCACCGCCGGACCCAAAGCACCGCTCCCCAGAGCTAGAACGGCCCCAAGACGGAACAGCGTTGCAGTCAAGACGGCGTGCTTCGGGCTCATCTGATTTCCGCGTTCGAGCCTTGTTCGAGAGAGCTTGCTCAAACAATATCGAATGCAACCTGAACCGGCGCTGAGGAGAAACTTAAGGCGGTGTTCAGCTTCGTCTTGCCGGTATTGCCCTCAACAACCAAGCTCGCGACAGGACGTTACCGGGGAAAGCTACGCGACCAGAAGCAACCGGTTGAACGGAGCGGAGGCCCTTGGATCCCGCCAGCGAGGTCGATCCCTTCACACCTGCACCTCTTCGCCGGCAAGAACCTCGGCCGCATGGTCAAGCCGCGGGAGAAATAGCGCAGAGTCCAGACACAAAGAAGGACGGGCCGAGGGGGGAGCGGCCCGTCCTTCTTCTGTGACCACCGGGGGAGAGGAGCGCCAGGGGAAGCCTGGGTGATTTTGCGCGGTCCGGTTGGTGGGCTGCCACGACACCACTTCACCAGACCGGCGACTAGGGGGAAAGGAGGTTCACTTTGTCTTGACCTCCTGGCGCATTCCCGGTGTCGGGGTGGGGGCTGGGCGGATCCGGCCCCCTCCGGTCTCATTCTTGTACGATCTCCTTAAGCATCTTGCCGGTCTGAACTCCGCATTCGAGCCTTGTTCGAGAAACCATGATCAAACAATACCGAACGCAACCTGAACCGGTGCTGAGGAGTAATTTAAGGCTGTGTTCAGCTTCGGCTTGCCACACTCGCCTTCAACCAAGAGACTGGCGACAGGACGTTACCGGGGTAAGCAGCGTGACTGGAAGCAACCATTTCGGCTGTGGGGTGGGGCTTCGGAACCCGCAAACACAAACTTTCCCTTCGATCCTGCGCCGCATCGCCGCGGGTGCGGCGGTTTTCGGAGTGACCCTCGCGGCAAGCCTATTTCTGGCAGCCGGGCCCGGCATGGCGGGTGCCGGCGAAGACGACTTCCATAAGGTCCTAAGAGCCCATAAGATCGTCTCCTTGCAGCAACTCCTGGCGCACGTCCACCGGGACTTCCACGCTCGGATCCTGAAGGTCAATCTCGCGCAGGTGAAGCACCGGGGACAGCTGAGATGGGTCTACGAGGCCAAGATCATGACGCCCGAAGGCAACGTGCTGGAATTGGAGTACGATGCCAAAAGTCTGGAGCTACTCGAACTGGAAGGAGAGCACGGGCGGCAGGGTCATGATCATGACGACGGCTAGCCCGGGCGTCGGAAATGAGGGTCCTCGTCGTCGAAGACGACCGCGACGTGGCGCGGCAAGTCGAAACCACGCTGAGGCAGGCCGGGTACGTCGTCGACCTCGCCCATGAAGGCGAGGAGGGCGGGTTCTTGGGCGAAAGCGAACCCTATGACGCGGTCGTTCTCGATCTCGGTCTGCCCGTCGTCGACGGCCTGACGATCCTGCGGCGCTGGCGCGAGGCCGGCAGAGACATGCCCGTCCTGGTCCTCACGGCGCGCGACACCTGGCGGGAGAAGGTCACCGGGCTGCGCGCCGGGGCCGACGACTACCTGGCAAAACCCTTCGAACTGGAAGAGCTGCTGGCGCGTCTCGAGGCGCTGATCCGCCGCTCCGCGGGACGCGCGAGCCCGGTGCTGGAACACGGCCCGCTCAGAGTCGATCCGGGGACGACCCGCGTAACCCTGCACGGAAACCTCGTGGAATTGACAGCGCTCGAGTTCAGGACTCTGTCCTACCTCATGCATCATCATGGCAAGGTGATCTCCAAGACCGAACTGACCGAACATATCTATGGTCAGGACTTCGATCGCGATTCGAACGTGATCGAGGTATTGGTCAACCGGTTGCGCAGGAAGCTCGGCACGGCTTTGATCAAGACCCATAGAGGACAGGGTTATCAACTGGTCACGCCCCGGGATGCTTCGTAGATCCCTGACGTTCAGATTGGTCGCAACCGCGACCCTCTGGTTGGTGGGTTGGCTGGCCGCGGCGGGTTTGCTGCTGGTCTTCCTGTTCCGCGACCACATCGAACGGCGCTTCGACCGCCAGCTGTTCGACCATATGGAGGAAATGGTTGCGGCAAGCGAGGTCACGGCCGGCGGCGAACTGGTGCTTCCCTGGACGCCCTCCGACCCGCGTTACAACCGGCCCCACTCGGGCTGGTACTGGCAGATCGCCAGTTCGGAAGACGTCGTCGTCCGTTCGGAATCGCTCTGGCACGACCGCCTCGAGGTCGAGAGGCCCAGGGCCGGGTCGGGCGCGCAGGTGCAGGCACTCATCGGTCCCGGGCAGGAGGCCCTGCGGGGGCTCGTCGCGGACATAACTCTGCCGCGCGCGCGCGGTCACTTCGTTCTGGCGGTTGCCGGACCGCTCAGCGATATCGACCGCGATGTCGATGCCTTCGTGGTCCAGCTGGCGATGACCCTGGGGACCCTGGGCATCGGCCTGTTGGGCGCCGTCTTGCTGCAGGTCCGCTTCGGGCTGCAGCCCTTGCGGGCCCTGCGACAGGCCATCGCCGGGATCCGGGAGGGGCGTTCGGAGCGCCTGCCCGAGAGCTTTCCCGAAGAGGTACAGCCGGTCGTGAGCGAACTGAACGCGCTGCTCGATCGCGATGCCGCGCTGCTCGATCGTGCGCGGACCCAGGCCGGCAATCTGGCCCACGCGCTGAAGAATCCGCTCAGCGTGATACGCAACGAGGCCCGCGAGGTCGAGGGCGAGCGGGGCGCGCTCCTGCGGGACCGGATCGCCGCCATCAGCGATCACGTCGACCGCTACCTGGTCCGGGCGCGAGCCGCGGGCTCGGGCGACGTGCTGGGCGCCCGCGCGGCGGTTGCGGATGTCGTCGACGACATCCGCTTCTCGATGGGCCTCCTGCACAGGGAGCGCGGCCTCGAGATCGCCGTCTCCGGCTTGGACGGCTTGGTCTTTAGGGGCGATGCGCGCGACTTGGAGGAGATGGTCGGCAACCTGATGGACAACGCCTGCAAGTGGGCGAAAACGCAGATTGCTGTCGGCGCAAGCCAGGTCGACGACCGCCTGGTGATCGCGGTCGAGGACGACGGGCCGGGCATTCCCGGGGACAGGCGAGCCGAGGTCCTGCACCGCGGCCGGCGGCTCGACGAAACCGTCGCCGGCAGCGGCCTCGGCCTGGATATCGTCCAGGAAATCGCCGTGCTCTACCGCGGCTCGCTAGCCCTGGACGAGTCCGAACTCGGCGGCCTCCGTGCCCGACTCGACCTGCCCGCCGGTGAATGAGGGCAGTCCCAGCCCGTGAAGAGCCATGCGCAGAGCGCCGGTCTGGTCTGCGGGCGCGTTTTGATGCAGGTCAATGCCCTCGAATGGGGCGTGGCGTCTTTCTTGGCACCGACACCGGCAAGGTACGAAACCCGAGGAGACCCGACCATGTCCATCGACCGCGCCGTGCTCGCCTTCGCGGGCACCATCATCCTGATCAGCCTGGCCCTGAGCCAGGTCCATCACCCGGCCTGGCTGTGGCTGACCGCCTTCGTCGGCGCCAACATGCTGCAGTCCGCCTTCACCGGTTTCTGCCCGGCGGCGATGATCCTGAAACGGCTCGGAATGGAGCCCGGCGAGGCGTTCCACTGACGGCGCGCTCCCGGCACCCGGGCGGCCGAGTCATGTGTGCTTCTTAAAGTTGTCCGAAGTTTGTCACTTCTATTAACAGTGTTACGTAGCTATGATCCTCGGAAGATCAAACGCGATCGTCGAGGGAGGCTGCCGTGCAACACAGAGAACTTTGGGCCGCCGCGAAGCTGGCGGTGCGGGCCTACGCCAGGGACCCGTCGGAGCAGAACGCCGCCAACGTCGGGTTGGCTTGGCGGAGGATCAGGCAGACCGAGTCCCTGACCGTTTGGCGCCAGATGAGGTCTCAGTGGCTGGGTCGGGACGCCCTCTTCCCCTACGCCAGGTCCGGCAACGGGCAGGCCCGGGAGGAAATGGCGCCGGAGGACGAAGAGCGCCGGATCGGCACCTGATCGCGGAGGCGGGTGCTCGCGGAGCTCAGTCCGGCTCCCAGGCGATCACTCGGGCCGGCGCGCCGTCGGCCTCAGGCAGCTTGAGAGGCAACGCGAAGAGCATGGTCCGCTCCGTCTCGAGCGCCGCGAGATTGCAGAGGTACTCGATCAGGATCACGCCGCATCTCAGCAGCACGTCGTGGGTCACGAACTCCGAGATCGGCGCGGTCTCGCCATTCAGAAGCCCTCGGATCGGGTAGTCCTGCGGGAAATCGACGCCGAGCGCCTTGATGCCTTTCTCGAGGAGCCAGGTGCAGGCCTCGCGCGTCATGTAGGGCGCGGTGGTCCAGAACTCGGGCGTGTGGTGCGAGCACACCCGGTCCCAGCAGGTCTTCAGCAGGACGATGTCGCCGGCGCCGACGTGTGCGCCCTTTTCCTCCAGCATGTCGGGCCCGACCGCGGTGTCGGGCGCGAGGCCGGAGAGGTCGACGACCGCCGCCTCGCCGACCACACGCTCCAGCCCGACCTCGCTCGTGGTCGACCCCTCGGGCACCATATGCCGCGGCGCGTCGATGTGCGTGAAGGCGTGGACCGGCAGCCCCAGCCAGGTCACCTGGAAGCGGTCGCCCTTGGTGAGGTCGGCCGTCAGCCGCCGCTCTACGCCCCAGCGGAAGTGCTCTTCGATCGGCAGCGTCAGATCGATGATCCGGGACATGTCCGGGCTCCCCGTGTTGGGCTGGATTGTCGCGCTTCTCTTATGTGATTCCCGCAGGGCGCGCCAGCGACGCCGAGTGGGCGACGGCGTGACCGCGTCCTGTCATTTCGGGTCTTGGGGTCCCGCCTCGCCCTATTCCTGGCGCGATTCGCATATTGCTCAAGGCCTCAGCGATGTGGGCGCAGCCCGGGAACAAGAACTCCCGCTCGACCCGTTGCACGGAATAGGCTCGCCCGGACTTGAGGTGCGTGTAGCGCATCTCCGTCGGCGTTATGCCCTCGACCCGGTAGGTGTCCTGGTAAAAAGGATTGTCGACATCGGTCGGGGTGCCGTCAACTTCGAGGGTCATCGTGAAATATAGGTTCTTCGAGAAGCGCCACACTCCAGTCTCCAGCCAGATTTCCGGCTGGCTGCAATCGCGGTAGATGTGAAACTCTATGGTATAGGTGCCGTCGGATCGTCGATGGACCAGCCACTGAATGAGGTGGCCGGTGCCGGGTTCGCCCCGCTCGCCGAACCAGGAACCTTCGAGCGGGCTTGCCGCAGTTGCTGGCTCGTTCGCGCAAACAGGCACAAGAATCAGCAGTACGCGCAATAGAACCATCGGGCAGCTTCCCAAGGTCTTCATTGCTATGACCCCCGTCCCGGTGCGATTCGGCGGTAGCTGAGTGCCTCGGCGACGTGGATGCGGCGCACGTTTTCGCTCGCGTCCAGGTCGGCCAGGGTGCGGGCGACGCGCAGGACGCGGTGGTAGCCGCGGGCTGAGAGGCGCATGCGGTCCGTCGCCTCGGCGAGCAGGCGCCGACCCTCGGGGTCCGGAGCGGCGATCTCCTCCAGGAGCTGGCCGTCGGCCTCGGCGTTGGAGCGCGGGCGGCCCGCTTCCGGCAAGTCCGCGTAGCGGGCCCGCTGGCGGGCGCGGGCGGCGGCGACTCGTTCCGCGATTTCGGGCGAGCCTTCGGCGGGCGGTGGCAGGGAGAGGTCGGCGGCGGAGACCGCCGGCACCTCGACGTGCAGGTCGATGCGGTCGAACAGCGGGCCGGAGATCTTCGATTGGTAGTCGCGCGCGCATCTGGGCGCCCGGCTGCAGGCCAGCGCCGGGTCGTCCAGGTAGCCGCAGCGGCAGGGGTTCATGGCGGCGACCAGCTGGACCCTCGAGGGATAGGTAACGTGGGCGTTGGCCCTGGCGATCGCGACCCGGCCGGTCTCCATGGGTTGGCGCAGGGCCTCCAGCGTGGCGCGCGCGAACTCGGGCAGCTCGTCGAGGAACAGCACGCCGAGGTGGGACAGCGAGATCTCGCCCGGCCGGGCCCGGTTGCCGCCGCCGATCAGCGCGACCAGGGAGGCCGAGTGGTGAGGGTCGCGGAACGGCCGCCGGCGCAGCAGCCGCCCGCCCTCGAGCAGCCCGGCCACCGAATGAATCATCGAAACCTCCAGAGCCTCGGAAGGCGCGAGAGGCGGCAGCAAGCCGGCCAGGCGCTGGGCCAGCATCGACTTGCCGGCGCCCGGCGGGCCGATCATCAGCAGGTTGTGGCCGCCGGCTGCGGTCACTTCGAGCGCCCGTTTGGCCGTCTCCTGGCCCTTGATGTCCTTGAGGTCCGGATCCTCGCCGCCGGCCTCGGCCAGCGCCGGCTCCGGAGGGGTCAGGACCTGGGTGCCCTTGAAGTGGTTGACCAGGGCCAGCAGGGTGGCGGGCGCCAGCACCTCGACGCCGGCCGCCCAGGCGGCCTCGCCGCCCTGGGCCTCCGGGCAGATCAGGCCCCGCTCCGAGGCCGCGGCGTGGAGCGCGCTGGGCAGCACGCCGGCCACCGGCGCCAGGCCGCCGTCCAGGCCAAGCTCGCCGAGCGCCGTATATCCGCCGAGCTCGTCGCCCGGCAGCACCGCCATGGCGGTGAGCAGGCCGAGCGCGATCGGCAGGTCGAAGTGGCTGCCCTCCTTCAGCAGGTCGGCGGGCGCCAGGTTGACCGTGATGCGCCGCGGCGGCAGCGCCAATCCGAGGGCGCCCAAGGCCGCGCGCACCCGCTCGCGGCTCTCGGCCACCGCCTTGTCGGGCAGGCCGACCACGGTGAAGCTGGGCAGGCCGCCGCCGGCGATCTGCACCTGGACGTCGACGTCGACGACTTCGATGCCCTGGAAGGCCACGGTGCTGACCCGCGCGACCATGTTCCCTCTTTGTTCGCTGTGCGTGACCCGAGATTACGCCCGCCCGGGCCGATTTGCAATCTAACGGTGCGGGGGCCCTGAGGCGAGGACTTCCGCAAACGCCAAGCCATCGCCCCGACCGGGGTGCCGCGCCTCGTGTTTCGATTGACATGCCCGCGACTCCTGCCAAGGTCCCCGCGTAACGACGCCTTGAAAGAGCGGACCATGACGAAGGACATTCTTGCGGTCGAGCCCGAGATCCGGCTGGGAATTTTCCTCGGGGTCTTCGCGGTCATGGCCGTCTGGGAGGCCCTCATGCCACGGCGCGGTCGGACCGTTTCCCGCTGGATCCGCTGGCCGAGCAATCTAGGCATCGTGGCCGTCAACACCTTGCTTCTGAGAGTCCTCTTCCCGACCGCGGCTGTGGGACTGGCGTTGTTGGGCGAAGAGCGGGGCTGGGGGCTGTTGAACAACCTGGTCCTGCCCACCTGGCTGTCCTTGGCGCTCGCCGTCCTGCTGCTCGATTTCGTGATCTATCTGCAGCACGTGATGTTCCATGCGGCCCCGGCGCTCTGGCGGCTGCATCGCATGCACCACACCGACCTCGATTTCGACGTGACGACCGGCGCGCGCTTTCATCCGATCGAGATCCTGCTGTCCATGGGGCTGAAGCTGGCCGCCGTGGCGGCGCTCGGCGCCCCGGCGCTCGCGGTGCTGATCTTCGAGGTGCTGCTGAACGCCACGGCCATGTTCAACCACGCCAACCTCCGCATCCCCGAGGCGGTCGACACGGTCCTGCGCTGGGTGCTCGTGACGCCGGACATGCACCGGGTCCACCACTCGGTCGTGCCGCGCGAGACCAACAGCAACTTCGGCTTCAACCTGCCCTGGTGGGACCGGCTGCTGGGCACCTACCGCGCCCAGCCCGCCGCCGGGCACAGGGCAATGACCATCGGCATCGAGCAGTTCCGCGCCCCCCGCGATCTGTGGCTCGACCGGATGCTGGTGCAGCCTTTCCTCGGCGAGGCGGGGCGCTATCCGATCAACCGGCGCGATTCCGCCGACTGAAGGCTCGAGGCCCTAGGCCGCGGCGAGGACCAGCCAAGGGCACAAGGCCTCGACAAGTAAAAACCCGCTTAACGGGTAGTTTCGTTAATAAATACGTCAAAAACATGTTATAACGCACTGAAAAAGCATCCCGTTAACGGCTTATTAAGACGGCCTGTGACAGAATTGGGTCAAATACGCAAAACGCAATACATGGAGGAAGTCCAAGTATCGAGCGCTCCGAGACCGCTTCGGAAAGTCAACTTGGTCCCGGCATAAAACCTCAAGGGACCATGGAGCGCCGATCGGCAGTCTGGGCCACCAAGGCCCGGAGCCGAATAAGGGACATCCCCCCTGTCGATGTAACAGGAGGATGGCATGGCCCATCGACCCAGGAAGGGCGAGATTACCGCCATGGACGTTGATATCGGCCGCCGCGAGGCATTGACCCGGCTCGGCCTCGGCGTGTCGGCCGCTTATGCGGCGCCCGTGCTGCTTACGCTGACCTCGACCGCGGAGGCCGGCGTCGTTATCGGCGACGGGGATCTCGACAACCACAACAACAAGGGCGGCAAAGGTGGAGGCGGGTCGTCCGGGTCGTCCGGGTCGTCCGGGGCGTCCGGGGCGTCCGGGCACGGAAATGGCAACGGTCATGGTGGCTATATCGGGCAGAACCGTCGACGTAAGCCCGAAGGCGAAGGCGGCCGCATGACCGTGCGGGAACTGCTGGAGTATCTTGCGAACTTCGGCAAACGGAAGGCGAAGTGACCGGGGCGGTGGAAGCGGCTTAAGCAAGCCGTCTGCCCTCTGCACTCAAGCCGTAGAGGTCGACCGATCCGCGGCATGGAAACGGCGCGCCGCCACGCCGCGATGCGTTTGCCCGGTATGCTGCTGAACCATTCTTCACGGATCGCACGACCGGCTTGTCCGCGTCAGCCCGCCTCCTCGAAGCCCTTCAACACGTTGACCGCATTGACGCCGATCTCTTCGACGGCGTAGCCGCCCTCCATGACGAAGAGGGTGGGCAGGCCGAGTGCCGCTATCTTTTGCCCGATTTCGAGGTAATTCGGACTTTCCAGCGTGAACTGCGAGATGGGGTCGTCCTTGAAGGTGTCGACACCGAGCGAGATCACCAATGCCTCGGGGCCGTAGGCGCCGATCCGTCGGCAGGCGTCGTCCAGCGCCTCCGACCAGGGGGCCCAGCCGCTGCCCCAGTGGAGCGGATAGTTGGCGTTGAACCCCGCTCCCGCCCCCGCGCCCATTTCGTCCTCGTAGCCCAGGAAGAAGGGGAATTCCTGCGAGGGATGGCCGTGCAGCGAGCAGAACAGCACGTCCGGACGGTCGTAGAAGATCGTCTGCGTGCCGTTGCCGTGGTGGTAGTCGACATCGAGGATCGCGACCTTGGCGGCACCGGACTCGCGGAAGGCCTGGGTCGCAATCGCCGCATTGTTCAGAAAGCAGTAGCCGCCGTAGTAGTCGCTGGTGGCGTGGTGGCCGGGCGGGCGGCAGAGCGAGAAGACCGCCCGCTCGCCCTGGCCGACCAGCTTCTGGCCGGTCAGCGCGACATCGGCGGCGGCGCTGGCCGCCTGCCAGGTGCCGGCTGTGATCGGCGTGCCGGCGTCGAAGGAGAAGTAGCTGAGCTTGCCGTCGATCGAGTCCGGCTCGCGGTCGGCGCGCAGGCCGCGGACCTGCCAGACCAGCGGCAGGGCGTCCCAGTCGCGGCCGGCGGCGGTCCAGGCCGCCCAAGCACCCTCCAGGAAATCGAGAAAATTCTTCTTGTGCACCCGCTCGAGCGGCGGGCGGCCGAAGGTCTCGGGCGGCAGCACCTCGCCGAGGCCGACCTCGCGTACCCGCGCGATCACGATTTCCGCGCGCCGGGGCATTTCGAAGCAGGGCAGCAGCTTGCCGTCGATCAGTTCCGCCTTGCCGTCCTGCAGGCGGTGGTCTTCGGTGTAGATGGTCTTCATGTCCGGAATTCCTTGGGTTCGGCGGGGCGCTAGCCGGCGCCCGCGTTCAGGGCGACGGCCACCGCCTCCACGGCGCGGACCGTGTCGAGATTGAACTCCGGGTTCAGGTAGTCCGGCCAGGTCGACAGCTTGACGACCACCAGCGCCGCGTCGGGATCGACATAGATCATCTGCCCGAAAACGCCGAGCGCCATGGTGACTCTGGTCGAAACGTCCTTGATCCACCACTTGTTGCGATAGGCGCCGTTCGGAAAGTGCGAACGGTGCGGCTCGCCGAACAGTGCGTTGTCACCGGTCCGGCAGGCCGCGATCCACTCCGCCGGCACGATCTGCCGGCCGTTGAAGCGGCCGTCCTGCACGATCATCTGTCCGAAGCGGGCATAGTCGCGCAGCGTGGCGTTGAACCCGCCGTCCGACAGCGCCGTCCCGGCCCGGTCCACGGTGAAGCAGGCGTCCCATTCGGCGCCCAGCTTCGCCCAGAGCTCGCAGCCGACCAGCTCGGTCAAGTGCAGGCCCGTGGCCCGCTCCATGCACCAGGAGATCACATCGGTCTCGATCGAGCGATACAGGAAGCGCGTGCCGTGCTCGCACTCCTTGGGCAGGGTCAGGGCCAGGTCGTAGATCGAGTCCGGCACGTCGCCACGGGTGTTCGGCCGCCAGCCGCTGGCGACGTCCAGCCGGGTCATATCGGAGTCCGGGTGGCCGTAATCCTCCGTGAAGCGCACGCCGCTGGCCATGTCGAGAAGGTGGCAGAGCCGCGCATCCCCGTAGCCGCAGCGCTCGAGCTCCGGGACATAGCGGGTGAGCGGCGCGTCCGGATCGAGCGTGCCGCGGTGGATCAGGATGCCGGCCACCGTGCCGACGACGGTCTTCGCCACGGACTGCGAGAGATGGAGCGTTGCCGGCCGCATGCCGTTCAAATACCGCTCGATCACCACCTTGCCGCGGTGCAGAACCAGGAACCCGTCCGTGAAGGTCTCGTCCAGGAACTGCGCGAGCGTTGCGGTCCCGCCCCGGACAGATTGTACGCTCACGTCGTCCAGGTCCTTTGGCTCGGCCTCGAGTGCGGAGGCCGGCTCCACACCGCGGCTTACCTCCCGGGTCGGGATCACCTGGCGGACCCGCTGGAACGTCCAACGGTTGAACGGCGGCTGGTCCCAGTTCTCGAGCGTCACCCGCCGCTCAGGCGGCGGTGGAAACCCCGCCATCACCGAATCTCCGTTGCGCTCGGCCGAAGCGCCGGCGTTCGGTTTCACTGTCAAGGCTTTCTCCCCTCGAAAAAGACCCGGGCGGCAGGATGCGGCCGCCCGGGTCCAGCTCCCCTCGGGGTCCGGTCACTTCTTCAGGTTCGTCCAGATCTTGTTGTAGAGGTCGACCACCTCCTTGTCGCAGGGCGGCACGAACTCCGGTGCGGGCGCGTTTGCCGGCATGACGATCTCCGGCGACTCGATCATCTCCGGATCCATGAACTTCTCGCTGCCCACGACGCCGTTGGCATAGCGCGCGAAGTTGGAGATCAAGGCGGCGTTCTCCGGCACCATGATGAAGTTCATGAACAGCTTGGCGTTCTCCAGGTTGGGCGCGTCCTTCAGGACCGCGACGTTGTCCATCCAGCCGGTGAAGCCCTCGCGCGGATAGGCGTATTTCAGAGTCGGCACTTGCTTGCGCGCCCGCATGGACGCGCCATTCCAGTTCTGCGACACGTCGACATCGCCCGAGGTCAGCTTCTCGATGGTCTCGTAGGCCATGGTCCGCCAGTGCTGCTTGGCGTTCAGCAGGAGCTGGCTGAGCTCCTTGAGCTGGTCCTTGTTCTTGTTGCAGCGCGGATAGCCGAGATAGCGCAGCCCGGCGTTGATGACGTCGTTGATGTCGTTGAGCATGTTGATCCGGCCTTTGAGCGCGTCGGGCGGATCGAACAGGATGGCCAGGGTATTGATGTCGCCGTCATAGACCGCCGTGTTGACGGCGAAGGAGGTTGTGCCCCACTGCCACGGCACGGAGTACTTGCGGCCCGGGTCCCAGTAGACGTCCTTCCAACGGTCATCGACGTGCTTGTAGTTCTCCATCGCCGAGGGGTTGGTCTCGGCCAGGAGGCCCTCGCCGACCATGATCTGGATCATGTAGTCGCCCGGCACCACGATGTCGTACCCGGTGGCCCCGGCCTTGACCTTGGCCAGCATGGTCTCGTTCGAATCGTAGCCGTCGATCGTCACCTTGACGTCGTAGGCCTTTTCGAACTTCTCCTTCAGTTCGGGGCTGGTGTAGTTGCCCCAGTTGTAGATATGCAGTTCGCCGGCCGCCATGGCCTGGCCACCTGCCAGCAAGGCGGCGACGGCCGCCAGCACGCCTGGAAACTTCTTCATGTCGCGGATCCTCTCCCCTGTTCCCGGCCGGCCATCGGGTTATGTTCTTCTCCGGCCCAAAAGGAAGAAAAGCGTAACAAACAAAATGGAAACCGCCAACAAAATGGTGGAAACGGCATTCACCTCCGGCGTCACGCCGCGGCGGATCTGGCCCAGGATGTAGATCGGCAGGGTGGTCTGCCCCGGCCCGGCGACCATCATGGTGATGATCACGTCGTCGAGCGAGATGATGAAGGCCAGCATGGCCCCGGCAATGACGCCGGGCACCAGCAGGGGCAGGGTGACGCGCCGGAATGTGCGCCAGGGCGTGGCATAGAGGTCCGCGGCCGCCTGCTCGAGGGTCAGGTCCATGTTCTCCAGGCGGGCGCGGATCGGCAGATAGGCGAAGGGAATGCAGAACACCGTATGGGCGATCATTACGTTGCCCAGGCCGAAGTTTATGCCAAGCGTCGTGCGCAGCAGCGCGAAGAAGGAGAGAGTCGCGACGGCGGTGACGATCTCCGGTACCATGAGCGGCATGTTGATCACCGTATAGGCGGCGGTCATACCCCGATAGCGCGCGACCCGGGTCGTCGCGAGCGCCGCCGCCGTGGCGATCGACGTGGCGAAGACAGTGGCGAAGACCGCGACCTCGAGCGACGTGACGGCCGCGTTCTGGATGCCTTCGTTGGCCAAGGCCCGGACGTACCAGTCGAGGCTGAATTCGGTCCAGCGCGTGACCGAGCGGTTGGCGTTGAAGGAGAAGAAGACCAGGACCGCGATGGGCGCGTAGAGCACGAAGAAACAGAGCATCGCCACCGAGGTGAAGCCGGGCTGGTACTTGAGGTCGAGGGCGCGCGGCGTGCGGTGCGCGGTATCAGCCATGGTCCGCACCCGATTTGCCGACGTTGCGCACATAGATCACGAGCGCCACCAGCACCATGGCCATGAGCACCAGCGCCGCCGCCGAGCCGAAGGGCCAGTTGCGCGAACTGCCGAACTGCAGCGCGATCATGTTGCCGATCATGAGCTCCTTGCCGCCGCCCAGCAGCTCCGGCGTGATCCAGGCGCCGAGCCCGGGGATGAAGACCAGGATAGAGCCCGCGACGATCCCGGGCTTGGCGAGCGGGACGACGATGCGGCGCAGGACCTGCGCGCGGGTGGCGTAGAGGTCGAAGCCGGCCTCGACCAGCCGGAAATCGAGCCGCTCCAGGGCCGCATAGATCGGCAGCACCATGAAGGGCAGGAAGCTGTAGATCAGGCCGAGTCCGACGGCGAAATCGGTGTAGATGAGCTGAAGCGGCTGGGCAAGCAGGCCGAGTTCCGTCAGCACGATGTTTATCACGCCTTCGTCGCGCAGGATGAGCTGGATCGAGAAGGTGCGAATCAGCAGGTTGGTCCAGAATGGGATGGTGATCAGAAAGACCCAGAAATCGCGCGATTTCGCGGGCCGAGTGGCCATGAAATAGGCCGCCGGAAAGCCGATCAGCAGGCAGGCCAGCGTCGAGAACGCGGCGAGCAGGAAGGACCGCCAGAAGATCTCCAGATAGGCCGTGTTGAAGGTCAGGGTCTCCTCGAAGATGTCGCGCTCGAACAGCAGCTGCACGTAAGCCTCGGTCGAGAACACCCACTCCACGCCGCCATAGGTACCGCCCTCGAGGAAGGAGTAGGTCAGGGCGATGAACAGCGGCAGGATGCCGAACACGCCGATCACCAGCATGGCGGGCGCGAGCAGCAGGCCGCGGGTCCTCGCCTGCCGCCCGGCCACCGTACGCTCCGTGATGCTGGACGGCGGGCCTTCGGGAGTCTTGATCGCCTCGGCCGTCATCAGTCGCGTAGCACCTGCAAGGCGTGGTCGGCGATCTCTACGGCCACTTCGTCGCCGGTGGCGAAGGGCGCCTGCGCGCCCTCGTGGTTCTGCAGGCGCACCATGAAGGCGCGGCCGTCCTCGAGCCGGAGGTGGTAGTTGGTATCGGTGCCGAAGTAGACCATGGTCTCGACACGGCCGTTGAGCGCCCCGGTCTGGCGACTTTGGGACAGGGTCACGCGCTCCGGTCGGATTGCCAGGCTGACTCGGCCGGCGGCCGCCGCGTCCTTCGGCGCGCTTGCCTGACGCTCGACCCCGGAGCTCAAGCGCACCTTGGCGCTCGCGCCGTCGCGCGCGACCACCTCTCCCTCGAGGAAGTTGGTCTCGCCGATGAAGTCGGCGACGAAGTGCGAGGTCGGGTGCTCGTAGATCTCGGTTGGCGATCCGACCTGGAGGACATGCCCGGCGTTCATGACCGCGATGCGGTCCGACATGGTGAGCGCTTCGCCCTGGTCGTGGGTCACGAAGATGAATGTGATGCCGGTGTCGCGGTGGATGCGCTTGAGCTCGATCTGCATCTCCTTGCGCAGCTTGAGGTCCAGCGCCGAGAGCGGCTCGTCGAGCAGCAGCACCCTGGGATGGTTGGCGAGCGCTCGGGCCAGGGCGACACGCTGCTGTTGGCCGCCGGAAAGCTGCCCGGGCTTGCGCTTGCCGAGGTCGCTCAGCTTGACCAGATCCAGCATCTCCGCGACGTGGTCCGCGGTTTCGGTTTTAGACAGTCCGCGCATCTCCAGCCCGAACGCGATGTTGTCGATCACGGTCATGTGCGGGAAGAGCGCATAGCTCTGGAACACGGTGTTGACTGGCCGGCGGAACGGCGGCAGGTGGGTCAGGCTGGCCCCGTCGAGCAGAATCTCGCCGCCGCTCGGCTGTTCGAAGCCGGCGATCAGGCGCAGTAATGTCGTCTTGCCGCACCCCGACGGCCCGAGGAGCGTGAAGAACTCGTTCTCCTGGATGCCCAAAGACACCCCGTCGAGCGCACGCACCACATCGGTGCCGCCGCCGAAGACCTTCGTCACGCCGCGGATGTCGATTCCGGAAGCTGGCGTCAAATACGGGTTCCCTGCGTCAAACTGGCCGCTTGCTCGCGGCCCTTGTGGCCATTGCAAGCGAGGAGCCTAGTCAAGCGGTCCCGTACTTGGCAAGGGTCAAGCCCCCGTTAGGCGGGTGGCGAAACGGGCCTCTATGGCATCCCAAATGTCGGATTCGAGCGAAACCCCGTTAAAGCGGTTGATCTCTTGAATGCCGGTCGGCGAGGTGACGTTGATCTCGGTCATGTGGCCGCCGATCACGTCGATGCCGACGAAGATCAACCCCCGTTCCGCAAGGACCGGTCCGATCGCCTCGCAGATCTCCTGGTCGCGCCGGTCCAACCCGGCCCGCTCCGGGCGTGCGCCGGCGTGCATGTTGGCGCGCGCCTCGCCCGGCGGCGGCACCCGGTTGATGGCGCCCGCCGCGCGCCCGTCGATCAGGATGATGCGCTTGTCGCCCTCGCGCACCTCCGGCAGGTAGAGCTGGACCATGATCGGCTCCCGGTAGAGCTCGGTGAACATCTCCAGCAACGCGTTGAGGTTCTCGTCAGCCGGGTCGATATGGAACACGCCGGCGCCGCCGTTGCCGAACAGCGGCTTGACGATGATGTCTTTGTGCTCCGCCCGGAAATCGAGGATTTCGGCCCGGTCGCTACTGATCAGGGTCGGCGGCATAAGCGGGCCGAAGTGGGTCACAAAGAGCTTTTCCGGCGCGTTGCGCACGTGGACCGGATCGTTGACCACCAGGGTTTTCGGGTGGACGTGCTCGAGCAGATGCGTGGCGGTGATGTAGGCCATGTCGAAGGGCGGATCCTGGCGCATCAGCACGACATCGAGCGTGGCCAGATCGATCGGCTCCGTCTGACCCAGCGTGGCGTGGTTGCCGCGCTCGCGCCGCACCTCGAACGGCCTGGCCCGGGAGTAGACGCGGCCCTCGCGGAAGCTCAGCTCCTGGGGCAGGTAGTGGAACAAAGCATGCCCCCGGCGCTGCGCCTCCAGCGCCAGGACGAAGGTACTGTCGGCATCAATGTCGATCGATTCGATCGGGTCCATCTGGATTGCGACGGCGAGGCTCATGGCTGGACCTGCGGGTTCCCTGTGTGTATCGCGTCATTATAGCGGGTTCGGCGGCTCTTGGCCCGGTGCTCTGTCAACCGAGCGGAGACTTCACCTGCTGAAGGAGCGTTGCTGCCTGGTGCAGGCTCTCGGGTCCGGCGCCCAGGTCGAGAAGATGTTCCAGCGACCGCGCCGCGGACCTCGAGTTGCCCAGACGGGCGTCCGGATCATGACTTGCGGGCCGGGTCGTCCTTGAGGCGGACATAATTGACGATGCGGCGGACATATTGAACGTCCTTGGCGTGGGCTATGACCCGGTCCAGCTCGGCCTGGTCCTGCGCCACACCGATCAGATAGACGCTCTGGTTGACCACTTCGACGGAGTAGTTCGTCGAGGAAACGGCCTTGTCGAACCGCAGCTTGTTCTTCAGTTCCGTGCCTATCTTGACGTCCGTGAACCAGTCGGAAAGCGAAGAGTCGTCCTTGATCTCGATCTCGTTGATGACCTCCTTCACGCCGTCTACCTGCCAGACCAGTCGCACTGCGTCGACCCGGGTCTGCGGGTCGGCGACCGTGCCGCTCAAGAGCACGCGCGCCTCCTGAACTTGAAGATTGATGCTGCTGTACAGCTCCGTGCTCTTCTGGAACCAGAGGTGGTTGATATCGACGCGGATGCGGGTGTCGGACAAGGCGCCCTTTGCTCCGCGCTCCTGTGTCGCGGCCACGCCGGCCGTGGCGCCGGCACCGGCCAGAACCACCGGTGCGCAGGCCGAAACGAACTGACCGGGTCCAATCGTGACGGCCAGCGTCAGTATCAGAGTGCGACCGCGGCTGAATGTGGACATGGGGTGGACTCCTCAGTGTTGCGGAATGGTCGCTCGCACCTTCCCATACCCCAGTCGGACTCAGAATCGCAATTCCTCGCGCCAGACGTCCGTAATGTGGCGCGGCCAGCGGCCCGGGGCGATCAGTATGGCATCGAACCGCAGGTCGAGCTTGCCGAGACTCGGGTGCCTCTGCAAGAAGGCTTTTGCGGCCCGGGCGATTCGTTCCTGCTGACGCCTGCCGAGCGCCTCCCCGGCCTCGGCCAAGCCGCCGCGCGCCTTGACCTCGACCAGCGCCAGGATCCGCCCCCGCCGGGCGATCAGGTCGATCTCGCCGACGCCCGCGCGGTAATCCCGAGCGAGGACACGATAACCCTTCAGACGCAACCATAAGGCGGCTAGGCTCTCGGCCCTGCGACCGCGCAGCCAAGCGCGCTGACGCCGCTCCAGGCTCATGCCTTGCCTCGGTTCCGACCGCTGAGCGCCAGGGCGCGCGCGTAGACCTCCCGGCGCGGCAAGCCGGTCGCGGCGGCGACCATCGCCGCGGCATCGCGCAGACTGGCACGCTCCAACGCCACCGCGAGCTGCTCGTCGAGATCCGCTGCCTCGCTCGCCGGGGTCTCGGGTGGCCCGACCACAACCACGATTTCGCCCTTGGGCGGACCAGCCGAGCGATAGAGCATGGCCAGCTCCGCCAGATCGCCACGCCGCGCTTCCTCGAACAGCTTGGTAAGCTCGCGGACCACCGCGGCAGGCCGCGCGCCGAGAATTGCCGCCATGTCTTCGAGGGCTGCCGCCAGGCGCCGGGCCGACTCGAGGAATATCAGGGTCGCCGGCACGCCTGCCAAGTTCCCCAGGGCCTTACGTCGCGCGGCGCGCTTGGGCGGCAGGAATCCCGCATAGAGAAAGCGGTCGCTTGGCAGGCCAGAAACGACCAGAGCTGCGAGCGGCGCCGAGGCGCCGGGCAGGGTGGTCACCGTCAGTCCTTCGGCGATCGCGGCGCGCGCAAGCTTGTAGCCCGGGTCGGAAACCAGCGGTGTCCCGGCGTCCGACACCAATGCCACCGATTCGCCATCTTTCATGCGTTTAATCAGTCGCGGTCGCATACGGTCCGCGTTGTGCTCGTGATAGGCGGTTAGCGCCCGGTCCAGGCCGTAGGCGTTCAGCAGCTTTCGGGTGACGCGGGTGTCTTCGCAGGCGACCGTGTCCGCCGCCGAGAGGGCGTCGAGGGCCCGTAGCGAGATGTCGGCCAGATTGCCGATCGGCGTGGCGACGATATGCAGGCCGGGGCGGGGCTTGGTCGGTTTACTTCCAGTGGCGGCGTCGCTAGGCTCGGCGCGCCCCGACAGAGATGAGGTTGAACGTGGCTTCGTTGACATTCCTGTCCCGACGGATCACCGCCACGGCGCGCGGAGTTACCGGCGCGGCGCTGGCGGCCGTGCTATTGCTCACGGCCTGTGAGAGCCCCACGGTACAGAAAGGCGCGCCTGGCATGCAAGGCGCGCCAGGCGATACAAGCATCTTCCCGCCGGGGGTGCTTTCGAGCGACGGGCCCTGGGGCCCAGATTTTGTCGGGCCGCTTCGCCCCGCGACGCCGGCGACACCCTATGTTGGCCTGTTGCTGCCGCTGAGCGGTCCACAAGCGAAGGTCGGCCAAGCAATGTTGAACGCCGCGCAGCTTGCGATCTTCGAGATAGCCGGCGACCAGTTCGTGCTGATCGTCCGCGATACCACCGGCACGCCCGACGGTGCCCGCAGGGCGGCGCGCTCGGCCCTGCAGGCCGGCGCCAGTGTGATCCTCGGCCCCCTGTTTGCGACCTCCGTGCAGGCGGTGGCGATGGAAGCGCGGCCGCGCGGCGTGAACGTCCTGGCCTTCTCGAACGACGCCTCGGTGGCCGGCAACGGTGTCTATGTGATGGGGCTCTCGCCGCGCAGTCAGATCCAACGCGTGCTCGACTATGCCAGCCTCCAGGGCCTGCGGCGCTATGCGGTCCTGGCGCCCGAATCGCCCTACGGCTGGACGGTGCTTTCGGCCATGCAGGCCGTGATCGACAAGAACGGTGACGAATTGACCGGCATCGCCATCTACGACCCCCTCGAGGATCCGTCGCCGCAAGTGCGGGCGCTCGGCAACTACGACGAGCGGCACGATGACCTCTTGGAGCTGAAAAAGACACTCGAGCGCCGCAACGACGAGGACGCTAAGCGCCAACTCGAGGACCTGGAGAACGTCGATACCGTCGGCAGTCCCGATTTCGATGCCGTGCTGGTGCCCGTCGGCGGCAAGAACCTCATGACACTTGCGCCATTGCTGGCCTACTACGACGTCGATCCCGACGAAGTACAGTTTCTCGGAACCGCCTTCTGGGCCGATTCGCGCCTGGGATCGGAAGTGACCCTGCAGGGCGGTTGGTTCGCCGCGCCGCCGCCGGAGATGTGGCAGGGTTTCAAGGAACGCTATCAAGCGACCTACCGAAGCGAGCCTATAAGGATCGCCTCCCTGGCCTACGACGCTACGGCCCTGGCCGCGGTGTTGACCCGGAACGCGACGGAAACGGGCCGGGCGCCGGATTTCAGTCGGGCGGCGCTCACCCAGGCCAGCGGGTTTGCCGGAATGGACGGCATCTTCAGGTTCCTGCCGAACGGTGAGATCCAGAGGGGCTTGGCCGTGTTGGAAATGACCAAAGACGGTCTGGTCGTGCTCGATCCGGCGCCGCAAAGCTTCGAGGAGCTGATCAACTAAGGCTGCCCGGTTGGTCTGACAGGAGGCGGCCCAGCACGGCATCCAGACGCTGCCGGCCGGCCGCCGTTGCGCGCAACCCCGCTGCATCCAGCTCCAGATAGCCGGCCTGACGAAGAGCGTTCAACGGTTCCTGCGCAAAGACCTCTTCGGGGTCGGCCGCCAACTCGTGCCGGAAGGTGGCGCGGGCGATGCCCTCGACCAGGCGCAGCCCCATCATGGTGAGTTCGACGAGGCGCTCCGCCCGGCCCAGCTCGCTGCGCATGCGGGTCGCATGGCCGCTGCGCTCGACCATCGCCAGCCAAGCCTCCGGCGCCCGGTGCTGCCGGGTCGCGACCTTTATGGGTCCGAGGGTAAGACGTCCGTGAGCGCCCGGGCCGATGCCGAGGTAGTCGCCATAGCGCCAGTAGGTCAGGTTATGGCGCGACTCGGCGCCGGGCCGAGCATGATTGGAAATCTCATAGCCGGGCAATCCCGCGGCGGCCATGGCCTCCTGGGTCGCTTCGAATTGGTCCGCGGCCTGCGCCGCGCCGGGCAGGACCAATTCACCGCGCCGCCAAGCGGCGTGGAAGGACGTGCCCTCCTCGATGGTGAGCTGGTAGAGCGACAGGTGTTCGGCGTCCTCCTCGAGCGCCCGTTCCAGCTCGTGCTGCCAGGCCGCCAAGGTCTGCGCCGGTCGGGCATAGATCAGATCGAAGGAAAAGCGGGGAAAATGACGCCTCGCCAGGGCAACGGCATCGAGTGCTTCTGCGGCGCTGTGCCGCCGCCCGAGAAACGCCAGCGCCTTGTCGTCAAGAGCCTGAACCCCAAGCGATAGACGGTTTACCCCGGCGGCGCGGAAGTCGGCAAATCGGGCCGCCTCCGCGGAGGTCGGGTTGGCCTCGAGCGTGATCTCGGCTGCCGGATCCAAGCGCCAGCGCGAGTCGATCCTTTCGAGCAAAGCCGTCACCACTTGAGGCGCCATCAGCGAGGGCGTGCCGCCGCCGAAAAACACGCTCGTTACCGGTCGGCCCGCGGTTTCGGAAGCGAAATGGTCCAGCTCGCCCAGAAGGGCGTCTTGCCAGCGTCGCTGATCGACGCTGTCCCGGACGTGACTGTTGAAGTCGCAGTACGGGCACTTGGAAAGGCAGAAGGGCCAGTGCACATAGACGCCGAGGCCGTGCTCCGGGCCCCCGGTTTCGATGATGGATCGACCCGCCCGGCTCGGCATCTCAGGGCCCTTCGACGGCTTCGGCGAGCAACTTCGCGAAAGCCCGCGCCCGGTGGCTCATCGCGTGCTTTCGGGCGGGCTCCATCTCGCCGAAGGTGAGGCTGTGCCCCTCCGGCTCGAAAATCGGGTCGTAGCCGAAGCCCTGCTGGCCGCGCGGCGGCCATACCAGGCGGCCGTCGACCCGGCCCTCGAAGATCTCGCGGTGCCCGTCGGGCCAGGCCAGGCAGAGGGCACAGACGAAATAGGCGCTCCGGTCGTCCTCGCCGGAAAGCGCGCGCTCGACCCGCTCCATGGCCCGCTCGAATGACTTCTCCGGGCCGGCCCAGCGCGCGGAATGGATACCCGGACGGCCGCCGAGGGCCGGGACGACCAGCCCGGAATCGTCGGCTAGGGCCGGCAGTCCGGCCCCCAAGGCCGCGGCCAGTGCCTTGATGGCGGCGTTCTCGGCGAAACTGCGGCCGTTTTCCTCCGGCTCGCTCAGGCCGAAATCCCGGGCCGGGGCCGCTTCGATGCCGTGCGGCTCGAGAAGTTCGGCGATTTCGCGCAGCTTTCCAGGATTGTGGCTGGCGATCACGAGGCGTCCGTCGCTCAGTGCCCGCCCCATGGCGCTCCTCAAAGCTTCGGTCTCGCGTGCGTAGCCGCGCAGATCGATCAGGCGGCCGGGCTCGACCCGTACGAGTCCTCCTGCACGGGCGCCTCGGCAGGCGGCCCAGGCTCCGCATCCTCTATGACGCGTTCGGGCGGGAAGCGCAAGTTCACCAGGGTGCCGCCGTCCGGCTGGCTGTCGATTTCCAACTCGCCGCCATGCATCTCCAACAACAGGGCGGTCAACGGCAGGCCGATGCCGGTGCCCTCGGTCGCACGGGAGCGTGCATTGTCGGCGCGCCCGAAGAATTCCAGGGCGACTGCCAGGTCGCCCTCGGACATGCCGATGCCGGAGTCCCGAACCGTGAGAGCCAGCTTACCCGTCGGTTCGCGTGTGGCCGTAAGTTCGACTAGCCCGTCTTTCGGGGTGAACTTGACGGCATTCGACAGGACGTTGAGGACGATTTGCCGCAGGCGTTGCGGGTCGGCGCGAAGCAGCGGCAAGTTCTCCGGTAGGGAGGTTTCCAGGCGGATCCCACTGTGCTCGGCGCGGGCCGCCATGAGGGCGACGCAGTGGGTCAGTTCGGCGGCCAGGTCCACGGCGACCTCGTCCCGGATCAAGAGGTGTCCGGCCTCCGCTCGTGACAGGTCGAGCAGCTCGTCGATCAGGTTCAGCAGGTGGACGCCGCTGCCGCTCATGTGCCCGAGGTATTCACGGTACTTGCCATGTCCGAGCGGCCCGTGGATCTCGGCTTCCAGGAGCTGGGCAAAGCCGATTACAGCATTCAAGGGCGTGCGCAGTTCGTGACTGACCGTTGCGAGAAAGGCGGATTTTGCGACGTTGGCGGCCTCTGCCTTGGCCCGCGCCTCCGTCAGATCATCCACCAGGTCGGACTTCTCGATCTGAAGCATCAGCGCGCGGGTCAGGGTACGGTTCAGATTGAGGCTCGTGGCTACTAGGACCGCGAGATAGACCCCTCCCATCAGCCCCATGGCGATATAGAGCACCTCGCCCTCGAACAGCAGCCGGCCGACCAGGGGCACCAGGGCCGGAACGATGAAACAATGGAAGGCCGGCAAATGACTGGCCAGGGTCGCGACCGCACCGGCCGACATGCCACCCAACACGAACACGATGAAGCCCTGCAGGGCAAGTGGGGCCTCCGGGAAGAAAACCACCGCCGGCAAGCCCCAGATCGCACCGGATGCCAGCGCGATCCCCGTCAGCAGGCGGCCGGGAGTCCTTGCTCGGGCGGACTCGGCCGAAGCGCGCCGATATCGCAACCACACGGCGCCGCGCAGCGCGGTCACGAGCCACACGCCGGCGACCCAGGCGGCCAGCCAGGCTGTCGGCCAGACCCCGCCCAAGAGAAGCGCCAGCAACCCGGAATTGACCAAGTTGGCAAGGACCGCCAAGGGTTGCTGGCGGATCAGCGTGGCGATGCGGCCGGCATAGACCCGTTCTTCGATGCTCGGCGTTGCTGCCTGCGGCAAAGATGCCCCCTGCGATCCCGCCCCGCGCCTTGCGACACACCACGGGACGTGGATTCCTCCACGTAGTTATCAACGTGTGATTGGCAGGATATTTAGTTGAACCTAAGAAGCTATTAATCGCCCCGTTGGCGCAGCTTTCTGCGGCTCAAAGCTTCAGCACCTGGCGCTGAAGGTCGGACAGTTCTCGAGCGCCCCCCTCGGCGAGGCTCAGCAGCTGGTCGAACTCGGCGCGGTTGAAGGCTTCATGCTCGGCCGTGGTCTGGATCTCCACGATTCCGCCCTGTCCGGTCAGCACGAAATTCGCGTCCGCCTGGACGTTGGAATCCTCCTCGTAATCCAGGTCGAGCACGGCCACGCCCTGATACAGTCCGCAGGATACGGCCGCAACCTGGTCGCTGAGCGGCACCGACTCGATTGCGCCGATCTCCACCATGTGAGCGAAGGCCAGATGGAGGGCGACATAGCTGCCCGTGATCGCCGCGGTCCGGGTGCCGCCGTCGGCCTGCAGGACATCGCAGTCGACGCGGATCGAACGCTCGCCGAATCCGCGATCGTCGGTCACCGCCCTGAGCGACCGGCCGATCAGCCGTTGAATCTCCAGGGTGCGGCCGGTCTGCTTGCCGCGCACCGCTTCCCGGTCGGTGCGGCTGTTGGTGGCGCGCGGCAGCATGCCATACTCGGCGGTCACCCAGCCCCGTCCGCTTTTGCGCAGGAAGGGCGGCACCCG
>JAOUCL010000309.1 GCA_029859805.1 Rhodospirillales bacterium | reverse complement strand
GATCCCCCCAGAGCGAGTACGAGAGCGAGTCCGCAGAGCGCCCAAAGTGTCCGTGTCATCCTTGCCCTCCCGTTTGTGAGGCTGCGCGAACCAAATGGTCGCACAGTCCGATGCCTCTCGCTTGCACCTGCGGGTTCCCTCCGGACGCACGGCGTCCAGGGCTTGTCGGTCGATGCCGGTTTGTTTTCCCCGCTCCTCTTCGCGAGCATCGCTCGCCACGCTTCCTAGCTTCTTCTGATCACGTCATCCGCCAGGATAACGTTAGCAGTTCACGTGACGGCTCGTCCACTGTCCGCTCCACGTGCGAGAACAGTGCGGGACAGCGGCGGCGGTTGATCAGACCAGGTCTCGTGCAGGCGCGAACCGCCATTGCGCCGCGGGCCCCTGCGGCATCATTTCCGCGTCCGTCGCCAGCCGTAGAGGCCGCGCAGGAAGCCGCGCTCCTTGGCCATCTCGAGGAATGCGGCGCGCTGCTCGTCGGAGAGGGTGGCGAGGTAGCCGTGCAGGTCGACCATCATCTGCTCGAAGCCAGCGGCGCGGCGCTCCATACCCTGGCGCATCAGCTCGCCGAGGCGGGTCCGGTCGAGCTCGGGCTTGACCAACTCGGCCATCAGGGCCGCGCGCCGTTCCTGGCGCAGGCCGCGCACGGCCTCGCGCCGCTCCATCGCCTTTTCGCGCAGCGCCAGCAGGCCGGCCTGCTGGGCCTCGGACAGCCCCAGTTGCTCGGCCAACTCGGCGACGCGCTGCTCGGGGGCGGCGCTGAGGCGATCGGCTTCCAGCTTGTTGTAGAGCACGCCGGCGGCGAAGAACAGGTTGAGGGCCAGGGATATGGCGAAAAGGATCCAGGGCAGTCTGGCTTTCATGGCCGCACCTCCCTAGAGGATCTCTTCGTCCGCCGGGTCGAACACGAAGCCGGCGTCGGCGATCTCCAGCTGCTCGAGCGCGACCGTGCTCCGATATCCGCTCTGGCCGAGCTGGAAGCCGACCACGCAGGCCAGCAGCACCCCGGCCACGGCGCCGGACCAGCCGAGCGGCTGCCAGAGCGGCATGAAGACCCCGCGCAGCCGGCCCGCCAGCCAGCGCCCGGGCGGGTCGGGCACCAGGGCCGCGGCACGGCGCACCAGCGCCTCGGGCGCCGCCGCGCCCGGCTCGGCCAGGGCCTCGCGCGCCGCCAGCAGGAGATCGAGCCCCTCGGGCGCGGTGGCGAGCCAGGCCTCGACCCCCTCGCGAGCCCGCTCGTCCAGCGTGCCGTCCAGATAGGCCGCCAGCGCCATTGCGTCGGGCATCTCGTGGGAACCCTCCTCGGCTGTGATCACCCGCGATCGTTCGCGCAACCGGTGCCACAGCTCCGCGTCCCGTTCTTTTCTCCGGTCTTGTTCGCTCATCTCACTTCGCTCCCTTGTCTTTGTATTACGCACCGCACGCGGAAAATATCCCCTTCCGTCAATCCGATTTCTCGTTGAAGTGGGCCCGCAGCTTGACCAGGGCCTTATGGTGGGTGGAGCGCACGGTCTGCGGGTTGACCCCCAGCATTTCCGCGGCATCGGCCACCTCTAGGTCCCGCCGGTACAACAGCTCCAGCACCAGCGCCTGGCGCGGCGACAGCAGGTCGGGCGGGATCTTGATCCGCTCGAAGGGCTTGGGATCGACTGCCAGAACCGCCTCGGGCACGGCGTCCAGGGCGGCCGTGGGCGCCGACTGGCGGCGCAGGTGGTCGATCGAGGTGCTGGTCGCGATCACGGTGAGCCAGGTGCTCAGCTTGGCGCGGCCCGGGTCGTAGTTGCGCAGCAGATGGAACTCCCGGCCGCACAGCTTGACGAAGACGTCCTGGGCCACGTCATCGACCTCGTGGGCGCGCCCGGCGGGCACCAGCCGGCGCCGGACCGCGGCGAAGATCACCCGGGCATAGCGTTGGACGAAACGGTCCCATTCCGCCTTGTCGCCGGCCACAAGCCGGCTCAGGTCTTCGGCCGGCTCCGTCACGGGGCAGAGGGGGATCGGTTGCTGCATGGCATCCGAATGTCCTACACCCCCGGTCCGTGTCACGCCAGTGGAACCAGGGTTATCGCACCTGCGATAACCCTTCGGTTTCCTGAGCCCTCCCGGCCCCGATATACTCGCCGGCCATGACACCACCCAACCGCCCAGAGAGCGCCGCGCCGGACCGGCGGGTTCGGCTGCCCGACGCGCCGGTGCTGGTCGCCG
This sequence comes from Rhodospirillales bacterium, assembly GCA_029859805.1. Classification (GTDB taxonomy): domain Bacteria; phylum Pseudomonadota; class Alphaproteobacteria; order Kiloniellales; family JAKSDN01; genus CAMYKD01. The sequence continues at coordinate 3,544 of JAOUCL010000309.1, read as the reverse complement.
GCTTCGCAGAGGCCGCCTGGCTCGGCGAGGACGGCGAGATCGCCACGCTCAAGCCCGAGGCAGCGGCCGGCCGCGCGCGGGCGGCGGCGCCGATGCTCTGCCACGCCCTGGCCACGGCCCGGCGGCTCGCCTGCGATCCCTTCCCGGCCTACGACGTGCTGGAGCTCTATGCCTTCGTCCGTCCGGCCAGCTTTGCCGCGCCGACGCCCCGCGGCCTGGCCGCGGCGCTCGGGCTGGCACCGCCTCACGGCCTGGAGGACCAGGCGGCGGCCCTGCGCGAAGTCGCGGCGCGGCTGCTCGGCGAGCTGGCGGCGCGCGGCGCCGGACGCGACCCGGACGCCGCCGAGATCGCCTGGACCATGGCCCGTGCCGGCTGGCGCTGGGGGCCGGCGGCGCTGGCGGCGCTCGGCTTCGCGGAGGGCCGGCCCGGGCCGAGGCGAGGCGTCGGCCTCCGGGTCTGGGAGCGCCTGCCGAGCTGGTCCGAGCAGGCGCCCGAGCCGCCACCGGGCAGCGCCCCGGTCGACCCGGCCGAGGCCCGCGCGCGCCTGGCCGAGCTGCTCGGCGAGGAGGCCGAGCCGCGGCCGCAGCAGGCGGACTACGCCTCGGCGGTCTCGCTCGCCTTCCGGCCGCGCGACGAGGCCGAGGCGCCCAACCTGGTGCTGGCCGAGGCCGGCACAGGGGTCGGCAAGACCCTTGGCTACCTGGCGCCGGCCAGCCTCTGGGCCGAGAAGAACCATGGGCCGGTCTGGATCTCGACCTACACCCGCAACCTGCAGCACCAGATCGACACCGAGCTCGACCGCCTGTTCCCCGAGCCCGGCCGCAAGGCCGCGCGCGTGGTGATCCGCAAGGGCCGGGAGAACTACCTCTGCCTGCTCAATCTGGACGACGCGGTGCGGGCCTTGGCCCAAAGGCCCCAGGACACGCCGGCCGTCGGGCTCATGGCGCGCTGGGCGGCGCGCAGCCGCGACGGCGACATGGTCGGCGGTGATTTCCCCGGCTGGCTGGCCGACCTGCTGGGCCGCGGGCGCACCCTGGGCCTGACCGACCGGCGCGGCGAGTGCATCTATTCGGCCTGCCCGCACTATGGCAAGTGCACCATCGAGCGCAGCATCCGGCGCGCCCGCCGGGCCGAGATCGTCGTCGCGAACCACGCCCTGGTCATGATCCAGGCGGCGCTCGGCGAGGACAGCACCCTGCCCGCGCACATCGTGTTCGACGAGGGCCACCACGTCTTCGACGCGGCCGACGGCGCCTTCGCCGCGCACCTGACCGGGCTGGAGACCCAGGAGCTGAGGCGCTGGCTGCTCGGCGCGGAGACCGCCCGGCGCGGCGCCGGCCGGGTGCGCGGTCTGAAGCGCCGCGTCGAGGACCTGATCGCCGACGACCCGGAGGGCGCCGAGGCGTTGGACGCGGTGCTGGGGGCGGCCGGCGCGCTGGCCGGCGAGGGCTGGCAGCAGCGTATCGCGAACGGCCAGCCGCGCGGCCCGACCGAGGGCTTCCTGTTCCAGGTGCGCGAGCAGGTCTATGCGCGGTCCCGGGACGCGGAGGGCCCCTACAGCCTGGAGACCGAGACCCGGCCGCCGGTGCCCGGGCTGCTCGAGGCGGCGGACACGCTGGCCGCCGCGCTCGACCGTCTGCGCCGGCCGATGGCCGCGTTGACGCGCCGCCTGACGACCCGGCTGGACGACGAAGCCGAGACCCTGGACAGCGACACCCGGCGGCGCATCGAGGCGACCTGCCGCGCCCTGGAGCGCCGCGGCCGGCACCAGCTGGCGGCCTGGCGCGACATGCTGGCGGCGCTCAAGGGCGAGCGGCCGCCGGAGGTGGTCGACTGGCTGGCGGTCGAGCGGATCGAGGGGCGCGAGCTGGACCTCGGCTTCTACCGGCATTGGATCGACCCGACCGCGCCCTTCGCCGAGGTGGTGCTGAAGGGCGTGCAGGGCGCCGTCGTCACCTCGGCGACCCTGACCGACGGCAGCGGCGACGCCGAGAGCGACTGGGCGGCGGCCGAGGCCCGCAGCGGCGCGGCGCACCTGCCCGCCCCGGCGGTCCGGGCCGGCGTGCCCTCGCCCTTCGACTACGGCGCGCAGACCCGCGTCTTCATCGTCACGGACCTAGCCCGGGACGACCCGGATCAGGTCGCGGCGGCGACCCGCGAGCTGTTCCTGGCGGCCGGCGGCGGCGCGCTCGGCCTATTCACCGCGATCTCGCGCCTGCGTGCGGTGTACGGGCGCATCGCACGGCCGCTGGAGCAGGCCGGCCTGCCGCTCTACGCCCAGCACGTCGACCGGCTCGATACCGCCACGCTGGTCGACATCTTCCGCGCCGAGGCGGACTCCTGCCTGCTCGGCACCGACGCGGTGCGGGACGGCGTCGACGTGCCCGGCGCCGCGCTCAGGCTGATCGTGTTCGACCGGGTGCCCTGGCCGCGGCCGGACCTGCGTCACCGGGCGCGCCGCGCGGTCTTCGGCGGGCGGCACTACGACGACATGCTGACCCGGCTCAAGCTGAAGCAGGCCTTCGGCCGCCTGGTGCGGCGCGCCGACGACCACGGCGTCTTCGTGCTGCTGGATGCCAGGATGCCCTCGCGCCTTCTGGGCGCCTTCCCGGAGGGCGTCCCGGTCGCGCGCGTCGGGCTCGCCGAGGCCGTGGCCGCGACGCGTGCGTTTCTGGAAGACGCCGGCGGCTAGAGAGCGTTCGGTTTGCCCGGGCTCGGCGCCGGCCCCTATTGCAATGGCGTGCCACGATGCCTAGGTTCAGCCTTCAGTTCTTCGGCGGCAGGTCCCTGCCGGCACCCACAAGAAAAGACCCGAGATGATCGATCACCAGACCGCCCTGATCTACACCATGGTCATGGTCTCCGCGGCCGACCGCGACATGACCGACCCCGAGCTGCAGACCATCGGCGACATCGTCAAGCACCTGCCGGTCTTCGCCGACTACGATTCCTCGCAGATCACCAAGACCGCCCAGGACTGCGCCACGCTGCTGGCCGACCCGGACGGCCTCGACAAGGCGCTGGCCATGATCGGCAAGGCCTTGCCGGAGAAGCTGCGCGAGACCGCCTATGCGCTGGCCTGCGACGTGGCCGCCGCCGACGGCAAGGTTACCCAGGAGGAGCTGCGCCTGCTCGAGTGGCTGCGCCACGGCCTGGACATCAGCCGCCTCGACGCCGCCGCCATCGAGCACGGCGCCAAGGTCCGCTACGCCGCGCTTTGAGCTCCTGCTGTCTCGGATAGAAAAAGGGCCGCGGTCGAAACCGCGGCCCTTCGTCCGTTAAGGCTGGGTGGGTGGGGCTTAGAAGCCCATGCCGCCCATGCCGCCCATGTCCGGCGCGCCGGCCGGCATGGCGTCCTTCTTCTCCGGCTTCTCGGCGACCATGGCCTCGGTGGTCACCAGCAGGCCGGCCACGGAGGCGGCGTCCTGCAACGCGATGCGCACCACCTTGGTCGGGTCGATGATGCCGGCCTTCACCAGGTCGGTGTACTCGCCCTGCTGGGCGTCGTAGCCGAAGTTGGCGCCCTTGCCCTCGAGCAGCTTG
>JAOUCL010000308.1 GCA_029859805.1 Rhodospirillales bacterium | reverse complement strand
CTTCTCGTGGAGACGCAAGCACAAGTCGGTCTCTTCGTAATAGGCCGGCGCGAGGGTTTCGTCGAAACCGCCCATCTCAACGAACAAGTCGCGCCGCACGAGGAGAAACGCGCCCGAGCAGTAGTCGACATCGCGACGATACAGGTACGCCGGATCATCCGGCGGGGCGCCGCGGCCGTAGCCGAGACAGCTGCCGTCGTTCCAGACGATGCTTCCGGCTTCCTGCAACCGGCCGTCGGGCAGGACGATTCGCCCGCCCACGGCGCCAATGTCCGCTTCGCTTTCGATCGTGCCGACAGCGGCCGCTACAGCGCCCGGAAACAGCAGCGCATCGTTGTTCAGCAGAAGAACGTAGTCGCCGGTGGCCGCGCGCAGTGCCTGGTTGACCGCCCTCAGGAAACCAACGTTTTCATGGTTTCGGATGACCTTGGCGCCGTCTAGCCGGCCGAGCAGGGTTTCGGTGGCATCGCTCGAGGCGTTGTCGACGATCACCGTCTCGACCGGCAGATCGAGCGTGTGCTTGATCGACTCGAGGCACAGGTATGTCAGCTCCGCCCGATCGTATAGGACAAGGACAATCGAAACCTTGGGCCGCGCCGCGGGCGGCGTCCGTCCGAACAGGCGCGGCAAGAGCCTTCGGGGTAGGGATACCTTCGGCGGGGCCGCGGCGGGCAGCGATAGCCTATCGCCGCGGTCGATGAATTCCTGCAAGGCGGCACGGGCCCTCGCGTCAAACTTGGCCTTGGTTGCTTCAAGGTTCAGTTCGCGGCCCCAAGTCTCGCTTAGGACGTCACCGGCAGAGACTGTCTGCGCATCGCCGTGCCTGTCTCGGCGGCTTCGAGCCTCGCGCGCCGTCTGGACAGCCCGCTCTACCAGGAACACGCTGCGGCTCTCGGCTGTTGCGCCGACCGGTGGGCGGGCCCTCTCCTCGCTCGCCCCACCAGAATCGGAGCCGCCATCCCTGGGACCAGCTTGCGTGTCCACCGGAACCTGCTGATTTCTCCCATCACGAAACTCGGGACCCGATCCTTCCGACGCGGGGGTCTTGGGCCGGTGTTGCTGTTCCGGGGCCGGCGTGTCGTCTCGGCTGTGGCCTAGCCAGAGCGCCACTTGCTTCGCGCCGCGTAGCGGCCGCGTTAACCGCCACGAGGTCGACCGAAGGATCGCCTCGCGCTCCTTCAGCAGCTCATTGTTCTTCCTGCGAAGCGATTCGAGAATCCAATCCTGATCCCGCAATCTCCGCGTCGCAGTTTCGTCGTCTCCGGCCACCTCCTTCCCTGGAGGGGCGGCCGTTGGCCCGCCAGCATGCTCCGAGACCGCCCGGGCCTTGGCCAAGCTTTGGGTCAGGGTCTCGATCCGCTCGTCGCGCGCCGCAATTCGCGCCCGCGCGGCCTGCAGCTCGCCTTTCAGGTTCTCGATCTCGTGCTGTTGCGCGGAATGCTCGTCGTCCGACCGACCGGCCGTATTGTGCTGCTCGGCGCTGCGAGCCCTAGCGGCGTCCAACTCGGCTCTCAATTGACCTGTCTCTCCCCGCCGGGTAGAGACCTCGCTCTTCAGACGTCCGACCTCTTCGTCTAGTTCGAGCGAGCGGCCGCTTGCCGCCTCCAGAGCGGCTTTCAACTGTTCGATCTCGCCCAGCCGGGCCGAGACTTCGCTGTTCAGACGCCCGATCTCCTGGCCCTGTTCGGCCGCGCGGCCCTTGGCCGCCTCCAGCTCGTCCCTCAGCTGCTCGATTTCGCCGAGGCGGGCCGAGAGCTCGCTGCCGAGCCGTCCGGTCTCCTGGTCCTGTTCCGTGGCCCGGGCAGCGGCCGCCTCCAGTTCGTCGCCTTGTTTTTCGAGCCTGCCAGCCTGGATGGACATCTCGGTGTCGAGCCACGCGATATCTTTCTGCCGCTCTGCTATGTTGGCCTTGGCGTCATTCAGTTCCTGCCTCAGGTCGTCGATTTGGATCTGCCGGTCCGACAGCTGCTTGTTGAGCCACGCGATGTCGTCGTACCGGGCTTTGATCTTGGCGTCCAGTTCGCCGATCTGCTGCTCTGCCTGTGTAATCTTCTTGGTGAATTCACCGCGTAGGGTTTTTGTCTCGTCGCGATTTCTGGCGAGGTCCGCTTCGAGCTCTCGAGCCCAAGGCTCGAGAACCGGCGCTGCCGCTTCAACCTCTTTCTCGATCTCGGTGAGGACGCGTCGGAGCTGCGTGTCGTCGTCCGTTGCCGCCCGGAACGCACGATAGGCCTCGCGTATCCAGCGCGAAAGTCGATGATCCGTGTCGACGGCTAGGTCGCTTACCGCCTGGTGGCGCCTTTGTACCTTGAGGAATCGGTCGATTTCCGGTGCCGCCTTGGCGATCGGTCTGGGCCAGGTGATATCCAGCTTCTCGGATACGTTCGACATCGTTTGCTGCCAATCCTTCAGCAAACCCTCGAAAGTTACGAACGCCCTTGGGTGGCCGCGGGTGTCTCGTTCAGCCTCGATTAGGTGGCGAAGCCAAAGGTATTGCGACTTGGCCAGCGGGAAAGAATCGCGACGGGCAAGCGAGCCGGCCAATTCGAGCGGGCTTCGGCCGACGAGGACGAAATGAGCTCGGCACTTGAGCCTTCCAAGTATTGATAACCAGATTGGAACCAGGCGGCAAATCCGTGGGTCTTTTACGCCCCAGAAGCGGCTTTCGGAAAATTCATCCTTCAGGATCGACACTGCCCTTCTGCGGAACCTGCCTGCTGCGGGGTGGTCCAGCCAGGTTTCCGGAAGCGCCCGATAGTCGTCCCAGGCGGAACCGATATCGGCGAGCAATTTCTCATGGGCGCTATAGATGTCCTCGAGTTCCCAGAACCCCTCCTCGTTGTCCGAGTTTGGCGACAGGAGCTTGGAGCCGAGATCCATTCCGAGCAGGTTGCATACACGGGTTACCGCCGAGGTACCGCTGCGGTGCATGCCGAGCACGACGAGGGCGCGGCGATCGGTGCTCGGGCCGGAGACCTTCCGGCCCGTCCGCAATTGCTTTGGACCCGAATGCGTGCGCTTCGTGTCGGTCGTATTGACCACGCCCTTCGATCCCTTCCTGTGTCCCGCGATCATTCCTGCCTTGATCGTAACTGCTTCCGTCCGGCAACGCGAGGCGTGCGCGGTCGCAGAACGGGGCAAGCGAACGACAGGGTTCTACTTGAGCGCCCTCTTCGCCGCATTGTCGCCGCCCTCTTCAGGGGTTTCTTTTGTGGTCGATTGCGCCTTGCTTCGCCAGTGCTTCCATCGCACCGCCTCCGTCTTTTCGGCAAAAATCAGGATACGGTGGTGCTTTCCCCGCGGTTGTCCGTAATCGGTGACATGATGCACGACCAGGCCATGCTCCATCATGAGCATCGCAATGCTCTTGAATGACAACAGGAACGAACGCTCGGAAAATCCGGCCAGGGCCCCCGTCGGTTCGTTGCACCACTGACCTGCAGTTCGCTCGACCAGGTCACGCGGCCATTCGGAGTACAACGTGTCGACCAGTACGCAGTGGCGCGCCAATCGAGCGATCTTCGGAAGTAGCTCCCAAGGGTTTGGAAGATGATAGAGCAGGCCGGAACAGAAGACCGCATCGAAACGTGGCCAGTCCGCGGGATCGAAATGTTCCAAGTTGTGCTCATGGAACTCGATGGACGGCAGGTCAAAGGCCGCCTTGACGAAGTTGGCACGGGCGATGTTGTCGGATCGGCCTTCCAGGCCGACGACCTTTTCGACCCCGGGGTGGCTTGCCAATTGAAGAGTGTGGTTTCCCTCGTGCGATCCGAGCTCGAGTATGGTGCGCACGGGAAGCTGCAGCTTCTCGACCCACTCGAAGAATGTGGCGGTCCGCGATGTATCTCGTGGCACCTCGCCGCCGAACGTCTCGCCGTCGGCTTCGAATTGGAACCACCATGGATCAAGGGCCCGGGCCCTTTCAGCAAGACTGGGCGTCACGATGTCAAGTCCTCCTTTGGCCGTTCTGCATCCGGTCGATCACCATCCTCGACCTCCTTCGGAAGAGAGGTCTGGGGCTTCCCAGAATTTCCAGAAACAATGCTTAACATGGCACAGTTTCGCTACTCCGTTCGCCCAAATTCGTAACCCTCGACGAAACCTGGGTAACTCCTAACGGTCGGTTTCGGCGCGGCTGACTCGCCCGTCTTGCCGCACGGTCGCCGCAGGGATTTCGGTTTGAGCTGGCGCTTTGACGCCATTCTGTTGCATCACCTTCTAATGCGCTCGTGGTGTCAAGCAGAGAGGTTGAAACATGCCGGCTGTGGATCGGGAACCGCATTATCGGTCTCGACCGCTTGCATCGCTGCCTACGGCCGATCGGGCCCCCATTGTGCCTGTGCCCGCCTTTCCGAGTAAAGCGCCTCGAACGCGCTGGTCCGGGGCTCCCGGCGGCACTGTCGCGGCCAAGCAGGGCCGCTTCGGAAATCCGTTCCCGCCCGGGCGCTTGTTTTCGTCCGCGGCGCGTGCTATCGGGGACGGCGAATCCGGCAGGACGGCCTGAAAGTTTTTGGTCTAATGGCATGAATTGTGCCGTGTACGCCCTTTGGGGATCGGGAGGCCATGGAGAAACGCCACGTTGGTCACGAGAGTCCGACGCGTGTCGATGAGGTCAAAGAGGCCGTCCGACCGGGCGTTCGGGATCGTGATTTCCGTGGTTCTTGCGGTGATTGGGCTCTGGCCGCTTACGAGAGGCGGCGGCGTCATGATTTGGCCGCTCGGATTTGCAGCGGTGTTCCTGGTGACCGCCTTAGTGCGTCCGGCAATTCTGCAACCTCTGAAACGGATCTGGATCAAACTGGGACTCCCGCTTGCACGGATCGTCGGCCCGGTGCTAATGGCGGTTTGGTTCTATTTCATTGTGACGCCGGTTGGGATTACGAGGCAGCTCAAGGGGAACGATCCGTCGAGGCTCCGCCTCGGCCGGTTGGCCGAGACCGGCTGGATCGAGCCGCAGCCGCTCGAACCTGCTTCGGAAACCATGGTGAACCAATTCTGAGGGCGAAATGGGTTTCTTAAGGGAGTTGTGGACCTACATGCGGGTCCGAAAGAAGATCTGGTTGCTACCGATCTTCCTGATGATGGTGCTGTTGGGCGGTCTGGTGGTCGTTACGCAGGGAAGCGCGGTCACCCCGCTCATCTACACGGTGTTCTGAGCGGTCCGAATGCGCATTCGGAGCATTTCCGCGTTCTACCACGACAGACAGCGCCTCAACGCTCACCGAGGATGGCCTGGTCGCCGCCGCAGCCCAGGAGGAGCACTTTTCCCGCAGGAAGCGCGACGCCGACTTCACGCGTCATGCCGATTACTCGGCACGCCTCCAGGCGGTGCACAAGGAGACGAACCCCGGCTATCATGCGCTGCCCACCGCGTTCAAGAACCGAACGGGATGCCCCGTGCTGGTGAATACCAGCTTCAATGATCGGGGCGGGGCCATAGTATGCACGCCCGAGGAAGCCTTCACCTGCTTCATGGGCACGGAGATCGAGGCGCTTGCGGTCGGCAATTGCTTTCTGAAGAAGGTAGACCAGGACCCGTCCCTTAGGGACCGCTGCAAGGACTCTTGCGAACTGGACTGATGTCGCGCCGGAAATTCGTTGGGGGCGAGTGAAACCGGGTAACGAAAGAAAACTAAGGGCAGGAACCAGGGGCTGAAAGAACGAGATCCTCGGAAACGAATCGAGATCGGGCAGGAGGCGAGCCAAGGAACATGTCCCAGTCAACAAAACCCTTCGACGAGAATCTGGTCTGCCCAGTGA
>JAOUCL010000074.1 GCA_029859805.1 Rhodospirillales bacterium | reverse complement strand
CTTCAGAAAAAAGCCGTTACACTCCGGAAAGGCCGTGCCGCGCTGGAGGCACTTGAATCTAGGTGGATGGACGCATCGGCATCCGAGTCGACGCCGTTTGCTTCATGCCCGCCAGCTAGACACTTTAGTTTGCTTTCGACCTAGGCTCGACGCTTCCCCTAAACCCGGCATTGGCTCGCATAATAACCAAGTTCAAAGAACAAATTAACCTTAAAAATACACATCGTCCTCACCCAAACGGATGATATAGATATGAAATTACCTCTATCGTTCATTTGAAACCGCCAATATTCGCTATGTCGAGTTGAGACTTGACCTCCATGCAACTCTGGTCGCTTGCCTATAGGTACAGAGCGACGGGACTCCTGAAGACGAGCCGGAGGAGATCGGATTGCCGGTTGGTCCCGGTCTTTTGGAAGACGTGCCGCAAGTGCGTCCGGGCGGTGTTCATGCTGATCGACAACCGCGCGGCAGCGTGTTCGAGCGTCCGCCCGTACAGAAGCTCCAATGCCAACGTGACCTCGCAAGGGGTGAGGCCATAGAGCTTTGCGAGCATGTCTCGCGGTGCCCCCGGGTCGCGGTCCGGGTCACCGCACAGGACGATTGCTGCCGGCCGTCCCTTGGACACGGGTTCCTGTTGGTGGCGCAAAGTGCTAACGATGACTGAGAGTGGTCTTGTCGTCGACGAGCGCGAGAGCTGCAATGCGCCACTCGGCTCGACGTTCCCGTCGGTCGGGGTGCGCACCGCCCGGTCGATCAAGGCCTTCAGGCCCGGAATTTCCTTGGATCGGCTGGCTGTAAGACGGCCCTCGCGCGTCTGGGTGATCCCTTCGCCGCGCGCCAGCAAGTCGGCCGCGCAGCGATTGGTGAACACCACCCTGCCAGCACGGTCGACCAGGATGACGCCGAGCGGCAGGACATCGACGGCGTCGACGAGCGCATCGCACTCCGTGTATGGAGCGTCAAAGCTCCGCCATCGCTGTGGCTCCGGTTCGACGACACTGCGGCGTTGATTTTCGGCCTGCGCGGAAGTGTCATTCCTGTCCATCCTGGCTCTCCTCTGCGAAATCTCGTTTCCCTTCCGTCTGTGCGCTGGAACTTGCAACGCCAAGGGTTTCGAGCGCAGCTTATCCTCGGAGTCCGATGTGATAATGTGACGTTTATCACGTTTCGGTTCACCGCGGTTTGATTGGGATCAAAGTCCGGCGTCTTTCGATCGGTCTTCTGTCACCGGGCGAGCGAGTTCTTGGAGGGAGGAGGCCGTCTGTTAGGTCAGCGCGCTCCGGACCGGCCGACAAGAGCGTTGTAGATCCAGGCGGCAAGGGCGAAGAAGACGAAGCCGACGCCAAAGCCCCAGATTGCCCCGATCAAGGCCCCCGCGAAGCTCGGGCCGAAGCCGGGGTAGAAGACGCCGATGAAATCGGCGAACTCGGCGCCCCAGCCGAACAGGGCGGCCATGGCGCCGAAGATGAAAAAGACCAGGGCGTAGACGATGCCGAAGGCAACTCCGAACTTGACGGGGTGAATTCTCATGGCCTGACTCCTTCTTGTGGGATCCGTTTTCAAGCCGTGTCTTCGAGGACTATGACACCATCCTCGACGCCGGCCGCGAGGCCTACAGCCGACGTTCTCGGGGCGAACCGAAAATGCGGGTCATGCGCACCCTTGTAAACTAACGTGGCATTCCCCTGGGCGATGTCCGTTCCCCTTAACCCGCAGGGTCCTGGAGCGCGTCTCCCGGGGTTGCCTCTTGGAGTGGCGGGGGGGTCCGCGGTTCCGGCTCGGTCTGCTCGATCAAGGGCCGCAGGATCGGCGCCAGGGAAACGAAGATCTGGACAGGGAGCGAGCTCGTGAAGCTGTAATCGTCAGCTTCGGCGCCGGTGACATGGGCCGTCACGACGCCATAGAACCGATCACCGATCAGGAAGGCAAAGGTGGCCGCGCGGTTGACGGCGCGATCGGTCAGGAGCCGGGCGTCGCGCCCATAGGTCTTGTAGCGGTGGTCGCCGGTGCCGGTCTTGCCGCCGACCGTGACGGGTCGCCCGTCTTGGTGCCGGAGGACACCCCTCGCCCGCATCGCCGTCCCCTTGTCCACGGTCTCGGCCAGGAGCGCGCGCAGTGCGCCCGCGAGCGCCGCGGGAAACACCCGCTCGCCCTTGGGCCGGCTCGGCACGACCACCGTCTCGTACGGGGTCTTCCCGGCGAATCGCACGCGCCTTATGCGCTGGGTGGGATAGCGGATGCCGTCATTGGCGATAATGCCCATGAGCTCCGCGAGGGCCGCCGGACGATCCGCCGAGCTGCCCAGGGCCGTCGCATAGGACGGCACGAGGCTGTCGAAGGGATAGCCGTGCCGTCGCCACGCCTGGTGGATCCGCCGGAAGACATCGATTTCCATTATCGTGCGGATCCTGAGATCCTGCGCCCTCTTGTCGCGGGTCTTGAACAGCCAGCGATACGCCTCGACCCGCGCGTCGGGGCCGGCCGCAATCGCCTCGGCGAGAGAGGCGCCGGGCCTGTGCCGCAGAAAACCGGCGAGCCACAGCTCGAGGGGATGCAGTCCGGCGATGTAGCCGCGGTCCGCCAGGTCGTATCGCTCCAGCGACAGCGATTCGAAGAGGTCCTGTACTCGCTGCTGTTCCGAAAGCCGCATCCGTGGCAGACGGCTATTCAGCGCCGCCGCGAACGCGTCGAGCGAGCCATCCGGATCGACAAAGCGAAGGACCGCCGCCAGCCGTCTCGGCGTCGCCTTTACGCTGCGCAGAAGCGTCTCGAGCACCTCATCCGGGTTCCGGTCCCGGTATTTCTCGTAGAACTGCTCGAGAAAGGTTCGGCCCTCGCGATCGGCGAACCGCCGCAGGTAGGCCTGCCGTTGCGGATTCCGCCGGTTCTCGAATATGGCGGGCGAATAGCCGTCAAGGCGGTGGCGGTAATACTGCACGATGTCGCGCATGAGCCGGACGAACACGAGATTGGTGGAATCGCGGAACGCCCCTCGGACGGAGGGCCAGCGGTCGTCGTCCTTCGGATCGAAGTTCCGAAAGCTGTGCAGCCCGCCGCCGGTATAGAAGCGCCGCGCCGGGGTGGCGGCGTAGCGCCGCTCCAAGGCAGCTTCCAGCAGCTCCGGCAGCGTGCTTTGCGGCGCCTCGGCCAAGCGCTTGACCGCCCAGCGGGTCAGGCGATCTCCCGGGATTGGTTCGCTGCTGCCCCGGCCCGCCGGCGCGCGACCGGCATAGCGTTCGTAGAGTTCGGCCATGATCTCGAGGTAGGTCACGACGGTCCGGAGCTTGGCCGTCGACCCCAGATCGAGCTTGGCGCCCTCGCTTATGCTGAAGGGCTGACCGAGGCTGCTGGTTTGGACACGCAGCCGGTTCACGCCTTCGCCCCGCTCGTAGAGCGAGAAGCTGTACACGACGCCCGCCGGGTCGCCGCGGTCGAGCAGGTGCGGCCCGTCGAGGCCCGCCGCCTTCGCCAGGGTCGACTCGCGGAGATCGCGAAGCGCCCTGGTGGCGGAGTCCTGGGCGACCCGGTCCAGGGTGCTTTCCACCGAAAGGTCGAGGCGATCGAGCTCGTAGAGGCTGGGAAGCCCCAAGTCCTGCGCCAATCGAGCGCGAATCACGGCCGCCGGCATCGGCGCCTGGACCCCGATCGACGGCGAACCGGCCGGGAGAGTCTGAAATTCCAGCGTCTCGGCCAGCGCCTTGTCGCGCAGCGCCGCCGTGATCACGCCGGCATCGGCGAGCAACCTCAGATAGGCATCGGTCAGCGACACCAGGGCGCGCCGGTTCTGAACCAGGTAGTAGGTGGGCCGCCGCTGGGCGAGCAGCAGGCTCAGGACCTGTTTGTAGGCCCTGGCGCTGGCCACGCTGACCGTCCTGGTCTCCGAAGCCTCGGCAAAGCGGATCAGATGATTCGCCTCCTCGAAGCCGACCCCGTACCACGCGCCGAGACCCGCGGCGAGGCCGATGATTTCGCCGCGTCCGGGTGAAGCCGCCAGGGGAAGCGAATTCAGGTAATCGACGATGATGCGTTTCCGCGTTTCGAGGGTCTCCTCCCCGTCCAGGTAGGCGCGCAAGCTCGCCGACAGCATCTGTCGGAGCTTGTCGCCGGCGGAGCGGGTCAGCCCTCCGGGGCTGTGCCGGGCTTTCTCGAGCTGGGTTGCCAGCGTGCTGCCGCCGGCGCCGCGCGCCTCCCGGTCGCCGCTCCCATGGAGGTACTGGTAAGCGGCCATGGCCAGACGGTCCCACTCGACAGCGGGGTTTCGCTTCGGCTGGGTCAGATCCAACAGCTCGCGGTTCTCGATGAACAGAATGGTCGACACGACGGGTTCCGGTATCGACCCGAAACGCGCATAGATCCGGGCGGGATAAAGCGCCTCGTAGAGCGCCGTGTCATGCCGGTCGAGGATCCGCAGCCCGGCTTGCAGCTTCTCCCGATACGGTGGAGACAGGCCGCGGTCCATGGCGTGGGTCAATCCTCGGGAAAACCGCGCCTGGGACTCGATCTCGAAACCTGCCGCCCTCAGGCGCTCCAGGAAGCGGGGAAGCCGGCTGTACCCCAGCCGATTGTCGTAAGGACCGGCGGTCGGAAAGCGAATGGCCGGGCTTGGTCCGGGCCGAACGTCATAGCTCAGCTTGCCGGCTTGAGCCGAAAACACGCGGGCCTGGATCGCCCCGGTGCGGGCTTCCCAAACGGCAATGCCCACAAGGGCGGCACCCAGCACCAGAACCGCAACGCGATACCAAAGCAAGATGGATCGCTGCCAAGGCTCGATGCGGCGCGGCCCGGCCTCGGGCCCCGACGCGATGGGAGCGTACCTGCTCATCCCAATTGCCCTCACTCGGAAAACGAGCATACATCCGCGGGGACACTCCGGGCAATGAATCTCTGATCACAACGCGGCGCGGGAAGTTGATCTGCACTTGCGGGCAGCTACAACATCGCCGACCCGGTCGGCTTTGCCCCATGCACCGAAAGTCACCGATTTCGATGCCCGTTGCCGTTCGCCCGGCAATTCGCAAAAGCACCGGCGTGGGCCTGGCCGTGTGTCGGGAGAGCTCCGCACGGTGAGCGTCCCGGTGCGTGGTGTAAGAGCCGGTCCGGTTGTGGGTAAGGCGCGGGGCTGAACGCGGGCGCCTAACGGGGGTCGCGCAGTGCTGGCAACCGGCCAGCCAGGCATGAAACGCCCGCTGTCGGCGCCTACTCCTCCATCACCTGCTCCTTGGCGACCGCCAGGAGCTCGTCCATCTTCTTGCGCAGGCGGTGCTCGGAGAACTCGGTGCCGGCGGCCTCGAAGATCGGGAGTGCGGAAATCCCCCTCTGACGCCCCCACTTCCAGCCCGGAACTCCTGCGGATCAAAGGCTCGGCGCCGAGGGGCACCGAAACGGGTGCCTTCCCGTACCCCTGAATCGCGCCGCTATAATGCGGCCACAATGCCGCTGGGCAAGGTGGCCTTGCGTGCCTACTGTACCTCCCAGACCGCGTTCACGCCGCCGGTGCCGCCCGTCGCCACCTTCGTGAAGCCGAGCATCTGCCAGACCAACGTCCTCCCGGTCGTGCTGTTGCGCCAGAAGATGTCCGAGATGCCGTCGCCGTTGGTGTCCCGCAGCTTCTCGACCACCCATACAAGTGGCGGATTGCCGATCCCGACCGCGGCGACTTTCGTGAAGCCGTCCATCTGCCAGACGAGCGTGCTGCCGTTGCCGGTGTGACGCCACAGGATATCGGCCTTGCCGTCGCCGTTGAAGTCGCCGGTGGCAACGACTTGCCAGACCGGCGGCACCACGCCGATCGGCTGCGCGGCCAGCTTGGCCGTGCCCTCCATCAACCAGATGACGGTGTTGCCGGTGCTGACGTTGCGCCACAGGAGATCGGCGTTGCCGTCGCCGTCGAAGTCGCCCTCGACCCGCTCGACGCCGTCGTAGCGCTGGGCGAAAACGCCGTCGAGGCTGTCGTCCTGGAACGCGCTCGCCCACGCCACGACGAAGTCGCCGTCGGCGTCCATGGCGACGGCCGGAACTGCTTGATGGTCCGTCGTGAAGGTATTGGCCTGGAACTCGGACCCCTGGGCCACGCCCACGGCGTCGTAGCGTTGGGCGAAGATGCCATACAGGCTGCCGTCCTGGTCACGGCTCGCCCACGCCACGACGAAGTCGCCGTCGGCGTCCATGGCGACGGCCGGATCGGCCTGATCGCCAGTGGTGAAGGTATTGACCTGGAACTCTGGACCCTGGGCCACGCCCGCGGCATCGTAGCGTTGGGCGAATACGCCGCGAAAGCTGCCGTCCTGAGGGCTCTGCCACGCCACGACGAAGTCGCCGTCGGCGTCCATGGCCACGGCCGGGAAAGCTTGATCGAACGCCGTGAAGGTATTGACCTGGAACTCGGGTCCCTGGGCCGCGCCCGCGGCGTCGTAGCGTTGGGCGAAGATGCCATTAGCCTCGCCCGATCCAACCTTCCCATGCCACGACAAAGTCGCCGTCGGCGTCCATGGCCACGGCCGGAAACCACTGGGTACCCGTAGTGAAGGTGTTGACCTGGAACTCGGGCCCCTGGGCCACGCCCGCGGCGTCGTAGCGTTGGGCGAATACGCCCCAGTCGCTGCCATCCTGTTCGTAGCTCGTCCATGCCACGACGAAGTCGCCGTCGGTGTCCATGGCCACGGCCGGCAATCGTTGAGCGCTGGTAGAGAAGGTGTTGACCTGGACCTCGGATCCCTGGGCCACGCCCGCGGCGTCGAAGCGCTGGGCGAAGATGCCGTAAAGGCTGCCGTCCTGGTCACGGCTCTCCCACGCCACGACGAAGTCGCCGTCGGCGTCCATGGCAATTGCCGACCAGTTTTGATTGTTCGTAGTGAAGCTATTGACTAGGAACTCGGACCCCTGGGCCACGCCCGTGGCATCGAAGCGCTTGGCGAAGATGCCTTTCAACTCGCTCGATCCGTAACCTTCCCATGCCACGACGAAGTGGCCGTCGGCGTCCATCGCCACGGCCGGGAGCACTTGATCACCTAAGGTGAATGTATTGACCTGGAACTCGGGTCCGAGGGCGTCGCCAGGCGCGGCGCGGGCCGGGCCCGGCTGCGTGAGCATGGTCGTGGCCAAGAGGGCCAGGGCCAAGCGGGATGTTTTCTGCGTGCAAAGCATGCTGTCCTCCCCTCTTGCCTCGCGCCAAGGCAGACCGCTCGCACGCGCGCTGATGTGTCGGCTTTGAGACGAAAGACCACGCCTCTCGGGCTCAGCGCACCCCTCGGCGAGAGCTTCTTGGTGTTCTCGATTGGATTGTCGCATGTTGCCACGGGATGCGGATGTGCGAAAGCGCACTTCGAGCTGGATCATTGGAGCTGGGCAGCGCCGCAGTCTTCGAACAGCGACACTGCGGCGCAGTGAACGCTTAACCCGCGTCGGCCGCACCCCTCATGGCGACAAAGCCGACAACCCGCAGGCCGGCCTGGGGTCATTTCTCTCGATATTGAGTCGCCCGAACTAACGTCCGCGTGCTGGGGTGCAGCGAATCTATGCGGCGTAAGCTGGAGCCGGCAGACGGGCGTACCTTAAGCCACCCCTTTTTCGATGCCGGTTGCCGGCGGCCCGGGAAAGAGGGACAGGCGCCGTCCGCCCCTACTCCTCCATCACCTGCGCTTTGGCGACCACCAGGAGCTCGTCCATCTTCTTGCGCAGGCGGTGTTCGGAGAAGTCGGTGCCGGCGGCCTCGAAGTCGCCCTGCACCTTGCGCACGACGTCGGCGTCGCCCGGCTCCTCGAAGTCGGAGGAGACCACCTCCTTGGCGTAGGCCTCGGCTTCGTCCCCGGCCTTGCCCAGGAGCTCGGCGACCCACAGGCCCAGCAGCTTGTTGCGCCGCACCTCGACCTTGAACTGAAGGTCCTGGTCGTGCTTGTACTTGTCCTCGAACGCCTTCTCGCGCTTGTTGAACGTGGTCATGGGCTGGGGCCTCCTGCTGCCTGCGCGTCGAGCGATATATGGCAGTGCGCCGCGCGCGATTCCACCTTATAACGGCTCGCTCCACCGAGGGAAACCGCCAGTTCGGGAGGTCCGCCAGACAGCCATGTGCACGACCGTCATCCTGCGCCGCCCGGGCCACGACTGGCCGGTGATCCTGGCCGCCAACCGCGACGAAATGACGGACCGGCCGTGGCTGGCGCCCGGCCGCCACTGGCCGGACCGGCCCGAGGTCGTCGCCGGCCTGGACCGGGAGGCCGGCGGCACGTGGCTGGGCCTGAACGACCACGGGCTGCTGGCCGGCATCCTGAACCGCATGGGCTCGCTCGGCCCCCAGGCGGGCAAGCGCAGCCGCGGCGAGCTGGTGCTGGAGGCGCTCGACCATGCCGAGGCGGCCGAGGCGGCCCGGGCGCTGGCCCACCTCGAGGCCGCCGCCTACCGCAGCTTCAACCTGCTGGTCGCCGACGCCGAACGCGCCTTCTGGCTGCGCAACCTGGGCGAAGAGGCCCCGGGCCGGGTCGAGGTCTTCGAGCTGCCGCCGGGCCTCTCCATGCTGACCGCGCGCGACCTGAACGACGAGACGAGCCCGCGCATCGGCGGCTACCTGCCGCAATTCCGTGCTACGGCGGCGCCGAACCCGGAGGCCGGCGACTGGCGGAGCTGGCAGCAAATCCTGACAAGCCGACAGGGCACGCCGGCCGACGACCCCTTCGCCGCCATGACCATCGTCTCCGACCAGGGCTTCGGCACGGTCTCCAGCTCGCTCATCGCCCTGCCGGCCGCGCCCCGCACCCTGGCGGCGCAACCCCGTCCCCCGGTCTGGCTCTTCGCCCCCGGCCGGCCGGACCGGGAGAGCTACCAGCCGGTCGATCTCTGAGCCGGGCCGGCGGAAACCCGCCGCGCGTTGTTTTGCCCCCCGCCGGTCGCTATATCGGTTAAGCTGGGTTTTGTGCCGGACGATACCCCTGTCGCGCCGGCCTCTTGGGAAGGGTTGAACACCATGCGACGCAGGCGGATCTACGAGGGCAAGGCCAAGGTGCTGTTCGAGGGACCGGAGCCCGGCACCGTGGTGCAGTACTTCAAGGACGACGCCACCGCCTTCAACAACCAGAAGAAGGGCACCATCACCGGCAAGGGGGTGCTCAACAACCGGATCTCCGAGTACCTGATGGTGCGCCTGGCCGAGATCGGCATTCAGACCCACTTCGTGCGCCGGCTCAACATGCGCGAACAGCTGGTCCGCGAGGTGGAGATCATCCCGATCGAGGTCGTCGTACGCAACATCGCCGCCGGCAACTTCTGCAAGCGCTTCGGCGCCGACGAGGGCACGCCCCTGCCCCGCTCCATCGTCGAGTACTACCTGAAGAACGACGAGCTGGGCGACCCGATGATCTGCGAGGAGCACATCACCGCCTTCGGCTGGGCCGCGACCCAGGACCTCGACGACATCATGCAGATGTCGCTCAGGGTCAACGACTTCCTCTCCGGCCTGTTCATGGGCGTGGGCCTGAAGCTGGTCGACTTCAAGCTGGAATTCGGCCGGCTCTGGGAGAACGAGGAGATGCGCATCGTCCTGGCCGACGAGATCAGCCCGGATTCCTGCCGCCTGTGGGACGTCGAGACCCAGGAGAAGCTGGACAAGGACCGCTTCCGCCGCGACCTGGGCAAGGTCGAGGAGGCCTATCAGGAGGTCGCCCGGCGCCTGGGCGTGCTGCCCGAGGCCGGCCCGGTCGACATCAAGGGCCCCAAGGTCATGCAGTGACCGGCCGGGCGCCCGGGCATGGGGCCGGCCTTTGACGCAGATCAATGGCCGCGGGATCGCTGCGCTCTAGGTTCGGCCTGATCCGACTGAGGAGGTACCGCAGATGAACCGAGCCGCAATGATGGGAATCGCCGTCTTGCTGGCGGGCGCCTGGCCGGCGCCGTCAGCCGCCGCTGAGGCGTCCACCGACCTGACGACGGCGCGCCAAATCGTCAAGCGCTTCGCCGGGGAGCTCAAGGGCGAGCTGAAAAAGGCGGTTGGCGAAGAGGGCTTCGAGCACGCAATCGGCGTGTGCAAGGACGCGGCGCCGAGGATCGCGGCCACGCTCTCGGCCGAGACCGGCTGGCAGGTCGGCCGCACCGCGCTCAGGCTGCGCAACCCGGCCAACGCGCCGGACTCGGTGGAAAGCGCCGTGCTGAACGAGTTCCTCGAGCGCGCCGCGGCCGGCGAGCCGCTGGCCAAGATGGAGAATGCCTTGGAGCAAATCGGGGCCGAGGCGCGCAAGGACTTCCGCTACATGAAGGCGATCCCCACGGGCGAGCTCTGCCTCACCTGTCACGGCAGCGACATCGATCCGAAGCTGGCGGCACGCATCCGCGCCGCCTATCCCGAGGACCAAGCCACCGGCTTCAAGCTCGGCGAGCTGCGCGGCGCCTTTACGCTTGCGAAACCGCTCGACTGACAGGCCTCACGGGCGCCGGTCTTGTCCGGACCGGCCGGAGGGCGCATATCTGCGGCAAAGGAGGACGTCTCTCTTGCCGCATCCCAAGCTTGAGTTCAACCGCCGCGAGGTCCTGCTGGCCGGGGCCGGCGCTGCCTTGGCGGGCGTGCTCGGCCTGCCGCCCGCCGCCGCGGCCGTGTCCGGGCGCCTGACCGCCAAGCCCGGCCGGGTCCAGCTGGTCGGCCCGTCCTACCCTGAGACCGAGGTCTGGTGCTACGGCGGACGGGTGCCGGGGCCCGAGCTCCGGGTCCGCCAGGGCGGGCGCCTCTCCGTCGCCTTCGACAACCGGCTGCCCCAGAGCAGCACGGTGCATTGGCACGGTCTCAGAGTCCCGAACGCCATGGACGGCGTGCCCGAGCTGACCCAGGCGCCGGTCGCGCCGGGCGAGGTTTTCGCCTACGAGTTCGACCTGCCCGACGCCGGCACCTACTGGTACCACCCGCACCAGGGCTCGGTCGAGCAGGTCGGCCGCGGCCTCTACGGCCCTCTGATCGTCGAGGAGCCGGAGCCGATCCGGGTCGACCGCGAGGTGGTCTGGGTCCTGGACGACTGGCGCATGACGCAAGAGGCGGCGATCGTCGAGGACTTCGACAACTTCCACGACCACACGCACAGTGGGCGCATCGGCAACACGGTAACCGTGAACGGGGCCATCCCCGAGACTTTCCCGGTCCGGGCCGGCGAGCGTATCCGCCTGCGCCTGATCAACGCCGCGAACGCCCGCTTCTTCGCGCTCAAGTTCACCGGCCACGCGCCCCGGCTGATCGCGCTGGACGGTCAGCCGTGCGCGCCGCACGAGCTGCCCGGGGGGCGGATCGTGCTCGGCCCCGCCATGCGCGCGGACCTCGTGCTCGACCTGTCGGGCCGGCCCGGCGAGCGCTTCGCGGTGGTCGACGACCATTACCAGCGCTTCGCCTACCGCCTGCTGGAGCTCGCCTACGAGGCGGGGCCGCCGCTGCGCGAAAGCCCGCTCGACGCGCCGGTCGCCCTGCCCGCCAACCCGCTGCCGGCGCCCGAGCTCGGCACGGCGCTCCGCCAGCGTATCGTGCTGGGCGGTGGCGCCATGGGCGGCCTGGCGAGCGCGACCTTCCGCGGCCAAACCCTGGGCCTGCGCGAGATCGCCCAAGAGGGCAAGGTCTGGGCGCTGAACGGCATCGTCGCCGACCGCATCGAGATGGAGCCGCTGGTGACCCTGAAGCGCGGCCGGAGCGCCGTAATCGAGCTCGTCAACGAGACCGCCTTCGACCACCCGATGCACCTCCACGGCCACAGCTTCCGGGTGCTGACGCGCGACGGCCGGCCGGTGCCCCACGGGATCTGGCAGGACACGGTGCTGGTCGCGCCCCGCGAAAAGGTCGAGATCGCCTTCGTCGCCGACAACCCCGGCGACTGGCTGTTCCACTGCCACATCCTGGAGCACATGGCCGCCGGCATGATGGGCGTGCTCCGCGTCGGATGACGAAAAAAAAGGTGTCAGGAACCTTTTTTCCATAAATTAATGCGAGTTTCCAACATATTAGACATGGGAGAAATTTCTATAAAAAGGTTCCTGACACCTTTTTTGGGTCAGTCGATCAAGACCGAGAGTAGGACGCTCTCGATCATCCGTCCCGAATGGTCCGAGAACTCGCCGCCGCCGGCCGCCGCGAGGTCGACGAAGAAGCCGCGGCCGGTGTCGCCGAAGCTGCGGGACGATGGGGTCGACACGTACAGGGCCGACAGGCTCTTTCGCGTGCCGGGGCGTGCGAAGCGCTTGGCGCGCTTCAGGGTTTTCGACGCCTCCCAAGGATGGGCCGCGGCATCGCCGATCACGACGACCGACTGCTTGGCGTCGGGCCGAAGCCGCATGGAAAGCGCCCGCGTCAGCCCGAGGTACATGTCCTCCTCGAGGGTCTGGCTGCCGCGCGGCGAGATCTCGAGGTTGGAGACGAAGCGCAACAGGCGCTCGAGGCCCTGATCGGTGGCCGTCAGGTGCAGGACGATAAGCGGCTTCACGCCCGCGTCCCGATCGCGGTAGGCGACGAAGCCGATCCGCACCGACGGGACGAGCCGCTCGAGGATCCGCACGATGCTCTTCATCGAAATCGCCAGCTCGTCAAGCACCGGCTTCATGCTCCTGGTCGTGTCGACCACGAAGATCAGGTCGAGCTCCTCGACGACGCGCTGCTCGGCGAGTTTGCGCATCTCCTCGATGCGCCGCAGGCGCGCCGCCGTCTCCGCCTCGGCGGCGCGGACCTGGTCCTGTTGATCCGACGTCGCCCCCTGGAGCTCGGCCGCGGCGCGTTCGAGGCGCGCGGCCGCCGCGCGCGCCTCGGCCGCGGCGGCAAGGTCGCGCGCTGCCGCCCGCTGCAGCGCCTCGGCCTCGGCCGTCACGCTCGCGGATTCGACCCGGACCTCCTCGATATCGGCCTGGGCATCGAAGCTCTTCCGGTAGTAGGGCATGAGCAGGACGACGATCAGCACGAAGGTGCCGGTCGCCACGGCCAGCACGTCGAGCGCCGACAGCGTGAAGATCGACAGGGTCCGGTTCGGCCGCTTCATGGCAGCCGCCGCGGCCGATCGCCGGTCCGCCGCACCCGCAGGACCGAGCGGCCCAGCGTCAGGGTCTGCTCCTCGCGCAGCACGACCGCCTGGAACGGCATCAGCTCCTGCCCGTCGAGCAGGGTGCCGTTCAGCGAGTTGACATCCTCGGCGAACAGCTCGCCGCTGCGCAGGCCGATGCGCAGATGGCGGCGCGAGACCGTCGGGTCGTCGATCGTGCGGTGTGAGAGCTGGGGGTGGCGGCCGATGGTCAGGCCCAGATAGGCCTTCGCCAGCTCGTCCTCGCCGAGCACCAGCCTGATCTCGCGGCCCTCGCCGTCGGCGCCCTCCAGGCTCCAGCCCTCGGCCAGGGGCGGTTCGTTGCGATCGTCGAATCCGCTCATCTTGGCCGCCCTAGTCGCCGCGCCCGGCGCGCGGATGCAGCACCGAGAGCAGGACGCTCTCGATCATCTGCCCGCGGTGCGCCGCGAACTCGCCCCCGCCGGCGCGCGCCAGGCGCTCGAAGAAGTCCTTCGCGCGCGGCTTCTGCCCGGAGAAGATCGTCGACACGCTGCGCGGCAAGGCGTCCTCGGGAAGGTCGTTCTGAAAAGCGGCGGCCATCTCGAAGGTGCGGCTCCAGTTGGGCGCGTGCGCGGGCTCGTCGCCTATGACGATGATCTTGCCCCGGGCCTCGCTCCGCCAGGCCATGGCCACCGCCTCCCGCAGGGCCTGATCGACGGGTTCCGGAACGTCGCCGCCGCCGCGCGCCCGCAGGTCCTGGACGAAGCCGAGCATCAGCTCCAGGTTCGCCGTGGTCATCGGCGCCATGGGAAAGGTCCGGATGATCTGCTTTGCCGGCTTGTCCTTGAACGCCACGAAGCCGACGTGGAGCGTGGGCGCCAGGCGGTGCAGCACCCGGATGATGCCGCTGAGGTTCACCTGGATGTCCCGCAGCTCGTTCTTCATGCTGCCCGTGGTGTCCATCACGAAGACCAGGTCCAGGTCGATGATCGCCAGGCTGGCCACCTTCCTGCCGAGCGCGCCCAGCTCCTGCTTCGCCGCCGCCGCGTCCTGCGCCGTTTCGGCCAGCGTCCCCGTCGCCGCCGCCGCCAGGGCCTCGGCCCGGCGCAGCGCCTCGCGCGCCCGCGCCAGCTCGGCCTCGGCCTGGGCCCGCTCCTCGGCCGCCGCTTGCGCGCTTTGCCGCGCCGCGCTGGCCGACAGGCCGGCGGCCGACAGCTCCTGCCTAGCGCCGGCGAGGTCCTGCTCGATCGAGGGTTGGCGCAGGTAGTAGGGGAACATCAGGATCGCGATCAGGATGAACACGCCCAGCGCCGAGGCGAAGAGGTCGAGCGAGGAGATGCTCAGCACCTCGAGGGACTGTCTCGGCCGGACCAGCATCGCCGCCTCACCCCACGTAGAGCCGGTTGATCAGGTGGTCGAGGCAGTACTGCCCCGCGTCGTTGAGCGCCTTCTCCTCGTGGGCCTGGACCGCGTGTTGCACGAGCACGAGGACCGTCGACATGACCAGGGCGAGCAGGGTGGTGTTGAAGGCGACGGCGAGCCGCGTCGTCAGCTCGGCAAGCAGCGCCGGGTCCTGCAGATCGGCCGAGCCCGCGAAGGCGAGCGCCAGCGAGATGCCGATCACCGTGCCGATGAAGCCGAGGGTCGGAATCGCCCAGACCACGTAGCGGATCATGCTGTAGCGCAAGTCGATCTCATGCAGGAACAACTCCAGGCTGGAGTTCAAGAGCGCGTTGGCCTGGTCGAGCGACTGGTTGGTCTGGAACTGCGTGACCACCCGCTGGATCAGGCGCGGCAGGAACCGGCCGCGGGATCGTCCCGCGGCACCGATCTCCGCGCGCGTCGTCGCATAGAGGCTGCGCAGCTCCGGCGCCTGAAGGATCGTGGTTTCGTCTTCCGGCAGATAGCCGATGCGCAGCTGGCCCTGCTCGGCCCGCGCGTCGCGCAGCCGCACGATCAGCTCGCCCACGCCGAGGGCAAAGACCAGCCACATGAGGTTCTGGACTGTCGCCGGGTAGGTCGAGCGCTCCCGGTCGATCAGGATCGCCGCGGCGCCGTCGGGCAGGAATGCGTCCATCAGGTAGATCGCCAGGACCGCCGAGGCCTGGCACAGGATCAGGATGACCGGGTGGCTGAAGACGCGCCGAACGCGCGGCCGCCCGGCGGCGCCGTTTCGGTCCTGCTGCTCTGCCAGTCCCACCATCGCCTAAGGCCTCTTGCGGACGATCTCGCCGGTCTTGGCGTCGCGCTCGACGCGCCCGCGCACGCGCGGAGCCGCCTCGCCGGCAGACGCCGCCGGCACGGCGGGTTGCACGCCGGGGGTGGCGGCGCTCTCTGCCGCCATGCCCAGCAGGTCCCTCAGCGTACACAGGTGCTCACCCAGCCTGAGCGGCTCGTCGTCCAGAACGAAGGCCTGCCGCACAGGCTCCCACAGGGGCGGCGCCACGGCGTCGCCGCTCTCCGGCGCCGCAATGCGCCGCCACGTCCCGGTCGCGGTCGCACAGTCCGTGACGTGATAGCGGCCGTCGTCGGCCACGACCACCTCGGCATGACGGGGCGCCACCGACTCGTCGGCCAGGACGATATCGGCGAAGGCGCTGCGCCCGATGACGTAAATCTTCAGCTCCACCTCCATGGCCTGCCCATACCGGACGGCATGACGCAGCCGCCCGCACCTAGAACCCGGTCACCCAGCCGTCGAGGACCTGCGGCTCCTTGTTGCCCTCCAGCGTATTCTCGCCGAGCTCGACATCCGTGTCCTTTGCCAGCGCGATCCCGTGCCCCTTGTTGTCGCGGACGGTGTTGTCGTCGATGACGCCGCCGCCACGGCCGATCGCCAGTATACCGTGCTCCGCGCTGTCGCGGACCAGGTTGGTCGCGAAGTCGGGGGCGCCGCCCGCGGCGATCACCAGCCCGGAATAGCCGCTGGAAACTATTGCATTGTCGCGAAACCGCCCCTTGCCCAGGTCGTAGACGAAGATCCCCGCCTGGCCGGCCGACTCGATCCGGTTCCCCGTGACCACCGGGTCCGCGCTCGTCCCGATCTCGATGCCGGAGCCGGCGCTCGACCTGATGACGTTGTTCTCGAAGCGCCCGCCGGCCGCCTCGGCGAAGAGTACGCCAGCGGCCCCGCTGTCGGCGATGACATTGCCGATGATCTCGGGCGCCGAGCCGCCGCGCACGACGATTCCCGACCCTCCGGTGCCCTCGATCGTGTTGTCGAGGATGGCGCCGCGGGCGCCGGCGGAAACGAGAACGCCCGGACCGCCGGCCCCGGTGATCGTGTTGGTGCGGATCGTCGGCGCCGCGCCGTCGCGCAGGTGGATTCCGGGCCCGGAGGGGCTCTCGATCTCGTTGCCCTCGACCAGCACGCCGCTGGCCACGATATCGAGGCACGGCACCGCCTCCGGCGGCCCCGCCTCGGCAGGCGCGGCACCCCGCAGGCGCAGGCCCACGATGGAGCCGGCCGCGGCCCTGGCCACGACGCAGGGTCCCTCGGGCGGCGCGACGAGCGGCGCCTGGTCGCCGGTTTCGGCCGCTTTCAGGTGCACCGGCCGGTCCAGCTCGAGGCTTTCGGCATAGGTCCCCGGGCGCACGAGGACCGTGGCGGAGTCCGGGGCGCGCGAGACGGCCTCGGCAATGGTCAGGGTATCCCCGCCGCCCGAGGCATCGACGATCCACGTCGTCTTGAAATAGCGCTGGTACAGCGGCCAGCCGAACCAGCCGGCCGAAGCGACGCCGGCGACAAGCGCGAGCAGCACCAGCCAGACCCAGGGCCGAGATCGCGCCTTCGCGACCTCCCCGGGCCTAACCGTGGGGGCGGGCGCGGAATCGGCGAGTAACGCCGCCACGGTCGACCGCTCGACCCGCACCGTCGGCGGGTAGGGATCGGGCATTCCGCCCTCCGCGCCGCGGTGCTGCTGCTCGTCCGGCATCGCGCCCTCGCCGTTCGAATCGTTCAAGGCCTGGCTCCAGGTTGCGGCCGATTCCGGCCTCGCCTCGGCGTCCAACTCGAACGCCAGTCTACAGCCCGCAGGATGGCTGCGGAACAACGACCTTCACCGGCCGCGGACACGGCCGCCTTCGCCTCTCCGGCGAGGTGCCGCTATTCTTGCGGCGCTGTTCCGGGCCGGCGCGTCTCAGAGCGCCGACCTCGACGGCAAGGTGTAGTCGGGAGCCAGGACCTTCGGCTTGGCCGGCGGCGGCGCGGGAGCGCGCACCTCGGCCTCAGTCCCGCCGGCCGGCTTGTCCCGGCCCGTCGCCTCGGCCTTATCCTCGCCGGCCGGTGCCGGGACCGCGGGGACTTCCGCCTTTGGCGCTTTCGGTGACAAGGCCGCGGCCGCCTCGTCCTTTCGGCCCGCGGGGGCGGCGGCCGCAGCTGGGGGCGCCTTGGACGCCGGGGCGGCCTCGGCGCCCGGCGACTCGTCGAGGAACCAGCGCCCGTCGCCCATGCGGCAGCCCGTGCCGCGCGTGGTGCTCCGTTCGCCGTCCGGTCGCCGGGTTGTCCGGGTATAGTCGCGACAGGGCATATCGGAGTCGAGGTTGTAGGTCCGCTCGACCCGTATCACGCCGCGAGACCCGGTCTCCGGGTTGGACCACGGCAGGTCCGTTCCCGTCCGCTCGAACTCCAGCGTCTGCTTGACCAGGGCGGCGACCATGGCCGCATCGCGCGGGTCCTCGCCGGCACGCGGTTCGCCGGCAAGGCAGACCAGGCCCAAGAGCAAGGCGGCCAGGAACCGTGTCATGGCCGACAAGGGCCTGCCTGGGCGGCTGCCGCGATCTTCATGATCCTCATTCAACGCAAACCAGGGGTCGTTACGCATTGTTCACCCTACCGGCCCATAGTGCCCGATCCTGGGGCGGCCTTCAACGCAGGCCCACGGATACGGCCCGATTCCGGGGCCGGCCGGGCCCGGAAACGAAAACTGGCACACGGCTTCGCAAGGCGATATAGTCCATTTCTGGGTATCGATGCCATGCATTTCGGGATACGAATAGTTGCAGCCACCGCCCTGGCCTTCCTGGCCGCCGGCTGTGCGAGTTCGACCTCGTCGCGCTACAATTCCGGCGACGTCGGGCAGATCATCGAAACCTCCGAGGGCACCGTCCTGTCGTCGCGGATCGTCGAGGTCAAGGGCGGAGCCAACTCGGGCTATGGCGCTGTCGCCGGCGGGGCTGCCGGCGCCACGACCAGCCGTGTCGCGGTCGGCAACAGCAATGTCAGTGGCCTGGTGACCATCTTGGGTGCCATTGTCGGCGCGGGCATAGGCTATCTTGCCGAGGACTCGGCGCGCAGCGGGGAGGGGATCGAGTACATGGTCCGCCTGGACGACGGGCGCGTGGTCACCCTGGTGCAGAACCGCGAGGACGAGGAGGTGCCGATGCAGAACGGCACGCCGGTTCTCGTCCAGTACGGTAACGAGTACACCCGCATCGTCCGGAAGCCGGCGGTCCTGGACGGAACGCCGGCCGGCGGCGCGGCCCCCGCCGGCAAGTGGCAGAACCCCGACGAACCGCCCGCAGAGTCGCCCGCCGCGCCCGGTCAAGGTGGCCCCGCCGCGCCCCTCGAGACCCAAGAAACCCAATAGGC
>JAOUCL010000307.1 GCA_029859805.1 Rhodospirillales bacterium | reverse complement strand
ACAATAGCTCGGCAGGCGGAGCGCGCAAACCAAAAGGCCGTGATGTTCTTCTTCGTGCCTTTGTGACTTTGTGGTGAACCCTGTTTCTCTGTGTCTCTGTGGTGAGGCTCTTTTTTTCGCTCCCCTGGCCGCTGCTGGCCACTCCATGGACTCGACCCGTCCCGCCGAGTATCTTGCATCGCAGCATAGACCGGGTGGGGAAAGGCACATGGCCGATTTTCCGAAACGGACCCTGGACGACTGGCGGGCGCTGGCGGAAAAGGAGCTGAAGGGCGCCGGTCCGGACGGCCTAGTCTGGCGGACGCCCGAGGGCATCGCCGTCAAGCCGCTTTATACCGCCGAGGACCTGGAGGGCCTGGAGATGCTGTCCGGGCTGCCGGGCTTTCCGCCCTACCTGCGCGGCCCGCGCGCCACCATGTACGCCGGCCGGCCCTGGACGATCCGCCAGTACGCCGGCTTCTCCACCG
Source organism: Rhodospirillales bacterium (assembly GCA_029859805.1). GTDB lineage: Bacteria > Pseudomonadota > Alphaproteobacteria > Kiloniellales > JAKSDN01 > CAMYKD01. The sequence continues at coordinate 5,333 of JAOUCL010000307.1, read as the reverse complement.
CCGAGGATTCGAACGCCTTCTACAAGGCGGGCCTGAAGAGCGGCCAGAAGGGCCTCTCGGTCGCCTTCGATCTCGCGACCCACCGCGGCTACGACTCGGACCACCCGCGCGTCGTCGGCGACGTCGGCAAGGCGGGCGTGGCGATCGATTCGGTCGAGGACATGAAGATCCTCTTCGACGGCATCCCGCTCGACCAGATGACGGTCTCCATGACCATGAACGGGGCGGTCCTGCCGGTGCTGGCGGGTTTCATCGTCGCCGGCGAGGAGCAGGGCGTGCCTCGCGCGAAGCTCGCCGGGACCATCCAGAACGACATCCTGAAGGAGTTCATGGTCCGCAACACCTACATCTACCCGCCCGAGCCCTCGATGCGCATCGTCGCCGACATCATCGAATACACGGCCAAGGAGATGCCGCGCTTCAACTCGATCTCGATCTCCGGCTACCACATGCAGGAGGCCGGCGCGACCTGCGTACAGGAGCTCGCCTATACGCTGGCCGACGGCCTGGAGTACGTGCGCGCCGCGCTTGCCAAGGGCCTCGCGGTCGACGCCTTCGCGCCGCGCCTCTCGTTCTTCTTCTGCATCGGCATGAACTTCTTCATGGAGGTCGCGAAGCTGCGCGCCGCCCGCCTGCTCTGGGCCGAGATCATGGCGCAGTTCAAGCCCAAGAACCCGATCAGCCTGGCGCTCCGCACCCACTGCCAGACCTCGGGCGTCAGCCTGACCGAGCAGGACCCCTACAACAACGTCGTGCGCACCGCCTTCGAGGCGCTGGCCGCGACGCTCGGCGGCACCCAGTCGCTGCACACGAACTCCTTCGACGAGGCGATCGCGCTGCCGACCCCGACCTCCGCGCGCATCGCCCGCAACACCCAGCTCATCCTGCAGCACGAGACCGGGGTCACGAATGTCGTCGATCCGCTGGCCGGCAGCTACTACGTCGAGAGCCTGACGGCCAGCATGGCGGAAGAGGCGCGCAAGCTGATCGCCGAGGTGGAAGAACTCGGCGGCATGACCAAGGCGGTCGCGACGGGCCTGCCCAAGCGGCGCATCGAGGAATCGGCGGCCCGCCGCCAGGCCCGCATCGACCGCGGCGAGGAGGTCGTCGTCGGCGTCAACAAGTACCGCGCCGAGACCCAGGAGCAGCACGAGACCCTGGAGATCGACAACACGAAAGTGCGCGAGACCCAGATTGCCCGCCTAAAGAAGGTGCGCAAGGGCCGCGACGCCGCCCGCTGCAAGGCCGCGCTCGACGCGCTCACCAAGGCGGCGGAAAGCGGCGAGGGGAACCTGTTGGCGCTCGCCGTCGAGGCGAGCCGCGCCCGCGCCAGCGTCGGCGAGGTCTCCGACGCCCTCGAAGCCGTCTACACCCGCCACCGCGCGGCGACCCACAGCGTCTCCGGCGTCTACGGCGCGGCCTACGAGGGCGACGAGGGCTTCGAGCGGATCCAGAACGAGGTCGAGGCCTTCGCCGAACAAGCCGGCCGCCGCCCCCGCATGCTGGTCGTCAAGCTCGGCCAGGACGGCCACGACCGCGGCGCCAAGGTCATCGCGACAGCGTTTGCCGACATCGGCTTCGACGTCGACGTGGGCGCGCTCTTCCAGACGCCGGAGGAGGCCGCCCGCCAGGCCGTCGAGAACGACGTCCACGTGATCGGCATCTCGTCCCAGGCCGCCGGCCACAAGACCCTGGTCCCGGCCCTCGCCGAGGCCCTCCAGAAGGCCGGCGCCGAAGACATCGTCGTCATCTGCGGCGGCGTCATCCCGCCACAAGACTACGATTTCCTAATCGAGCGCGGCGTCAGCGCCATCTACGGCCCGGGAACGAACATCCCGCAAGCCGCCCACGAGATTTTGGGGATCGTGCGGGAGCGGCAGGACGCGAAGGCGGCGTGAGGGAGGCTACCCCAGTGTGGTAACGCCCTTCCGTGCGTAGTGTGGATCATCAAGTCAGTGGTTCGAGCAAACACTGATCTTGACCGCTTTACCCCTGACACCAGACTTCGACTGGATGCGGCTTGAACGGGGAAAGATGACCCTGAGCGGACTCCGACGGTTATCAGTTCCAGTTCTTTTTGACAGCTCACATCAAGGCGCGCTCGACGGGCATTCGAATAGCGGTTCCGGTCACGCAACGCTAACGTAAGTGAGTGGATAACCAGCCGTCCATAGTCATGCTATCGCGTCGTCGCACGCACAATCTGAATCGCTAAAGAAGCCTCGCGCTCAGTCAGGTTTGCGTAGGCCTCGCGGACCTTTCGGATCGCTAGCCCATTTGCTTCTAGCGTGTCAGCGCCAGCGGCCCAGGCATTGGCAATCGACTTCCGGATCAGGGCCTCAAGCTTCGGCTCCATTGCGCAAGCAGTTTGAATCGCTAAAGAAGCCTCGCGCTCAGTCAGGTTTGCGTGGGCCTCGCGGACCTTTCGGATCGCCAGCCTGTTTCGTTCTTGCGGTTCAGCGCCCTGAGCCAAGGCATCGGTAATCGCCTTTAGGACGTCCTCAATCTTCAGCTTCATTGCATAACGCGGGGAAATAATTCCGCGCCTCACACCATGCGATGGCGCGGTCGGTTTAACGTCCACATTGTCAGTGGATAACCAGACAAATCGGCGTACCGGTCATTCAGGTAGCACCAAACGAAGGCATCACGTATTCGGGAAAGGCGCAGAGTATCCTGGAGATGTCAATGACCCGCGAGTCCCAGCGGGAACGCAGGGAGTTCGCCGGAGGACACCGCGTTCGCCCGCGCGTGCCCGCTGGAAAAATGGAATGGCGAAATGAAACAACACCCTAATAGAATATTCTGAGAATCAAAAATGAGAGAAATGGAGTAGAGAATTTCGAAAGTTTTTTTGTTTTCGGGGATATTTTCTTGGGACACGTTTTGAAGAGTCCGAGGGTTTGAATAATTCAAACCCTTGATGCTGGCGCGCACCCCAAGCTTGCGCTGTTCGAAAAACACCGGCTTCCGAGCCTCATCCCCAGATCCGCACCTGATCCGGATCGGACCCAATTGGACCGGCTATTGGAGTGAATCCCGATCAGCGTTGATACTTTTCACCAGGTCGCCGATCGATATTATTTTGCTTTCATGCCTTCCACCACTGTCAACGCGCAGGCCTCTGCGACCGCGGAGCGGTATTTTTCGCTCACGTTATCGACCCAGCCGGCCTCGATGACAAAGTCGTCGCGCTGCCAGCTGCTCTTCTCCTTCAGGAGCAAGATCTGGTCCGGCTGCTGCTCCGTTTTGGCAACGCAGAGTGGCGTAAATGCTTGGACGATAGCCCCCTCTGCGCTTGCCGCCTCCATCTTTCCGGCCGTTCCGCCCGTTACCCAGCCACCCCAGAGGAAACCGATGACGATTGCAGCGATCGCGCCACCGATCACGCCCCAGGCTGCGGGCTTTACCGATTCTCGCACGTTCATTGCGAAATCTCCCACGTCCTGTTTTGAAGCCTTATTCGGGATTCCCCATGTGGAACCCTCTCAGATGGTTGAGGGTGACTCGAAATCGACCGAAGTGCAATCCGCTTGCGTCCTGCAGCCACCTTTGTGGCTAGTCCATCTGGTAAATCGGCAAAAAAGGCGGCCGTGCCGTCGAAAACGAGGCGCACGATCGTCGCGCCATCTGTCAACTTCCGAATCTGTGCAGGTTTCTCGGACGCCCGGCAGGGCGCAGTCTGTTGGGCGCGGTGGTTTCAGGCGTCCGAGAAGCGCCAAGGCACGAAATCGCGGGGGGCTTAGGCTCGATGGTGGGGCCGGTTTGGCCTATGGGGATTTGACGGTGGCGGGGTGGCTGCCCGGCTTTGCTTGGTCGCCGGTTTCTTGAGCGCTTTGTCGTTGCGGACACACCTTGGCCTGGTCTGGGCCAGCTTTATGGCGCTGATCACGGGATTTTTCGGCGGTTCTCAGGGCAGGCTTCGACCTCGCGGCGAACGCTCCGGTGGCCGCGGCTTTGCGGCACGCTCGGCGGTTCTTGTGGCGGATATTTGTCATGGTCGAGTGCCTTGGCAGTAGGGTGGGTCACGGGATCGTTGGTGCTGCGGTTCCTGTCCCGGTTCGAAGGTTTCGATGATCCTCATGGGGCCGCCGCAGCTGGGGCAAGGATGCGTGGGCAGGTTCGGCTGGTCGGGCTTTTCGGGGCCCTCGGCGTCGGGCGCCTGATCGTGGCCCGGCACGGCCAGCAAGTGACGCGCCTGGGCGACAGTGGCGGCGCGATTGCCGTTGGCGAGCATGCCGTAATGGCGGATGCGATGGAAGCCCTTGGGCAGCACGTGCATCAGGAAGCGGCGAATGAACTCGTGGGTGGGCAGCATCATTGTCGCGTAGCGCGCTGCTCCCTTCAGGCGATAGTCTTTGCACCTGAAAGTGACGCCGCGCCGGTTGGCTGAAAGGAGCCGTCGATTGGAGATGGCGACCCGGTGGGTGTAGCGCGACAGATAGGCGAGCACGGCCTGCGGCCCGGCGAAGGGCTGTTTTGCGTAGACCACCCACTCGGTCTTGCGCAGGGGTTCGAGATGGCGCTCGAAAGCGGCGCCATCGGCAAGGGCTGCGTGATCGTTGAAGAAGCGCAGCTGGCCGGCCTCGTGTGCTGCGCACAGCTTTTCCAGGAGCAAGCGCCGGAACAGCCGCGAGAGCACACGTACGGACAGGAGGAAACGTGGCCGGCAAGGAACCCACGCTTTGCCGTCGCTTGAAAGGCCGCCGCCGGGCACGATCATGTGGATGTGGGGGTGGTGTGTCATGGCCGAACCCCAGGTGTGGAGCACGGCCGTGATAGCGATCCTGGCGCCCAGGTGTTTTGGATCGGCGGCGATGGTGAGCATGGTCTCGGCGCTCGCCTTGAACAGCAGGTCGTAGATCACGCGCTTGTTTTGATAGGCGATGTCGGCGATCGGGCCGGGCAGTGTAAAGACGACATGGAAATAGCCGACGGGCAAAAGCTCGGCCGCGCGCTCGGCCAGCCAGTCCCGTGCCGCCGCGCCTTGGCACTTCGGGCAATGGCGGTTGCGGCAAGAGTTATAGGCGATGCGCTCGTGGGCGCAGTCCTCGCAGCGCGCGACATGGCCGCCGCTCGCCGCCGTGCGGCAGCGCTCGATGGCCGACATCACCTTGAGCTGGCCGAGGCTGACGTGGCCGGCTTGGGCGCGACGCCAAGCGCCCCCGTGGTCGCGGAAGATATCCGCGACCTCGAGCGATGGGCGGGGCATGGGGCCGAGGCGTTACCCGGTCGCCCGCCCCCCAGCCTTTCTGCGCTTGCGACGGCGTGTGCCCAGATCGTCGAGCGGGCTGTCCACCGCCGAGATCATGCCGGTCGCCACGCGCGTGTAG
>JAOUCL010000306.1 GCA_029859805.1 Rhodospirillales bacterium | reverse complement strand
GGAGAGGTTTTATTGGAGGTACTAGGGCAGAAGCCCTAAACGAAATTGAACTGGTTGAATGAATTCGAAATATTTATAAAAGGAGAATCAAGCATGAACACACAATCGAAATTGCGGCGCACCCTGCGGGTCTTGTTTATTACGGGGATTTCAATCTTTGCCTTGGCGCCAGCTCACGCTGAGGATCCCGTTCAGGTCACCGCCGACAACTACGTCCGGGCCGAATCGGACTCTCAGATGAAAGGCTACATCGAGACACTCGACTGCTTTGGAAAGTTCAACCATAACCGCAAGCACTACGACGTAAATAAGCAGGTTACCGTTCGGACCAACATGGACACGCTCTACTCGTTTGGCGTGTTTGATCTGAGGTCTCCACTCACGATCACGCTTCCAGATCCCGAAGGGCGCTATCAGTCCATTATGATCGCGAATCAGGATCATTCGATCTGGGGTCTCTACGGTCCTAAAACAGGCACCCTGACAGAAGAAAATGTCGGCACGCGATATGTGTTCCTGCTCATTCGAACCTTTGTGGATCCGAACGATGAGAAAGATATGAAGGCGGCGCATCGGCTCCAGGATGCGGTCAGCATCGAGCAGGCTGATATAGGGAAGTTCGAAGTGCCCAATTGGAAGAAGGAGGAAGTGGAGCAGATGCGGGCCACAATCAATGTGGTCGCCGCCACGGTCACGGATGCTGGAAAGATGTTCGGCAAGAAAGAGGATCTGGACCCGGTCTACTGGCTGCTGGGGGCTGCTCTCGGTTGGGGCGGGTTGCCGGCAGAGGTCGCCAGCTACGTGAATGTGTTCCCCGAAGAGAACGACGGCAAGACCGCCTACACCCTCACCGCGAAAGACGTCCCGGTGGACGCCTTCTGGTCCGTGACCCTCTACGACGAGGAAGGTTGGATGCCGGTCAACGAATACAACGCCTACTCGTTCAACGACGTCACCGCCAAGAAGGACAAAGACGGCAGCATCACCATTCACTTCGGCGGCGATCCCAAGGCGGACAACTTCCTGCCTATCGTACCGGGATGGAATTACATCGTGCGGTTGTATCAGCCGAAGAAGGAAGTCCTGAACGGAACCTGGACATTTCCAGATCCGGAACCGGTTGAATGAAGTGTAGCTGCCTGACCTGAGTTTACTAACGGCTCCGCTCGAGGGTTATATCGAAAAGACCTGGAGGCGATTGGTAGTGAATTGCTATTTACAGCGTTTGACAACCGGCCTTGCCTTTGTTCTGTGTTGCTTCTTGGCGACGGCGTTGCCCGCTAAGGCCGAAACCGACTCGGGCCAAGACCGCTGGGAGTTTGCCGGTTCGGCTTATCTTTGGGCTGCTGGGGTTGAAGGGACCTCTGCAGCAGGCGATGAGATCGATATTTCATTCACTGACCTCCTGGATAATCTTGAAGGTGGATTCATGGGCATACTAGTGGTCAAAACCAAACGTTTGAGTCCGCGTTAAACTCCGGATTTCCGGCCATTTCGGCGCCTGGCTGGGGTTCCAAGTGTCTGATTCGATCCACTAGCGGCCCAAAAAGGCAGGTGGACGCTGATTGCAGACATTCTCTACCGGAGTATTCACGAAGAAACCAGTTCCACCGCGAATCTCATCGGAATCCCGGTAAAGCTTGATGTTGATGTGAAGTTGAAAGGCTTCGTTTCTACTCTCGGCGTTGCCTATCGTGTCATTGACGATGAAATGACCCGTCTCGACCTACTGGCCGGTGCACGCTACTTTAAACTGGATGTTGATTTCGATGCGGATGTTGGGGCGAGTAAGATCAATTATTCTGATTCCGAGGACGTTCTGGACGGCATCATTGGTGCCCAAACGATAATTGCCTTCAGTGAAAGGTGGTATCTCTCCTTCTATGCAGATGTTGGGACTGGAGACAGTAAGCTGACCTGGCAGGCGTGGCCCGGAGTCGGCTATAGGTTTGAAAAAGTTGATGTAGTTGCGGGTTACCGCCACCTCGCGTGGGAGACTGACGACGGCGACACTTTCGAAGACATGAACTTCAGCGGACCCATGCTCGGGGTCAAGTTCCGCTTTTAATGAGTAGGATAATCACGGAATAGAAAATACCAAGGTATTTCGAGGGATGCTTGCTGCTCCTGGCGGACAAGGACCAGACCGCCGTGATCATGAAGGACGGGAAAATCTACAAGAATACCGTATTAGGAAGGGGAACGGGTTGCCATCAGGCGGAAAGGACCAAAGTGGGATGTGGTTGTAGTTTTATAGAGAACAGCCGTCACCGATGGTCCGGAATGGGTCACTTTCCGCCGTGCGGAAGAGCGTCGATCTAGGTCGGCGCACCGGGGAAGAGCGGACCTTGTGGCAAGCGCCGCGGTCACAACTTCTGCCGAAAATATCTTCGGCGCAAGCCGGTCTGGACGGATCGCTGAAGACCGGGCCTCGTTACGCCTTGGCGGATTCCGTCAGCCGTCGCTCCAGGTAGGCGAAGGCCGCGGTGTGGTCGGCGCCTGCTTCGAGCCCCCGGGTCGCCTCGTCGAGCAGCGCGCAGCAGGCCCGCAACCAGGGCGCATCCAATCCGATGTCCTCGGCGAGGGTCTTGGCCATGCCGACGTCCTTGCGCATCAGCTCGAGCGCGAAGCCGGAATCGAAGGCGCGCGGCAGCAAGTAGCGCTCGACCTTGTTGTCGGTGGTGTTGTTGCGGCCGGTGGAGACCTTGAGCACGTCGTTCATCACCTGCGGGTCGAGGCCAAAGCGCTCGGCGACGATCAAGGCCTCGCAGACCGCCAGCAGGCCGGCGGCCGAGACGAAGTTGTTGAGCGCCTTCATGGCATGGCCCGAACCCAAAGGGCCGGTGCGGACGACCGTGCCCATGGCCGAGAGGATCGGCTCGGCCCGATCGACGAGCGCCGCATCGCCGCCGGCCATGATGGTCAGGCTGCCGTCGTGGGCGCGCGGCACGCCGCCGGAGACCGGCGCGTCGATCAGGTCGACGCCCAGGCCCCGCAGGGCCGCGCCGAGCGCCCGGGTGGCGAGCGGCGCCGAGGAGCTCATGTCGATCACCAGGGCGCCGCGCGCGAGAGTGCCTGCAAATCCGGGGCGGCCGCCGACCTGGCGACCTTCGCCGCCGAGCACCGCTTGGCGCACCGCATCGGAATCCGGCAGCATGGTGATGACGACGTCGCAGGCTTGGCCCAGCGCCGCGGCGTCCGCGGCGATGCGGAAGCGGTCCTCGTCCTTTGCCAGGGCCTCCGATGCGGCGCGCCTGAGGTCATAGAGCATCACGCCGTGGCCGGCCTTCGCCAAGCAACGCGCCATGGGGGGGCCCATGTTCCCGAGGCCGACGAAGCCGATTGTTTCTTTGTTGTTCATATCATTAGCGGCCTTGCTTCATGTTGAAACCTGTCTCGCCAAGATATTCGGTTCGAAGTCGAGCCGGTGATTCGCCGGCCGGGAGGTAGAATAGGGCGAGCACCGTTCCGGCAGCCAGGACGGAAAATCAGACAGAGCGATTTTTCGCGGGGCTGGAACAGCAGTGGCCATCCTTTGGCGCCCGGCAAGTAAGTACCAAGAAGCCGGTGACGTTTTGGCGTCACCGGCTTCCGGTATGGCTCACGGCCGCAGAAGTGGAATTCTGGTCAGGTGACCGTGTAGTCCTTGTACTTGTCCAGCAGGCGGACCGGCTTCTTGAGGGCGTCGCGGCGGAAGGGGTCGCCGAGCTCGCGGGTGCACATGACCTCGAGGATCGTGGTCTTGCCCTGCTTCTGGGCGTCGCAGGCCTTCTCCAGCGCCTCGCCGACGTCGCCCAGCTGGTTGACGACGACGCCCTCGGCGCCCATGGCGCGGGCGATCTCGGCGAAGCTCGGGCTCTCCAGGTTCACGCCGAGGAAGCGGGTGTCGTAGAAGTCGACCTGGTTCTTCTTCTCGGCGCCCCATTGCTTGTTGTGGAACACGACGGCGGTCACCGGGATGTCCTCGCGCACGCAGGTCAGAATTTCGCCGAAGCTCATGCCCCAGGCGCCGTCGCCCACATAGGCCACCGCGGGCCGGTCGGGCGCGGCGACCTTGGCCCCGATGATGGTCGGGAAGGCATAGCCGCAGTTGCCGAAGCTCATGGCCGCGAAGAAGCTGTTGGGCTTGGCGAAGCGCAGGTAGCTGTTGGAGACCGAGCAGATGTTGCCGATGTCGGTCGAGACCATGGCGTCAGCCGGCATGGCCTTCTCCAGCTCGCGCAGCATCTGGCGCGGGTGCATGGCGTCGCTGTCCTTCGAGACCTCGACGCTCCAGTCGTCGACCTCGTGGGACCAGGCGCTCAGCTCTTCCTCCCAGGCGCCCTTCTGGCCCTCGATCTCCGCCAGGCGCTCCTGCGCGTTGTGCCGGCAGGCCATCTCGCGGTTGGCGAGCCGGTCGAGCAGCGACTTGGCCGCGGCCTTGGCGTCGCCGCAGACGCCGACCGAGATCTCCTTGACCAGGCCCAGCATCCGGTGGTCGCTGTCGACCTGGATGATCTTGGCGTCCTTGGGCCAGTAGTCGATGCCGTGCTGGGGCAGGGTGCCGAAGGGGCCGAGGCGGGTGCCCAGCGCCAGCACCACGTCGGCCTGGGCGATCAGCTTCATGCCCGCCTTCGAGCCCTGGTAGCCGAGCGGCCCGCACCAGAGCGGGTGGTTCGCCGGGAAGGAGTCGTTGTGCAGATAGCTGTTGACCACCGGCGCGTTCAGGTGCTCGGCCAGTGCCACACACTCGTCGACGCCGCCGGAGAAGACGACGCCGCCGCCCGACACGATGACCGGGAACTTCGCCTCGGCCAGAATCGCCGCCGCGTCCTCGAGGCTCTGCTCGCCGCCGGCCCCGCGCTCGATCACCTTGGGCTTGGGAATGGTGACGTCGACCTCGCCGTAGAAATGATCGCGCGGAATGTTGAGCTGGGTCGGGCCGCGCTCGGCCATGGCCATGTCGAAGCAGCGGCCGGTGAGCTCGGCCATGCGCCCGGGCCCGGTGACGTGCCCCTGGTACTTGGTGATCTTCGAGAAGATCGGCAGCTGGTCGGTCTCCTGGAAGCCGCCGAGACCGATCGTCCCCGAGCCGGTCTCGGGCGTGATCGCCACGACGGGCGAATGGGCCCAGTAGGCCGCGGCGATCGCGGTCACGAAATTGGTGATCCCGGGGCCGTTCTGGCCGATGCACACGCCGTGGCGCCCGCTGACGCGCGAGTAGCCGTCGGCCATGTGGGTCGAGCCCTGCTCGTGGACGGTCGGAATGAAACGGATGCCCGCGGCCGGAAAGATGTCCAGCGCGTCCATATAGGCCGAGCCGACGATCCCGAAGACGTCGGTGACGCCTTGGGCGGCCAGGGTTTCGACGAAGGCTTCGCTCGGTGTCATGCGGGTCATGGCGGCCCCTCCCAAATTATCGCGTTGTGGAAACAGAGCCGTTTGGCACGGCCGAACCGGCCGGTGGCGGCCCCGCCGCGAACCCAGCCTGAATTTCTCCCGATCCTACAGGCCGGACCCCGCCCGGACAAAGAGCCAGATCCGCACGGTCTATAGAGCCAGATTCGGCAAGACGAGAGATCAAAAGCCCCAATGGCGCCGGCTGACCATCACCCGGCGACAGGCGGCGGGCCGCATTCCGTCCCAATCAGCACAGCGCCCGCTTGTGATCGGCCAAGCGGCCCAGTAGTCTGCTGCGCCACGAACAATCGAAAACGGGGATTACGGCGATGGCCAAAGTTGCTTTCATCGGATTGGGCGTCATGGGCTATCCCATGGCCGGGCACCTCAAGGCCGGGGGCCACGAGGTCACGGTCTACAACCGC
>JAOUCL010000073.1 GCA_029859805.1 Rhodospirillales bacterium | reverse complement strand
CTCGCTGAGCGCCGGTCTCCTGGCGGGAGGCCTGGTCCTCGGCATGTACGACGTCGTCGCGGAGCAGGTGACTCTGCTGCAAAGCTATCAGCTGCCGGCGCTGTCGCGATGGGGGGAGAGCCACATATCGACGTTCTTCTTCCAGCTTCATCCCTTCATCGCTGTGGCCGCGGCCGTTTCCATGCTCGTTGCCGCAAAGAAGCGGGACTACAGATACGCCATCGTCTGCTGGATGCTGCTGCTCCTGCTGGCGCTGGGGGCGGAGCGGATCCGATACCTGCTCGTGGCCTTTCCCATGCTCGCCCTGATGGCCGGCTACGCGGTCGCGGAGATCGGGAACGCGAGGGTCCGCAGACACGTAGTCGCGTGCACGCTGGCCGCGATGCTGGTGACGGCGGTCTTCGCCTACCTCCCGTTCCTGCAGGGGACCAGCGCGGTCAACCTTCAGCAAGCGGGCGAACACCTCGATACTCTTGCTTCTGAGCACGTGGAGGTCTTTGCGCTTCCGCAGACGCGGACCGCGGTCAATCCGGCCATCGCGGTTCCGATCCTCGACATATACACCGACAAGACCATCGCCCTTCACCCCGACGCGGAGATGACGGCCCGGCCGGAATCCGTTGAAACGTCACCCGTGAGATTCACCTGGGACTACGACAGCGCCAGGTACTACGCCGCCCGGGATGGCGAGTCGGGGGACGAGGCGACGGTGGTGGTCGTATCGGCGAACAGCGACCAGGCGCTTCCGGAGAGACTGAAACGGAGGATCGCGGGGCATCGCCTGAGCGGGGAATTCGCCGCGACGGACAGGGTGTTTCGCTACAAGACGATCGTGAAGGTGTACCAGCCGTTACAAAGGAGGCCAGAGATGGCGCGCGTCGTGAATGGTGGGGAGGCTATGAGATGAGCAGCGCTACGAATGTCGAAACGATCGCCCTTCCAGGGGCCGAGGCGAACGCGGTTCCACGAAAGAACGTCCTGTGGGCCTACGGCATCGTCGGCATGTTCGCCCTGATCAGCCTCGGTACTTTTGCCTACAACGAGTACTACACCTACCTCTCCGTCTATCTCTGGTTCGGCTTCATCTACGGCGTGTGCCTGCAATACGGGCGGTTCTGCTTCTCCTCGGCGTTTCGCGACCTCTTCGCGGTCGGCGTCCCGCGAATGGCCGTCGGCATCATGATCGCCACGGTGCTGTTCGCGCTGGTCGGGGCCTTCGTGACGGCAACCGGTTTGAGCACCTTCCATCCCGCGCCGACCAGCTTCCATGCGGTGGTCGCCGGCTTCATCTTCGGCGTGGGCATGGTCTTTGCCGGCGGCTGCGCTTCGGGCTCGCTCTACAAGGCCGGCGAGGGCAACGGCGTGGCCGTGATCGTCATCCTGTCGATCAGCGTGACCCAGGCGATCTTCGCAGACGTCGGCGGCTGGACCAACCGCCTCGTGCCGCAGGCCTGGCACGAGTCGGCCCTGTCCAAGGGACTGCCCGAGGTGATCAACGTAGGCGACGGCTGGGTCGACCAGTACCTCGCCGGCTACGTCTGGAATCAGCCGGTAACGACCTACGCGCAGATTATGGGATGGTCCAACGAGTCGGTGGCGGGGGCCTTTCTCGGCAACCTCATGATCGGCGTCGTCATTCCAGCAACCGCGCTTCTCGCAATCGTCTACGTCTTCTGGTCGCGCCGCGGCTTCAAGAACAAGAGGGTGAAGGCGGGCGGCCAGGCCCGCTTCACCTTCAAGGACGAATTGGCCGGCTACTGGACCATGATCATGGCGTCCAAGCGCACCGCGATCGCCGGCCTCGTCCTGGGCATCGCGGCCGGGCTGCACATGTTCGTGATCCAGGGCCTGCGGGTCAAGTTCGGGGTCAAGAACGCGGGCACGCTGCTCGAGCGAATGGGTTTCGACTTCGGCATATCGGTCAACGGGACGGTCTTCGACCCGGGCTACTGGTACGTCACGACCCAGGAGGCGCAATGGGTCGGCTGGGTCTTTCAGAAGCTCGGCTCGGAGAAGATGGACAACATCTATTTCGGTTTCGTCAACGGCATCCCGAACCCCGCCATCAACCCGGCGGACTGGATGTCGCTCGCGCTGATCGGCGGCGCCGCGGTGATGGCGCTGCTGCACAACGAGTTCAAGTTCAAGAAGCCGACCTGGGAGCTCGCGACCTGGGCGATAATCGGCGGCGCCTTGATGGGCATCGGTTCGCGCCTCGGCCTCGGCTGCAACGTCGGCGCTTTCTTCGTGCGGGTCTCCCAGGGCGACCCCTCGGGCTGGCTGTTCGGGCTCGGGATGATCGGCGGCGCCTACATCGGTGTCAAATTCTTCAACTGGTGGACCGAGAGGAAGATGGCCAAGGAGTTCGCATCTTGTGACTTCTGAGGCTATCGCAACGCATGAAAGGAGGTGATGTGACATGAAGTTCGAAAAGAAAGCCGAGAACGAGTATCTGCTCGACGTGAAGGGGTATGTCTGCCCCCATCCGCAGATCTACACCAAGAAGGCGCTCGAGAAGCTGGAGCCGGGCGACGTTCTCGAGGTGGTCTTCGACAACCCGTCGTCGGGCGAATCGATCTCCACCATGTGCGACATCACGGGCAACGAGATCGTCGGCCGGTCGCAGGAGGGCGCCCAATGCAACTGGAACATCCAGAAGGCCTGATGTTTGCGAGGGCGCAGTGCCGGGCTCGCGGGGGTGCCCCGGTGAGAAACACTTCGGAAGAGACGAGGCGAGTATGACGAGCAGTTTTTGGAAGGTGATCCTCGTGGTGGTCGGATTTTCCGGTTTCCTCATGGGCTATGCCGTGCCCCCTCTACTGGAAGTCGGCATGATCGGTGGCGGGGGGGAAAGCCGCGACATCGGAATCAAATCGGATGTCGACGAGGAAATGGAGGAATACTACCGCAAATTGCTGGAAGAAAATTGACCGGCCCACGGTACTGGCACCCGTGAAAAGCCGCGTCTTTCAGCCCATGAACGAGGCCTGAGGAGGAAAGATCTTGCGCACAGCTCTTTGGCTGACGAACGCCCTGCTAGCAGGGGTTCTGGCGTTTCTTCTAGGCTACGGCGTTTCCGCCGAAACGGGCGTGGAGCCGGGCTTCTTCGAAGCCGTCGAAACTGGGGGCTACGGTGCCGGCGCGGGCGGCGATGCCGCGACCGAAGGTATCAGCGAGGAGTACCAAAATTACTACGAGAGCCTCAGCGAATAATCGTCACGCGGCTCCGGGACCTGCGTGCAGGTTGCACGGCGGGGCGCGGTCATGAGATGCGTGTTGATCATGCCTGCCTGGACGCCGGACGAGATCTTCTCGTCCAAGACCGTCAGCTCGCAGCTCAACTACTGGCAGCCGCTGGGCGCCCTCTACGTGGGCGCCTCGCTTCTCGAGGCCGGCCATGATGTCGCCTTTCTGGATGGCGCTCTCCTGAGCCACCGGGAGATCATGCAGCGAGTTGGGGAGCTCCAACCCGATTTCGCAGGCATCTATTCGACCACCTTCGGGTGGCCGGCCGCGGCCCAGACCGCAGAGGCCGTCAAGTCCCTGGACAATGGCATATTCACCTGCGTGGGCGGTCCCTATCCGACCACGGCCGGGGAAGACTGCCTGCGCGACGGCGGCGAAGGCATCGATGCGGTAGTCGTCGGCGAAGGGGAGCTGGCGGCGGTCGAGATCCTGGACCGCCTCCAGGCGGGAACCGGCCTCGACGGCGTGCCGGGCGTGATCTTCAGGCAGGGCCCGAGGATCGTTCGCAATCCGCCGAGGCCGCTGCTCGAGGACCTGGACAAGCTGCCGTTCCCGGCACGGGGGTTGTTGGGCGATCAAAATGCATACCTTCCGGCGCCCGCGACCTACAAGAGGAAGCCCGTCGCCGTCGTCCTCACCTCGAGGGGCTGCAGCAGACACTGCATCTTCTGTTGGCAAATGGATAAGGACAGGAAGAGCGGCGTGCGCGGGGTCCGTTTCAGGAGCGTCGAGAACGTCCTGCAGGAGATCGAAGAGTGCCTCCGACAGGGATACCGCGAGATCAAGTTCATCGACGACTCCTTCGCCGCCGACTACGACCGGGCCATGGCGATGTCCCGGGAGATCAAGGCTCGCGGGCTGGATTTCACCTGGTTTGCCTCGGCCTGCGCGAACCAGGTGGACGAGCCGCTGCTCAGGGCCATGAAGGATGCGGGCTGCTGGGCCATCCTGATCGGCGCCGAAAGCGGGGTGCAGAGAAACCTCAACACGCTCCGAAAGGGCATAACCCTCGAGCAGCTGCGCCGGGCCGTGCGGACCGCGAAGGACGTGGGGCTTCGGGTCAATACGCCGTTTCTGATCGGCATACCCGGCGAAACCGTCGAGGACGCCCTGAGAACCATAGATTTCGCGATAGAGCTCGATCCCGACCTGGCCAACTTCCACGCGCTGACGCCTTTCCCGGGCACCTACCTCTATGATCATGCGCGGGAATACGGCGCCGTGTCCGGCGACCTCGGGGACTTCACATATCAGGGGGCGGCCTTCGTTCCCGACACGATGACCAGGGACGACATCCTGGCGCTCCGGCAACTGGCGTTCCGGCGCTTCTACTCCCGGCCGTCCTTCCTGGTGCGAAGGATCTGCGCACTACGAACGCCCAGCGACGTCAAGGCGGCCGTCCGCGGGATCAAGAGCCTGTTCTGGTTGTGGGCCGACAGGACGGTCTTCGTCTCCGGAAGACGGAAGGCGGAAGGCCGTGAACGGAGCCGCGTGGCCGCCTTATAGCTGCAGACACTCCTTGGCCAGCGCGGGATAGAGGCGCGGGTTGAACAGGATGTTCGTTATGAAATTGCACTCGTGTGTGCAGAAGCACGCGTTGTCCGAAAGCGATTCCAGGAGGGCCCTGCCCTTCGCCGATCGAAGCAGTTTCCCCATGTCGTGATCATGGTCCCTGATGTTTCCGAAGCTCTCCGCCAGGATTTCACAGGGAAAGACGTCTCCTGATTCCGTCAGGACCAGGCTCAGGCCTCCCGCATAACAGGGTATCTGTCTCCTGCCCTCGCGCAGGGTCCGAAGGATGAGACGACGCTGCAGAATGTCCTGCCCGGCCTTGAAGCGGGCCCCTCTGAAGCGGTGGATGTCCGAGGTGCCGTTCCTGAGGCCGCTTTCGAGCCGGTCTATCGCGCGGCTGTATTTGTCGAGATCCACCTCCTTGTAGTGGGCCTCGGCCAAGTCGCCGCGGACCAGCGAGATTGTATGCGTCGTGACGTCCGGAAGATCGCCGACGAAATCAATGATCTCGTCCATCTTGTCCTGGTTCTCGGAGCAGAACACCGTGTTGATGCCCAGCTCGAAGTTCGGAAACCTCTCGGCAAGCCCGGCAAGAAGCCGGTGGGTCGCCATGACCTTGTCGAAGCCGCCGGGCAGGCCGCGCAGCGCGTCGTGGTCGCCGTTCAGCCCATCGAGCGACAGCTTGACGACGACCACGCTCTTGTCGCAGTGCTGGAGGATCCGTTCCGTATTCGCCGCGATGAGTTCGGGCAGCGAGCCGTTTGTCGGATAGAGCAGGAACGATGGCCGGTTCCGGTCGTAGAAAACCTTGCTGATCTCGACGAGGTCCCTGCGCAGGTAGGGCTCGCCCCCGGAAAAAGCGACCCACAGCAACCGATCGAGGGAAGAGGCTATCTCCTGGATCTCGCCGAGCGAGAGCTCGTCCGCCGCGGTCTCGGCTTCGTCCGCGACATCGCGATCGCCTCTCAGGTAGAAGCAGTAGGGACACCGCGCGTTGCATTTTCGGGTGACGAAGAAGGTGAGTTGTATGGGCCGCCCCTTCCCGAAGACAGCGGGAATATGGCGCAGCGGCGAATACATCGGCGGCCCTCCCATCTCATCTCCGGCCATCGGGTCCGAACGACCTCACCGCCCCGGCGAGCGCACCGGCGCCCACGGCAAGCGGATACACGAAAGCATAGTATAACGCCGCGGCAATGGCGAACCCCAAGCCCTTGGTGTCATAGAAGGCCCTCAGCAATCCGTGGCTGACGTAGAGGTTCGCTGCGATCATCAGGGGAAGGGGCAAGAGAACGAGCGGGTCATCGAAGAGGCCGTAGAGACCAAGCAGGACCAAGCCCAGAAAACAGGCCGCCACATTGAATTTCAGCTCGAGCGAGGCGGTGCCGGAGTCCGCAAGTAAGTCCCTGTTACCGAGCGAGTAGACCGTCCAGTACATGGACTTGACTACGGCATTGCGAAGCGATCCGACCAACGAGAACCCGAAGATGTGCCGAACTTGGATGGCGGGGTTCATGATCAGGCGGCATCCTGCCCGGCGCATCCTGTGGCTGAACTCCACGTCCTCGAGAATCGGCAGGAAATCCTCGGCAAAGCCGCGGCCTTTGAGAAAGGTCCCGGCATCGACGACCATGGCATGCGTGGCGACATAGTCGGGGGCCTCCGGCCGCTTGGCTTCCGAGTAATTGATGAAGACGGACTGAAACGTGCTGAAGAAGTCGTCGTCGTAGGGCGTCCTCGTATAGGTTCCCCCGACAATGACGTCCGGCCCGTATGCCGATATGTCCCTGTACGCGATGGAGAGGGCATCCTTCGCCAGGAGGCAATCGGCATCCGTGAAAAACAGGATCCCGCCCTTGCTGTTCGACGCGCCGGCGTTCCTTGCCGCGGCGGCGCCGTGGCGGCGGTGCAGGCTGATCAACCTGCAGGGGTACTTGCCGATCACGTCGACGGAGCCGTCCTGCGAGCCGTCGTCGACGACGAGCACCTCGAAGTTCCCGTAGTCGGACGCAAGCGCCGCCTCGAGGCAGAGCCCGATCGTGGCCTCGCCGTTGTAGTTGGGGATGATGACCGAGATAAGGCCTGATTCCGTCATGGTCGGAGCATACCAGCCCTCGCCACGAAAGCCGAAAGCCTTCACGTTCCGTGGTCTCCGGCCCGGCCGCGAACTAATGGCATGATGCATATGCATCATTCCTAATCAATGCCGGCTGGATAACAATCCAGTACTATGTGGGGAATATGCGCCAGTGCAGGCAGAACAAGGGGGGCCGGGGGGCGCTGTTGCCCGCCTGCTGCCACGTGTTAGGTGGCCTGGTGTGTTACGTCTTCTGGTTGCATGCTCTGCGCTGCTCGTCGTTCTTGGTTCGAGCCCCGTGAAAAGGGGCCACGCAACGACGTCGCGCCTGGGAACATTCCCCGCTGTCAGGGTCGGCTGGAAGCACGCGGGTGCATCGCTCCGCATCAACACTAAAGGAGGCGGTTTATGACAAGACTATCAATATGGCGGCTTTTCGTTTTCGGCGTTCTGGGCCTCGCTCTCTCCGCTTGGGCCGGGACCGCCACGGCCGCGCAGTGGGCTAATCCGGATCTGCTCGTAACGCCGGAGACGGTGAAAGCGAATATCGGGAAGGCGGACTGGGTCGTCGTCGACTGCAGGGATTTGAAGGACTACGCAAAGGGCCACATTCCCGGTTCCATCAGCCTCGGCAAACGCTGCAAGAGCGCGCTCAGGGATACGACAGCAAGAGCGTTCAGGGACATTTCGAAGTACGAGAAGCTCTTGGGCAAGGTTGGTATCGGCAACGACACCCACGTGGTCTTCTATCACGGCAACCTCAAGACCTTGACAGACGCCACGGTCGCTTTCTGGATCCTCGAGCATCTGGGCCATGACAAGACCCACGTCCTCAATGGCGGTCTCGAAGCTTGGCGCAAGGCGGGCAACAGGCTGGACAACGAGCCGGTCCGGAAGAGCCCGACCACTTTCAAGGCAAGCGCCTCGCCCAGCACCTATGCCGAAACGGACGAGATCCTCAGGATCGCGAGCGGAGAGGCGGAGGGCGTGCAGCTCGTCGATTCCAGGACCGCGAACGAATACAACGGCAAGGACATCAGGGCGATCCGGGGCGGCCACGTGCCCAACGCGTTGCTCAACGTGTCGCATGTGGACACGCTGCTCCAAGCGAAGAACGCGAAGACGGGAAAGATGGAGCCGACCGGATACCTCGATCCCGACGCCGCATCGAAGGCCTTCGGCTCCCTCGACAAGAGCAAGCGCACGATCGCCTATTGCCAGACCGGCACCCGGTCGACATTGACCTATTTGCAATTCAGGCTGCTCGGGTTCAACGACTCCGCGAACTGGGACGAGTCCTGGCGAGTTTATGGCTCCCAGTTGGACTACCCGGTCGAGGGCGAGCAGTGGTACAACTTCGCCTCCGTGAATAAGAAGATCAAATCGCTCGAGGCAAAGGTCAAGAAACTCGAGGCGACTGACTGAGGCCACCCTCGGAGCTTTCTCTGCAAAGTGGAAGCCGGGCGCCGGTTGAAACCGCGTCCGGCTTCCTTTCCTCCGGGGCCTCGATACCCCCTGGCGGCGTCGCCGGCCTTGTATCTCCCGCAAAGGCCCGCACCACCCGTGAACGGCATGCTGCTTGCGGGCCGGCCGGGCTGCGGCGCTCCATTTGAGGATGCGCGGCATTTCCTTTTCGGGCAGGCTGGCGGCGAAGTTGGGCAACCGGTTGCGGGAAATGCCGAAGGACCATAGTGAAAAACAGCCTCTTGGCCCGGTCATCGTCCTGGGCGGCGGTCCCGCCGGGCTGACAGCGGCCTACGAGCTTTGCCGGTCGGGCGTTCCCAGCACCGTGCTGGAACGAGCGCCCATGGTCGGTGGATTGGCCAAGACCGTCGACTACAAGGGCTACCGCTTCGATCTTGGCGGGCATCGGTTCTTCACCCGGATCGATCGGGTGCAGTCGATGTGGGAGGACCTGCTGGGCAGCGACTTCCTCGTCTGCCCGAGGCTGTCCCGGATCCTCTACCGCGGCCGGTTCTTCTACTATCCGCTGCGCCCGCTTAACGTACTCCTGGGGCTCGGACCCTGGTCGTGTATCGGCTTCCTGGCGAGCTATCTCCGGGCGCAAGTGCAGCGCGTCGAGCCCGAGCGGACCTTTGAGGACTGGGTCAGCAATCGCTTCGGGCGCAAGCTGTACGAGGCGTTCTTCAAGACCTATACCGAAAAGGTTCTGGGCGTCCCCTGCACGGACATCGCCGCCGACTGGGCTGCGCGCCGCATCCAGGGCCTTTCGCTTCCCGTCGCGATCAAGGACTCCCTGTTCGAGTCGAAGTCGAGGACCACGGTCAGCACCCTGATCGACCAGTTCCACTATCCGCGTCTGGGTCCCGGAATGCTTTGGCAGCGAGTCGCCGAAAGGATCGCCCGGTCCGGCGGCGAAGTCCGGTGCGGGCATTCGGTGACGCGTATTCACTGGACCGGCGACGGCATTACCGCCGTCGACACAGCGACCGCCGACGGCGGGGAGGAGCGCGTTTGCGGATCGCATTTCCTCTCGTCGCTCGCGTTGCGGGACCTCATTCGCGCCCTGAGCCCGCCGGCACCGCCCGAGGTCAGGGCAGCGGCGGAGAGCCTGGGCTACCGGGACCTCATCCTGGTCGCTCTGATCATCGACAAGGCCCATATCTTTGCCGACAACTGGATCTACATCCACGACGACAAGGTGCGTGTCGGGCGCATACAGAATTTCAAGAACTGGAGCCCGGAGATGGTTCCGGACCCGGCCAAGAGCTGTCTCGGCCTCGAGTACTTCTGCTCGCAGGGCGACGACCTCTGGCAATCGAGCGATGCGGATCTGGTGGCCCTGGCCACCGCCGAGCTAGAGCAGGCGGGTCTCGGTGAGCGCGCCGACGTCCTGGACGGGACGGTGGTCAGGGTGCCCCAGGCCTACCCGATGTACGACACGGCCTATCGATCGCACGTGGAGACCGTGCGCATCTTTCTGTCGCGGTTCCGAAACCTGCAACTCATCGGCCGCAACGGCATGCACAAGTACATCAACCAGGACCATGCCATGGTGTCGGCGCTGCTCGCGGTGGAGAACCTCGCGGGCGCGGCCCACGAGATCTGGGACGCCTCGACCGACGACGGGTATCTCGAAGGGGCGAGAGGCGACTCAAGCGCGGCATAACAATCAAGCGCTCGGTGATCAGCAGGCAGCCCGGGTTTCCGGGGAGCCGGCCAGCGCCGGCAGCCTGGCATCCGCGACAGCGGCCCCGGCCTCGGCGGGGCGAAGGGCGAATTCGCCGGACAGGTTGGCGAAGAGCCACTCGAGGTCCCCCGGCGCGCCGCGCCCGCCGTCGCGGCGTTCCGGTGGAATCGGCCGAACGCCGTCGCCGCTCTGCTTTGCGATGGCAAACCGGAACACGTAGTTCGGCGTCAGGCCCATTCTGAGGTCGGACACGATGAATTCGCTCTCGTGCAGGTCGATCCGGTAAAAGCCGTCGCTGAACCGGGCCAGCTTATCGAGTGCCTCGACGCCCGCAAGACAGCCGGCGAGACCGGCACCCCGCGGGTGGACATAGGCGACAACCGACCGGGCCGAACCGAAGACCGGCAGGTAGAGATTGACGTAGCGCTCGTCATCTACGGCGATCACCTTCCAGTATAGGGTGTTGAACGGTGTCGGGGTGGCGAGCATGCGCTCGTGCCCGTTCCCTGCATCGCCGAGAACCCGCGCGGCGCGACCGTACACGATCTGCTGCGCGACAAGTCCCCAGGCGAGATACGCGGTCGAGACGGCAAGGCACGCGGTCAGAACGGTCCGGAACCGGGCAGTCCAGGAGCGCAAACACAGCGCCCAGACCAGCGCGATCAGGAGCGGCACGGTGTAGATCGGATCGATGATGAAGACGGAGCCGGTGCCGACGGCATCCGTCCAAACCGGCCAGAGAAGCCGCGTGCCGTAAACCGTCAGGGCGTCGAGCAGGGCGTGGGTCGCGAAAACAAGATAGACGGCGAGATAGGTGGACAAGCGCTCCTGACGCAATTCCTTGAACAGGCGCATCAGCGCTTCGCCGAACAGCGGGGTGACGACCGCCTGGACGATCAGGGAATGGCTCGCTCCGCGATGCAGAACGAAGGAATCGATCGGATCGTCGAAGGCGACCAGCACATCGAGGTCGGGCACGATGCCCAGCACCCCTCCGACGAGCGCGGCCTTGCGCGGCGCCATGCGCCGCCCCAGGACGGCCAGTCCGACCCCTGCGCCCAGCGCGACCTGCGTCAATGTGTCCATATCGAGCCGGCCTCAATTCGAACGCATGGCCGAAGCGTGGGACCACAGCCGAGGAAGATCATATCGCCCAGCAACTCCGCGGTCGCCAGTTCCACAGGACACCTCAATGACATTTCGCATCAGTCGTCGAAACGACGGCTCAACGGGCTGGCGCTTGCCGGCCAGAGCCCTTTCCGCGTGACTTTGGCGCCCTCGAAAACGACGTAGCTCTGGTTCCGGTAGTGCGGCAACGGCCGCAAGACAGCTTCGAGAGACTCGGCGCCATCGGCCGCCACGAAAAACCAAGGGGCACTGCCGGGCCGGCGCTCGATCCAAGCTCGTGCGGTGCTCGTTCCGGCCAGATCGAGCGCTTGGACCGTGACCCTGAGCGCCTGCAATTCCTCGATATCCTTCGCGGCACCGATTGCGAGGACGGGTGCCGCAGGGAGGTCCCGGAGATCACCCTCGTAGATAGCGGGGTCCCGCTGCAGCAGCCGGTGGGCGAGCCGCCGTGCGACCCTGGTCATGTCCGGATCTCGCGTTGGCAGAACGAGCACGGTCTCGCCGGAGAGCGTCACGTCGCGAAATATCGGCGGGCTTTCGCCGGGCAGCAGCCTGCGGAAGGTGTCGAAGTCCGGGTCAATTCGAACCGACAGTGGCTTCAGTTGTGAAGGAATCCGAAACTCCTGCTCTTGCTGGTCAAATACCACCTCACCGCGCTGGGACCAGGCGGGCGTGTCGATCACGACAGGCAGCCTGACGCGGTAGAGCGGTCGACCCTGGCGAACCTTCACGGTCACTCGGTAGTCACCCTCAACGCCCTCTCGGCGTGCCTCGACCAGTTCGATCCCGGGTATGCCCGCGCGCCGCACCCACTGTTCGAAGAACCAAGTAAGGTCCCTGCCGGAGCTCTGCTGAAACGCGTGTTGCAGGTCCGGCCATCGCGCGACCCGAAACCGGTGATCCTTCCAGAACTTGCGCAATCCGGCGTCAAAGGCGGCATCGCCCAGCTCGCGTTTCAGCATATGGAAGACGAACGCCACCTTGTCGTAGCCGACGACCTGTGCCGCATCGTGTTGCTTGGATGTGAAGCGCTCGACAGGAATGTCGCGTTCCGGCGGCAGGGCGGCGAAGTTTCGCAGCCAGCCGAGGCGCATCTCGCGGGCGGCCTCGTCGCTTCGTTCCCTCGCCAGCGCATAATCCGCCATGTAGGTCGTCAGCCCCTCTGCCCAGTTTCCTCTTGCATAGTCGACGGCAACGCCGTTGCCCCACCAGTTATGCAGGATCTCGTGAGCCAACGAGCGACCGCGCATGAAGGGCAGGGGAAGGACCCGGCGGCCCACATAGGTCAGGTTGGGAAAGCCGAGGCCGACGGGAAGCGGCGCGGAAACGATATGAAAATCCGCATAGGGATAAGGCCCGATTTGTTCCGCATAACGCCGAATATAGTTGGCGGAGACTTTCAGATAACCTTCGGCGAGCGCGGCCAGTTCCGGATGAAAATAGGTCCTGATGCACAGATCGTCCTCCAGCCGTTCCTGGATCTCATAGGGTCCTGCGAATATCGACGGCGGCTCGATCGGCGTATCCGCTGCGAAAGAGGCGCGGTAGTTCTCTCCGTCGAGCCGCTCTTCCACCAAGCGCCCGGTTGCGACGACCCGGTAAGGCTGAGGCACCTCGACAGTCAGGCGGTAGCGGATGCGGTCTTCACCGGTGTTCGCTATCCAGTCGGAATAACCGGGCAGATAACTGCCCTCCGCATCCGCCACGGCACCCGTTGACGCGCCCCGAGCGTCGGCGGCCGGCAGCTCCGGGACCACGCCTTGCAGAACCAGTTCGACCTGACGGCTCCCTTCCGCCGCCAGGGGAATCGTGACCAGGCGGCCAGTTCGCCGAGCCTCGGCGCGCCTTGCGTTCACCCGTGCCTCGACCACCCTGAGCCAAGGGGCGAGTTCGAACTTGATGGCGCCCACGACGTCCACCATGAACTCATCCTCGACCCGGAGCTCGCGGCTGGCCGGATCCAGGCGCACCCTGATCTCATGGCTCACGGCGGGCGAGGCGTCTGCAAGGGCCGGTCCCACGACGAGCGGGATCCAGAGAAGGGCGAGGATGCAAGCGCGGCGCACAAGGACTACTCGAACCGGGAGGGGAATTCGGCAACGAAGCGGCGGGTTTCACTACCACGCCTGACGTCAAGCGGAAGCCACGTGCCGGGCGCCTGACGCTGGACGATTTCAATGAGCTCCGATGTGCGAAGGACCGGGAAGGTCGCAGCGTTCAGGATGATATCGCCGGACGTCAACCCGGCAGCTTCGGCCACGCTCCCCTCGAACACCTTCAAGACCCGGATGCCGTCCTCCGCCTGCTCGATCATAATGCCGAGCCGCGGCTTGGCCGGCTCCCCTTCGCTGCTTTCGTCGGGCGCCACCAAAAACACGGCCTCCGCAATGCCCGGCATCAGGGACTGGCAGGCCGCACCGGTCTCGACCGGCAACAGGACCGCCACGCTCTCTTCGCCCAGATCGGCAAGCTGATGGGGAACGCCGTAGCCGTACTGGATGTGCCCGCGGCCCAGAATCCCCACGACCAGAGCCTCCGGGTTCTCGCTGCGCGCCTCGAAAAGCGCCTCCGCCATCGCGCGGTCCCAGGTGAGTTGCGCCTCGACGAAGCGTGCGAAGTTTTCGCTCTCGAGGATGGTGGCGATATCGGCCCCTTCGCCCGTTTCGCCCCCGTGCGGCTGATCATCGCCTTCCAATGGCAAGGAACCTTCCAGAAGGACGTCCCTCTTGGTCGCATAGACCTCCGCCAAACTGCGCCGGTACGCGTCCGTTGCCGGCGCCGGATCGGATATCCCTTCCTTTTCGCCTTGCGGAATCGCGCTCCAGCCTTCCTGGCCGACGCGCGCGACCAGCTCGCGGTCGACGTTCAGCGCAAACATCGGGAGGCGGGACTGACGGACGAAATGAAACAAGGGCAGGTACAAGCCGGAATCGTAGCCCCAAACCTCCCGCCAGCGGGAGGCCGCCAGGAAATCGGCTTCCGACGACTCGCCCCTGGACCAGGCGTCCAACGCGGGCTGGACCTTCCGCGGAAACATCTCGAATCCCACGGCGAGCCTGGATTGGTGGGCATGGAGCCCGGCCAGCGTGTGGAGCTGCCAACGATGGTGCTCGATATTGTCGTGGCTTTCGCCGAGAAGCACGATCCTTCGCTTCGCCAACGACGCCATCAATGGCTCGGCGGGAAGCCTCGTTCCGGTCGCCGGATCGAGCCAGGCTCCGGCGGTCCGGCAGGCCTCGCTCCCGTGTTCCGTGGATGCCATGGCAATAACCTTCCGCGGCAGCTCGCCGGTCCCCGCGATCCCGGCCGCCGGCAGAGCAAGAACCGCCGTGGCGAAGACCGCGCGCGCACAAAGTCCCATCGGAAACTTCCTCAACGTCTTGACTTGGGGTTGCCACCTCCGGGCCTCAATTCATACACCTCCGGCAAGCGCGGCCAATCCCAAAAGGCCGATCGAGGCCCCAATCTTCTTGGCACTGGTAAAGTAGAAGATACATGTCCTGCCCCTGGTAGTGGCGGAGGGAGAGGGATTCGAACCCTCGGAACTCTCGCGAGTTCAACGGTTTTCGAGACCGCCCCGTTCAACCACTCCGGCATCCCTCCGCAGGGGCCTTTCGGCCACCCGGGCCCTGCCCGGGGCGGCGGCACACTAGCCCAAGCCCACGCCGTGATGCAAGACGGTGTCCCGTCGCCTCCCGGCCGGGCCCACGGATCGGAAGGGCCGGCCGGCGTCGCGGATTCCGCCCCCTGCGGAAGGTGTCGTCGAAAGGCCAAAAGACAGCCCGAACGGGCATTGACAGCCGGAGCCGCGTCGCTATAGTGCGCCGGCCCGGCCGCAGGGGCTCCCCGCGGTCCGTTACTTGTTGCACAGAACGCGAAAAGACCATCATGTACGCAGTCATCAAGACCGGCGGCAAGCAATACAAGGTCGCCAAGGATCAGATCGTCGTGGTCGAGAAGCTGGCCGGCGAGGCCGGCGCCGCGGTCGCCTTCGAGGAGGTGCTGCTGCTCGGCGGCGCCGAGGCCACCACCGTCGGCGCGCCCCTCGTGGCCGGCGCCACGGTGACCGCCGAGATCGTCGAGCAGGGTCGCGGGCCGAAGATCATCGTCTTCAAGAAGAAGCGCCGCAAGAACCACCGCCGACGCAACGGCCACCGTCAGCACCAGACGGTGCTGCGCATAACGGACATCCTGACCGGCGGCAAGAAACCGGCCATGGCTAAGGCGGTCGAGCCGAAGGCCGAGCCCGAGCCCAAGACGCCGGCCGAGCCGAAGGCAAAGGAAGAGCCGAAGGCCGAGCCGGAGGCCAAACCGAAGGCGGCCGCGAAGGCCAAGGCCGAGCCGAAGGCAAAGGAAGCGCCCAAGGCTGAGCCGGAGACCAAACCGAAGGCTGCGGCCAAGCCGAAGGCCAAGGCCGAGGCCAAACCCAAGGCGGCCGCGAAGCCGAAGGCTGCGGCCAAGCCGAAGGCGGCCCCGAAGAAGAAGGCCGAGCCCAAGGCCAAGAGCGAGACAAAGGCCAAGGCCCCCGCCAAGAAGGCGGCGCCGAAGAAGGCCTCCGCCACGAAGGCTCCGGCCACGAAGACGCCGACCAAGAAGACGCCGGCCAAGAAGACGAAGGAGTAACGCGCCATGGCACACAAGAAGGCAGGCGGCAGCTCGCGCAACGGCCGTGATACGGCCGGCCGGCGCCTGGGCGTGAAGAAGTTCGGCGGCGAGGTCGTGATCCCGGGTAACATCATCATCCGCCAGCGCGGCACCAAGTGGCACCCGGGCGAGAACGTCGGCATGGGCCGCGACCACACCATCTTCGCGCTGACCGAAGGCCGCGTCGCCTTCCGCAAGAAGTCCGGCGGACGCACCTTCGTGTCCGTGGAGCCGTCGACCCCACCGAGCCCGACGGCAGCTGAATAGCCTGAGGTGGGTCCGCCACCGAAGGTGGCACCCATCGCAAGGCCGGAGACATCGGAGGAGGGAGATGGGATGCCATCTCCCTCCTTGTTTTGTGCCTCCTCCGGCAGAGCGAGCGATGGACCGAGAGCTTGAGACCGAGCGCCTCCTCCTGCGCCCCTTTCGGCGGAGCGACGCGGGCGCCGTACGGGCGCTGTGCGGCAGCTGGAAGGTCGCGCGCATGACGGCGCGCATCCCCCATCCCTATCCGGACGGCCTGGCTGAGAGCTGGATCACATCCACCATCCGGGCCCGGGAGCACGGCGAGGGCTACGTCTTCTGTCTCGAGCAGGACGGCGAGCCGATCGGCGCCGTGGGCCTGGAGCGAACGGCCGAGGGCATCTACGAGCTTGGCTATTGGGTCGGCGAGCCATGGTGGGGCAGGGGTTTTGCGACCGAGGTGGTGCGGCGACTGGTTCGGTTCGCATTCGACGATTTGAGCGCCAGCCAGGTGACCGCCGGACACTTCCTGGACAACCCCGCATCGGGGCGCGTGCTGGAGAACTGCGGTTTCGCTTATACTGGCGAAGACGAGTTGTGGTGCGCGGCGCGCGGACGGCGGGTCACCTGCCGGCGCCTCGTGCGCGCACGGAACCAAGCGCAGGCACCAAGGGCGACGCCATGAAGTTCCTCGATGAGGCCAAGATCTACGTGAAGAGCGGCGAAGGCGGGGCCGGCTGCCTGTCGTTCCGGCGCGAGAAGTACGTGGAGTTCGGCGGCCCGGACGGCGGCGACGGCGGGCGCGGCGGCGACATTGTCTTCGAGGCCGTGGCGGACCTGAACACCCTGATCGACTTCCGCTACCGGCAACACTTCAAGGCCGGCCGCGGCGTCCATGGCCAGGGGCGCAACAAGACCGGCGCGGCCGGCAAGAGCGTGACGATCAAGGTGCCGGCCGGGACCCAGGTCCTGGACCAGGACAAGCAGGCGCTGATCGCCGACTTGACCGAGGCCGGTCAACGCGTGGTGCTGGCGCGCGGCGGCGACGGCGGCTTCGGCAACGCCCATTACAAGAGCGCGACCAACCGCGCGCCGCGCCGCGCCGACCCGGGCTGGCCGGGTGAGGAACGCTGGGTCTGGCTGCGCCTCAAGCTGATCGCCGACGCCGGCCTGGTCGGCCTGCCCAACGCCGGCAAATCGACCTTCCTGGCCGCCGTGTCGCGCGCCCGGCCCAAGGTCGCGGACTACCCCTTCACCACCCTGCACCCGCAGCTCGGCGTGGTCAGCGTCGACGACGAGGAGTTCGTGCTGGCCGACATCCCGGGGCTGATCGAGGGGGCGCACAAGGGCGCCGGGCTGGGCGACCGCTTCCTCGGCCACGTCGAGCGCTGCGGCATCCTCCTGCACCTGGTCGACGGAACCCAGGACGAGGTTGCGGCCGCCTACCGCAGCGTGCGCGCCGAGCTGGAGGCCTATGGTCACGGCTTGGCCGGCAAGTCGGAGCTGGTCGCCCTCAACAAGGTCGATGCGCTCACCGCGGACGAGGCGACGGCTAAGGCTGAAACCCTGGCGGCTGCCGTGGGCCGTGATGTCGCCCGGCTCTCCGGCGTCTCGGGCGAGGGGGTCCGCGAAGTCCTGCGCGCGCTGCTGGAACAGATCCGCGCAGCGCGGACCGCGGCCGCCGACGGGCAGGAGGCCGAGCGCGCCGAGGAATTCCTGCCGTGAGTGCCGCGGTCCGGCCCACATTGGCGGACGCCAAGCGCCTGGTCGTCAAGATCGGCTCCGCCCTACTGGTCGACGAGACAAGCGGCGCGCTCAAACAGGATTGGCTGAACGCCCTGGCCGACGACCTGGCGGTGCAGAAGGACCGTGGCGCCGAGGTCATCGTGGTCTCCTCGGGCTCGATCGCGCTCGGCCGGCGCCACCTGGGCCTGACCCGCAAGGCGGTTCGCCTGGAGGAGGAGCAGGCCGCCGCCGCGACCGGCCAGATCCGCCTGGCCCACGCCTACCAGTCGGCCCTGGGGCGGCACGACATCACCGTCGCTCAGATCCTGCTGACTTTGGCGGACACGGAGCAACGACGGCGGCACCTCAACGCCCGCAACACGCTCAACACCCTGCTGCGGCTCGGCGCGGTGCCGGTGATCAACGAGAACGACACGGTCGCCACCACGGAAATCCGCTTCGGCGACAACGACCGCCTGGCCGCCCGGGTCGCCGCCATGATGAACGCGGATGCCCTGGTCCTCCTGTCCGATATCGACGGGCTCTACAGCGCCGATCCCAAGCTGGACCCCTCGGCCCGCTTCATTCCGTTGGTGGCCACCATCACGGGACAGATCGAGGCCATGGCCGGCCGGGCGCCCGTCGGCTATTCCTCCGGTGGCATGGTCACCAAGCTGCAAGCCGCGCGCATCGCCGTGGCCGGCGGCTGCCGCATGGTGATCGCTGATGGCCGGCGCAAGCATCCGCTGGCCGCCCTCGCCGACGGCGCGCGCTGCACCTGGTTCCTGGCCGAAGTCGAGCCGCTCACCGCGCGCAAGCGCTGGATTGCCGGCTCGCTGAAGCCGACGGGCCGGTTGGTGGTCGACGCCGGCGCGTCGGCTTCAGCG
>JAOUCL010000305.1 GCA_029859805.1 Rhodospirillales bacterium | reverse complement strand
CAGGTCGCTGCGGGCGAACTCGAGGTCGGCCTGGGCGCGGGTCAGCTCGGCCTCGGACAGTTGCAGGGCCGCCTCGGCGGCATGCACCGCCGCCTCGGCCTGGCGCTTGCCGCGCAGGTCGAGGAACGTGGGCGCGGTCGGCTGGATCGTTGCCAGCACCGTTTCACCCGCCTTCACCGGATCGCCGACATGGCGGTCGATGCGCAGCACCCGGCCGGCAACGGGCGCGGAGACCACGTAGACCTCCTTGACCCGCGTGCGCCCCTCGTCGTCCACCGTGACCCGGAGCGCGCCGCGCGAGACCTCGGCCAGATCGGCCGGCACCGGCTGCGGCAGGAAGGCATAGACCAGCACGGCCGCGACAAGCACGGCAATCACCGCCAAAACCAGGTTTCGCCGCAACGACGCACGCATGACCGCCTTACTCCCTGGTCTTCAGGACTGCAACGAGGTTCAGCCGGTCGACTCGGCGGCGGACGATCAGCGCCGAGGCCGCACCGGCGACGAGCACAACCAGGACAGCGGCGCCATAGGTCGCCCGCTCGATGACCAGCGGAATGCGGAACAGCTCGGTGTCGAACGACCACGCGAAGAACCACGCGAGGCCGTAGCCTATCAGACAGCCGAGCGGCAGGGCCAGAAGGGTCAGCACCCCGAGCTCGCCGAGCAGAATGTACAGGGCCTCGAATCGGGTGAAGCCCAGCACGCGCAGGGTGGCCAGTTCCCGGCCATGCTCCGAGAGCGCTATGCGGGCGCTGTTGTACATGACGCCGAGGGCGATCAGTCCGCCGAACGCGACATAGAAGGAGATCATGATGTCCATGGTCTCCGCCATGGTCTCGCGGAAGGTCCGCAACATCACCGTCTGCAGGCCCACCCCGGCCACGACGGGCGTGTCCTTGAGCGTGCGGTAGAGCGCTTCGGCCTCCCGGGCGTCGACCTGCAGGTAGGCACCCGATAAGACCGGCCCCTCGCTCATGAGCCGGTTGACGGCGTGCCGGTCCATGTAGGCGGGAGTCGCGATGTATTCCTCGACCAGCGCCGCCACTGGAACCTGCCGAACGGGGCGCCGGCCTTCCAGAACCTCCACTGTCAGGACGTCCCCGGGGGCCGCGGCCAGCAATTCCGCCAGCTTGGTCGACAGCACGATCCCGTCCGGCGGGATCGCCGCCGGCCGCAGTCTTGCATCCAAGACCCGATGCAGGGCGGCGCCCGGCTCGAGCCCGGTGATCGCCACGCGTTCGCTGCGATGCCCGAAGCGCAGGCGCACCGGCACGGCGCGGTAGGGCTCGACGGCCAGCACGCCGGGCAGGCGGCCGATCTCGTGGACGATTCGCTCGGCGCTCGGCTCGGTGAAGGTCACGGTGACGTCTTGGCGCTGGGCGTGGTGGAAGTAGACCTGCACCAAGTGCTCGATGGCGTCGTAGAAGAAAAGCGACGACACCAGGATCGCCACGGCCAGGGAAATGCCCAGGGTGGTCATGGCCGCGCGTAGCGGCCAGCGGACGATGTGGCGAAACACCATGCGCGTCGGCTGTCCCACCAGGCCGCGCGGCTCCAGGCGCTCGATCGCCGTCCGGCGATAGACGGCCGGCGGCGCCGGCACCATCGCCTCCGCCGGCGGCAGACGGACCGCGCGCCAGACCGCGTTTATCGTGCCGAGCACGGCGGCGCTCAGTGTGACCAACGCCGCCATGGCGAAGACGTCGGGGCTGAGCCGGTAATAGAGGAAGGGAAAGCGGAAGAACTCGGTGTAAAGCTCGGTCATGACGCGGCCCAGATAGGCTCCGCCGGCAAAGCCCAGGACCACGCCGAGGCCGGCCACGACAAGCACGACCTTCAAATAGTGCCAGCCGACGGCGGCATTGCCGTATCCGAAGGATTTCAGCAAACCGATCTGTTCGCGCTCCGTCGCCACGAGGCGCGTGATCACGATGTGAAGCAGGAAGGCCGCAACGCCGAGAAAGATCGGCGGCGCCACGGTGGCAACCGCCACGAGTTGGTCCATCTCGCCCGAAAGGTAGGCATGCGAGACCTGGTCGTCGCGATCATAGGCACCGGTGTTGCCGTAGGGATCCAGCAGGTCATCCAGGCGCTCGATGATCTCGGCGCTGGAGGCCGACGGCAGCAACGATAGGCTGATGTCGTTGAAGGCGCCCTCGAGATCGAAGGCCGAGGCCAGCGCCTCGCGGCTGATCCACATGACGCCGAAGCGCCGCTTGTCCGGCACGAGAACGCCGGGACCGACGGAATAGATGTACTCGGGGGACAGCGCGACACCGACAATCCGCAGCTTTCGCTTCTTGTCGTTGATCATGGCAAAGAAGTGGTCACCGGGCCTGAACCCGTGCGCCTCGGCGAAGGTCTCGTCGATCAGCACCTCGTCCGGCCGGTCCGGCGCGAGTGCGCGGCCCCGCCTCAGCTTGATATCGTTGAGCGCTGGCCGCCCATGCTCCGGGATCGAGACGAGGCGCCCGGTCGCCGGCTCCGCCATACCGGGAACGTCGAGGGTGACGTCCGCCACGACCCGGCTCTCGACCCACTTCACCCCGGGGATGCGGGCGACCCGCTCCGCCAGGTACTCGGGCGCCCGTTTCACATGGGCGAAGACGTCGGCGAAACGGTAGCGCTCGTAATAGGCGGCCCGTGTTTCCTCCAGCGACCGCATGGTGCCCAACGCCATGACGATGATCGCCACGCCACAGCCAACGACCACCGCGATCGCCAGCACCTGCGTCTTGATCTTCCACAGGTCGCGCAGCAGCTTCCGGTTCAATGCTCGCATCGGCGGCCCTACCAGGCCAGCGCCCGCGCCGGGCTCTTGGTCGCGTTCTCGCGCACCCCTGCGATCCGGCCGTCGGCGAGCGAGATGACGCGGTCGGCCATATCGGCGATCGCGGCGTTGTGGGTGATCATGGCCGTGGTCGTCCCGAGTTCGCGGTTCACCCGCTCGATCGCCTCGAGCACCAACACCCCCGTCTTGCTGTCGAGCGCACCCGTCGGCTCGTCGCACAGCAGAACTTCGGGCCGCTTGGCGATGGCGCGGGCGACGGCGACCCGCTGCTGCTCACCGCCCGAAAGCTCCGCCGGAAAATGGTCCAGGCGCTCGGCGAGCCCGACCAGCGCCAAGGCCTCCTCCGCCGGCAGGGGGTCGCGCGCGATGTCGGTGATAAGGGCGACGTTCTCGCGCGCCGTCAGACTCGGCACCAAGTTATAGAACTGGAAGACGAACCCGACGTTCTCGCGCCGATAGGCCGTGAGCGCGCGCTCGTCGAAGGCCGTCAGCTCGAGGTCATGGAAGAAGACCTGGCCGGCGGTCGGCAGGTCGAGCCCGCCCATGATATTGACCAGCGTCGACTTGCCGCTGCCCGAGGGTCCGAGAAGCACCGCGAGCTCGCCCTCGAAGAGCTCCAGGTCCACGCCGCGCAGGGCATGCACGGCCACCTCGCCCTTGCCATAGACCTTGGTCAGGCCGCGCGCGACGAAGGCGCGCCGGCGTTCGGGGCGATCCGGTCCCGAGGCCGTGCCTTGGGGCCCGCGAGGCTCCTCGAGTGACCCACGATCGTGTGACGAACCCGCTGACGCCATATCGGTCTCCGTGCGGCGTCGCTCAGGGTGCGACGGTCGCGCTTCCGCCGGGCCGCCAAGCCTGGACGACACGCCAGAACTGCAGCGCGCAGGCGCCAAGACCCAGCGACACGGCGATGCACACTACCAGAAAGCCGACGAACGGAACGAGCGCGATCAGACCAAGCACAAACACCCCGAGGAAGGTCCACAGGATCCGACGGCTGACCGTTTCGTTCTCGCGGGACCCGGCGAACAGCCGGGCGATGCGCAACCCAAGCCAATTGGCCACGGCGATCAGCGCGAAGGCCAGGGCCGCCGCGAAAAGCGCAAGCAGAAAGAGTGCCAGCGGACCCCCGAACAAAGTGACGAACAGAAGGCTGGCCGCAACGGGGGTTGCCACCGCCAGCGCGAAGCCAAGGCCGAAGCTGGCCCAAGGCCGCGCCTCGAGCGTGTCCGTCGCCTCCGTCAGAAGCGCCGGCACCGCCGCCTGCAAGACGGCCCCCACCAGGGTCAGCCCCAGGACCACGACGATCCAGCCCCCGACCGCGAACCCAATCACCGTCAGGACCGGAACCTCGAAGACCTCGCCCTTCACGCGCTCCACACCGCCGGCGACCACGGCCCCCGGCGCGATATCGGCTTCCGATCCGCTGCGATAGGTCAGCTTGCCGCCAATTCGGGCACCGGGCGCCAAGGTGATCCGCCCCGCGGATAGGTCAACATCTCCTGTCACTTCGCCAGATAACCGTATGCGCCCACCCGCCGCCTTGAGGTTGCCCTTGATCCGTCCCTCGAGATCGAGAGACCCTCCGGCCAGAAGAGCGTAGCCGCCGACCACCGAGTCGGGACCTTGATGCAGCCGGCCACCGGCGGCGATCAGGTCGTCGCGGACCTCGCCGGAAATATCGATCTCGCCGCCCGCGGCGGTCAGATCCTCGACGACCATATCCCGCAACCTGAGCGACCCGCCGGCGGCGATCACGTCCTCGGCGGCGAGGCCATCGAAGACGATCTCTCCTCCCGCGGCGAAGAGGTCGCCCACGGTCGCCGCCTCCACCCTGACTTCTTCCCCCGCAATGAATTGCTCCTGGGCAAAGGAACCTGTGAGTGTCCCACGATGATCGTTCTCGGCGGCCGCGCAGGGGACCGCGATCACCACCACCCCTACGAGGCCGGCGAGCAGCGCCTGGCCCGGCGAGCGGATGGGACCTGGAAACGAAATGGCGGACTGTGTCATGGTGCTTCTCCGGCGGCTTTAGGCCCCTGGTGGCGCCAGCCGCCTGAGCAGCCTATAGCCGACGGTGATCATAAGGCCATGATTCAGATCAGAATTCCGAACAGAAACTTGAGCACCAGCGGTGGCTTTGCCGTTCTCGACCCGCTGGCGGCCGTCAGGCTTCGGTCCGCGGGGCGATCAATTGGATACCCGCCTCGAGCGCCTTTAGATTGACGTCCGCGACTTCGCCCTTTTGAAAGGCCGAGATGGCCTTCGCGTAGGCATCCGTCGGGAACATCCCTGTATCCCGCAGCACCGCGGCCAGGGCCACGATGCCAATCGACAAGCGGTCGATCTTCCGTGCCGTGCGGACGAAGGGCAGCCGGACGACCTTGGCGCGGGTTTCGGGAAGCTCGAGCGACTCCTCGGCATAGAGGGTGCAGGTCTCTGGAAGCTTTCCTATCCTTTGCCGGACCTTCTTGAGGGCCTCGTCCGAGACCACGACGAAACAGTCGGGGGACTCGATCGCGGTGTATTCGATCGCCGTGGGGCTGACGTTGAGCTCGGTGACGGAGTGGCCCGTCATGACCGTTATCGGGTAGTCGTCCTTTTGCGTCGCATTCAGGCCGGCGAACATGGCGGCCTCCGCGAACAGCGTCGCGCTCGACCTGATCTTCTGCCCCGCGCTGCCGGCGATGACGATTCCGGTCCGTCTGCCGAGCGCGTTGGTGAATGCGGGTTCTACCTCGCGCCTTGGCCTTGCCGCCTTCTTGCCCGTCTCGTAGGCCTCCCGGTACCGGGCGCTGTACTCGGCCCGCGGCTTGTCGACGAGCAGTCCCAGCTCCAGGCCGCAGTTCTCGATCAACTCGTAGAGGTCCTTCTTCTTGAAGCGGTTCCGTGGCACGTAGTAGGCGGTGCAGAGCTCCCAGATGTCGAGCATCGCGAAGCCCGGCTGGCGTATGGCCTCGGCGATCCTGTCGGCCAGGTCCTTGTCGTACACCGTCCCCCGAGAGGCCCAGGCCGCGCCCGCGGCCAT
>JAOUCL010000304.1 GCA_029859805.1 Rhodospirillales bacterium | reverse complement strand
TCCGATCTGCCTCCTGCGTCCGCCCCGCTCGCTGCCCCACAAAGGCCCAGAATCCGCCGCGCAACGATCACAAGCCGGGGCCAAGACTCGAGAATCCCGCCGGCCCGGCGGCGAATCGAACGGGGGTCACGATGCGCGAGAACAGGTCCTGGGCCAAAGGGTTGATGGCCAATAGCCGGGTATATCTGAAGATGGGCTTCCTGCTGGCCCTGGTCCTGGTCTTGTTCGTTCCCCTCCAGCTCATCGAAGGTCTGATCGCCGAGCGGATGCAGCGGCGCGACACGGTGGTCGACGAGATCAGCCGAACCTGGGGCGAACCACAGGTGCTCAAAGGCCCAGTGCTCCTCATTCCCTACCGCAAGGTGACCGAACGGCAGACGCTGCTCAAGGTGGAGCTACTCGAGGACCATGGTCAGGCGTTCTGGTTGCCCGACTCGCTGGAGGTCAGGGCGACGATCGTACCGGAGGTGCGCTACCGGGGCATCTTCGAGGCCATCGTCTATACCGCCGGCCTGAAAGTCAGCGGCAGCTTCGCCCCTCCGGACTTCGCGAAACTGGACGTGAGTCCGGAGGACCTGCTCTGGAGCGAAGCAATTCTCTTCCTCGGGGTCAGCGACCTGAGGGGCACCACGGCTGAACCGCAGGTCACCTGGGGCGACGAGACGATCTCCGTCGCCCCCGGCACCGGCAATGACCTGTTCGACACCGGTATCCATGCGGTGGTTCCCATGGACCCGGCGAATCCGTCGCCAACCGCCTTTTCGCTGAACCTGGGCCTCAGCGGCAGCCGCTCGATTGCCGTCACCCCGGCGGGCAAGACGACCACCTTCGAGGTCGCCTCGTCCTGGCCGCACGCCAGCTTTGCCGGCGCCTACCTGCCGACCGAACGCTCGCTCGAGGGTGACGGCTTCCAGGCCTCGTGGACCGTATCCTATCTGGGCCGCGAGTATCCCCAGGCCTGGACAAGCGCCGACGAAGGCATCTCGAACCTGGCCCGGCGCATCGGGCAATCGCAGTTCGGCGTATCGCTGATCTCGCCGGTGGACTTCTACCTCAAGTCCGAGCGCTCGGCGAAGCACGGCGCCCTTCTGATCGTCCTGATCGTCGCCGCGATCTTCATCTTTGAGATCGTCGCGCCCGTGAGGATCCACCTGTTCCAATACGCGCTGGTCGGATTCGCGCTCTGCCTGTTCTATCTGCTGCTGCTGTCGCTGTCGGAGACCGTGGGCTTCTTCGCCGCATACGGTTTGGCCGCCGCCATGTCGACGGCCCTGATCACGCTCTACCTGGCCAAGGCCCTGGCCAGCAAGAAGCGCGCCCTGGTGATCGCCGGCGTTCTGGCGGCGGTCTACGGCTATCTTTATATCGTGCTGCAGCTCGAAGCCTTCGCGCTGGTCTCGGGCGCCTTCGGCCTCTTCGTCGCGCTGGCCGCAGTCATGTACGCCACGCGGAACGTGGACTGGTATGCGACAATTAAGTCATAGGGTCGGGCGCGGGGGTTCGGCGCCTGGCCGCGAGCCGGCCGTAATAGCGGATGCTTGGATCTTGCCGTTTCAGCCGCCAGCCAGCCGGTAGAGCCGCGCCGCGTTCTGGCCGAGAACGCGCCGGCGCTGCTCCGGATCGGGTATCCAGCCCTCGAGCCAACGCAAGCAGGCGCCATAGTCATGGCCGGTTTCGTGCTGGGTCCAGGGCCAATCGCTGCCCCACAGCAGACGGTCGCCGCCGAAGGCCTCGAGAAGGGCGCTCGCAATGGGACCGGGATCCCGCGCGAAGCGATAGGGGGCCGAAAGCTTGACCCAGAGCAGCGGGTTGTCCGCCAGGCTCAAGAGGGCCCGGAAACCGGGGTCGTCCGCGCCGGCATGCGAATCGGGCCGGCCGAAGTGATCGACCACCACCTGGGCGTCGCTCGACAAGGCCCGATCCAGTGCCGCCGCGAAGACCGCGCCCGTGGCGTGGATCTCGACATGCCAGCCGCGCGTCGCGATCTTCCGCAGCAGCACGCGGTCGTAGTGGCGTGCGACCTCGGCCGGGTCCTCCAGGCCGATCAGGTTGAGGCGAATGCCGACCACGCCGGCCGCCGCCATGGCGTCCAGCTCGTGATCGGACACCTCCGGGGCCACCACGACGACGCCGCGCAGGCGGTCGGGCGCCCGTCCCAGGCAGTCCAGAAGATAGCCGTTGTCGGTGCCGAGGAAGCTCGGCTGGACCAATGCGCCATGGCTCATGTCATGGTGGTCGAGCACCGCCAGATAGCTGGCCAGCGGCGCCTCGTAGGCGGGCGTGTAGCGCCGGTCGGGAGCCAGCCGGCAGGCCCGCGTGAACACATGCGCGTGGCAGTCCATCCGCACCACGCCTTGCCGCGGCGTGGCGATCGAGTCGACTTCGGCATTTTCCATGCCGACGGCCTCTCCTGATATGTTGCATTTGTTATAAATTTAGTCTTATATAAGACCAAAGGTTCTATCGGTTCAAGCGTTCCGTACAGGATCTTTCGACAACCGCAGCCCCTGGTGCGATGAAACAGTCGATACCTCCTGGCTTATCCTCGAAAGAGACCGGCGGCGACCCGCGACTGCCGATCTACCAGCGGCTGCGCGACGAGTTCGCCCGGCTGATCGCCACCCAGGCGTGGCGTCCCGGCGAGGCGATACCGGCCGAGTTGACGCTTGCTGCCGAGCACGAGGTGGCACCAGGCACCGTGCGCCGGGCGATCGAGGCCCTGGTCGGCGAAGGACTCTTGGTCCGGCGGCAAGGCAGAGGCACCTTCGTGCGCCGGGCCGATTTCACCACGTCGCTGTTCCGCTTCTTCCGCTTCCACGGCGCCGGAGGGGAACGCCGGGTGCCGGAGAGCCGCATCCTGACGATCGAGCAGCGGCCGGCCCCGGCCGAGGTCGCGGAAAAGCTCCTGCTCGCGGAGGGCGCTGAAGCGATACAGCTGTCGCGTCTGCGCCTGTTCGACGGCACGGCCTTCCTGTTCGAGGAAATCTGGCTGCCGCACGACGCCTTCGCCCCCTTGCTGGACTTGGCGCCCGACGAGTTCGGCGACCTGCTCTATCCGCTTTACGAGCGGCTGTGCGGCAAGGTGATCGCCAGCGCGACGGAGAGCCTGGCCGCCGAGGCGGCCGAGGAGCGTTACGCGCGAGCGCTGCGCCTGGTCCCCGGAACGCCGGTCATCGTGATCGAGCGCCTGGCGCTGGGCTACGACTTCGTGCCCTTGGAATGGCGCCGTTCGCGCGGCCCAGCCGACCGGTTTCGCTATCAAGTGGAGATCCGTTGAACCCCGTTTACCGCAGTTGAAAACTATCTCAGGGAGGTTCCTATGATGAAGAAGCTTATTGCCGCTGCAACCTTGCTCGCGGCCTTTGCTGCGGCCGGCCAGGCGGCCGAGCCACGTGAAGTGCGTATTGCCAGCCACGTTTCGGCCCTGTCGCCGCTGCACGCGCAGAGCGAGCTGTTCGCCGCCGAGATCGATAAGCGGCTGCCCGGGCAGTTCGACTTCAAGCTGTTCCCCGGCGGCCAGCTGGGCAAGGAATCGGCGCTGATCACGAACCTCAAGGCCGGTTCCATCGAGATGATCAACGTCGCCTCGGGGGTCACCAAGCTCGACAAGGCGCTCGGCCTGTTCGACCTGCCGTGGCTGTTTTCCGACCGCGCCCACGTGGTGCGGGCGATGCAGGGACCGCTCGGCGACGAGGTGGCCGAGCAGATCGAAAAGCAGGGGATCGTGGTGGTCGGCATCTATGAGAACGGGTTCCGCCACGTGATCAACGGCAAGCGGCCGGTGACCACGCCGGGCGACCTGAAGGGCCTCAAGATCCGCATCTCCGGCGGCAAGTTCCGACAGGGCGTCTTCCAATCCATGGGCGCAACCCCCCAGAAGGTGTCCTGGGCCGAGACCTTCACCGCGCTGCAGACCGGTGTGGTCGACGGCGCCGAGGCCGCGACCTACGGTTTCTATGAGCAGAAGCACTATGAAGTGGCCAAGTACCTGAGCCTGACGCGCCATGTCTACACGCCCAGCTTCCTGCTCGCCTCCAAGGCCTTCTACGACAGCCTGACGACCGAGCAGCAGGATGTGTTCAACGAGGTCGGCAAAGCAATCACCGAGTCGGCCTACGAGAAATCCGCCGAACTGGAGGCGCGCTACTTCGAGGAGATGAAGAGGACCACCGACATCGTCGATGTCGATCTGGTCGCCTTCCAGAAGGCGACCCGCCCGGTCTACGACACCTATCTGCAAAGCCAGGGCGATGCCTGGCTGAAACTGGTCGAAGCCGCCCGCTGAGGCCACGGCCGATGGGGGCCGGCGCCAACAGCGGCGCCGGCCCCCTCATACCCGGTGAGGCCGCGACCTTGCTATTGCGCACCATCGACAAGGTGTTCGGCGCGCTTGCCGCCTTCTTCGTGGCGGCCTCGGCCGGCGCCATCTGCCTCAATGTCTTCTACCGCTACGTGGTGCTCGACTGGCTGCGGTACGGCGCCGAGGCCTGGCCATGGCTGGCACCGCCCTACCGCCTGCTGGACGGCCTCCTGGCGCCGGTCAGCGTGACCGCCGACGAGGTCCCCGGCTTCATGCTGGTCTGGATCGCTTTCCTCGGCGCTTACCTGGCGTTGCGCCAGGGTCGACACATCAGCTTCGGCCTGCTGGTCGAGCGGCTGCCGCCGCGGCCGCGCGCCATCGTGCGGGCGGCGACCGACGCCGCTCTCCTGTTCTTCTTCGCCATGGTATTCTGGCTGTCGATTCGCATGATCGGCTTCGACGGCGCGCGCGAGATCGAGACCGCGGAAATCCCCCAAGGCGTCTTCATGATCGTCCTGCCGATAACGGCGGCCGCCATCATGCTGGCCATTGTTCTGCGCATCCTCGACCGGGCGGCCTCGCGCCAGCGGGAAGAGTGACCCGTGGCCTGGCTGGTCCTGGTCCTGCTGTTCGCTCTGATCCTGCTGGACATGCCGATCGGCTTCGCGCTGATGGTCACGGCCGCGACCGCCATGTATCTAGCCGACATCAACCTCATCATGGTGCCGATCCAGCTCTTCTTCGGCACCAACTCCATCGTCCTGCTGGCGATCCCGCTATTCATCCTGATGGGCGAGTTGATGAGTGCGACGACCATATCCGAGAGGGTCATCGGCCTGGCCGCCGCGCTGGTCGGCTGGATCAGGGGCGGACTCAGCCATGTCAACGTGGTGACCAGCATGTTCATGGCCGAAATGTCGGGTTCGGCCGTCGCCGACGCGGCCGTCATGAGCAAGATCTTCGTGCCGGAGATGGAGAAGCAGGGCTACCCGCGAAGCTTCGCGGCCTCGATCACCGCGGTCAGCGCGACGCTCGGCATCATCATCCCGCCGTCGATCCCCATGGTGCTCTACGGCGTGACCACCAACACCTCGATCAAGGACCTGTTCATCGCCGGCATCGTACCCGGCATCATTTTGGGCGGCGCCTTCATGGCCGCCAGCTACGTCTTCGCCCTCAAGGAAGGGCATCCGGTCGATCGCCGCTTCGAGCTCGCCCGCCTGGGCGTCGCGCTGTGGCGCGCCGTGATCCCGCTGATGATCCCGGTGGTCGTGATCGGCGGCCTGATCCTGGGTTTCGTGACCCCGACCGAGGCCGCGGGCATCGGCGTGGCGGCAGCCCTGGTCTTCGGCTGGGTTCTGTCGCGCGAGCTGACGCTCAGGCGGCTTTACGACCTGCTCGTCACCACGGCGCGGCAAACCGCCGTGGTCATGATGATCGTCGGCGGCTCGGCGGTTCTCGGCCAGTTCCTGGCGAACGAACAGCTCCCCCAGCAGGTCGCCACGGCGCTCGGCGGCGTGACCGATAACTGGG
>JAOUCL010000072.1 GCA_029859805.1 Rhodospirillales bacterium | reverse complement strand
CTGCAAGGCAAGACGCGTGTCGGAGGAGTCCGCGGCGAAGATGATGCCTTTACAGCGGTAAACTGAAGCAGGAAGGTCCCTGCGCACCATCTCGCGCAGTTTATCGAGGGAAAACGGCCGGTCGGACTCGTAGCTCCAGGTCTGGAACATCGAACCGGCTTTCGCATGTCCATGCTGATGCTCATGCTCATCGGTGCCGGAGCCATTGCGTCGCGCAACGACATTCACCGGATCAAAGCGCCCCACTGCAAGCAGGATCTCCAAGGGAACGTCGCAGTGCGCGGCCTCGATCATGCGAATCCGGTTGATGTGGTGATCAACCCATTCCTTGATCACCTCGATGTGCGTCGGACCGACGAGATCGGTCTTGTTGATCACGACCAGATCCGCAAAGCCGATCTGCCGCAGCTTCAGCATGTTCAGCTCTTCGTTTTCGCCATCCGCGAACACGGCCTCGGCGTCGATGATGCAGGTGATGCTGTCGAGCCGAAGGAGCTTGTCGTACCGCTGATCCAGGAAGGTCATGACGATTCCCTCCGGATCGGCCACGCCGCTCGCTTCCAGGATCACGTAGTCGATCGCGTCGGCACGCGTGAGAAGCTGCTCGAGGGAGTTGACGAGATCGTCTCGTATTTCGCAGCAAACACAGCCGTTGGTCAGGCTGATCGTGTTCTCCTCGACACCGTCCACCAGCTCGGCATCGATGTTGATGGCGCCGAAGTCGTTGACGAGGACACCGACGCGCAGCCCGTGCCGGCCGTTGAGGATTTGGTTCAACAAGGTCGTTTTGCCGGCTCCGAGAAAGCCCGTGAGAAGCGTGACCGGAACGGGGCCGCGCCCTGGAATCGCGATCGGATCCGTGCGTGGTGCCGGCGCGAGGATCGGGACAGGCGCTTCAGTCATGATATTCCCCGTGTGGTAAACGGGACCGGTGAAAGGCCGGTCGGCAACACGCCCCTTGGCGTCGCGGCGAGTTACCCGTCGTCGACCTCAATGCCGCGAGCCTTCAGCATTTCGCGTGGGTTGAGGGTGACACCAGGCCACGTCTGCACCGGCTTGCGATAAACGTCGGGCGGATAGTACAGCTTCGGATCGATTTCGAGGTCGCGCAGGAACTGCTCCTGCTGAACCTCGCGTGGCTTCCTCGGTGTGGGAAACTTGATTTCTTTGGGGAGCTTCTGTCCCGGTTTTACGAACCAGCGCGGGTCCATGGATGCGGGCGCCGCTCCACCTTGGTTGATCACCGCATCCCGCGCCCAGATGGCATCCTTCGTCACGTTGATAACCCTGAGATCCATGCCAAACATGAAGAGCCCATCCCAGTTCGACCGAACCTGGGCGATGGACTCAGCGGCGAGCTGATCACCCGACCATTCGAAATGGCAGATGGCGCCCATCCGAGGTTGTGCCTGCTTGAACAGGTAACCAGCGGCGTAGTACATCGTGTGGAAGATGTCGATCACGTATTCCCACAGCTCGGCGGGGGAGCCGACCTTTAGCGCGGAAAGTGCCGGTGTGTCGATCGTCCCTTCTGTGACGAAAACATCCGCGCCTTTGCCGTATTCGGCGGACAGTTCGTCTGGTCGGCCGTCCCCGGTCCAAACGAAGGAAAGGCCAGCGTCCTCCCAGTCAAGGCGAAAGGCAGAGGCGCCGTCCTTGACGTGACTGCGCGGCCAGTGCCGCACTTTCACACCGTCATTGTCGTAACAGATGCCGTTACGCTCTTTCCAGTCAAACTCAGTGACCTGGATTTCGAACCCGTCTCCGATAGGGCAGGAGTCGAAGTTCTCTTCGTGCCAGCGGCACATCTCCTTCATATGCTTGACCAAGTGCTTGGTGCCGAGTTCGGGCGTTCGCCCCGAAGGGCCATATACCCGCAAGGGCGTAAAGCCGCCCGAAAATGCCCGAAACGGATACATGTAGGGGAGGTCGGCGAAATGATCGGCGTGCAGGTGGCTGATGAAGATGTCGTTGATCAGAGCTGCCGGCACTTGAAGGGCGATCGCATGACCGACGCTGCCATTGCCCAAATCGAAGAAGAAACGCCGCGGTTGTGGACCACCGGTGCCAAGCTCGACCAGCATGGAGGTGCCTTTCTGCAACGGATTCGGTGGCCACGGCGAGCTGCCCAGGAAAGTGATCCGCATCTCGTTCTTCGGCAGGACTTCCGTGCCCGGCAGGTACATGTTGCGGTTCTTGATCGCGGGCCAGGGCTTGTAGTAGTCCGGCAGGCTGATGCCGCCGCCGGGGCGGGCCCCGTAGGGGTTCTCGGGTTGGCCTTGGGCCGCGGCGACCGTGGACGATCCAGCGACCGTGGCGGCTGCTAGTCCGCCTGCGACCGCACCACTACCTTTGAGGAAATTGCGTCGTCCTTGCTCTACGTGCTCTTGATCTTTTGACGGTCTGTCCTTTTCGTACTCAGCCATCACACTCTCCCTGATCCGCAGCTACATCACTCATATTTGGACTAGTTTAGTGGGAGCATATTACAGCCATTGATTTCGCGCAATCTAGGTTGGGCTCCCCGGCGGCGTCGGCGCGGGTAGAGCTTCGCTGAACAGCATGGCGGTCCCCCGGCAGGACGTGGAACGGGATCTCCCCCGAGACTATACGCCAGGATCCCGATTGCCTATACGGCCGCATTCGTCTCTTGACGGCAATGCGTGGGATGGCAGTGGTCCGTCTTCCGCTGAAAAAGCCTCTGCCGGCGGCGGGGTTTTCACCACGAAGAC
Organism: Rhodospirillales bacterium; assembly: GCA_029859805.1. GTDB lineage: Bacteria > Pseudomonadota > Alphaproteobacteria > Kiloniellales > JAKSDN01 > CAMYKD01. The sequence continues at coordinate 15,976 of JAOUCL010000072.1, read as the reverse complement.
ACGAAGACACAAAGAGATTCGATACGTTCTTCGCGTCTTCGTGCCTTTGTGGTGACTCCCGTCCAATTCCGGTCAAATCGGTGGTGCCGGCCTTCGAAAGGCGGTCAAATGGGACATCCCGGGTGGGGCGGTCGGTCGAAGGGGGCCCGATGTTTTTTGTCTTCTATCTGGACGCATGCAATACCGCTCTCTGGAAGGTGTTCTTTCTCAGCGTCTGGGCGGCGAGCCTGCTGATCTGCTATTGGACGGGGATCAAGCTTCTGGGCTCGCGAGGCGAGGAAAGGACCCTGCGGGAGTCCGGCATTACCGGCTCGACCTATGAAAAGCTGAAGCCGAAGTTGGCGAAACGGCTACAGCGCTTCCTGCTGAGCGCCGCGGCCTCGATAGCGGTGATCTCGTTTTACGTCTGGTACTACCGCATCGATCGCTGCTCGCCGGAGTCCATTTTCTGGACCGGCTGAGAGGTCTTTCGGCCCGACCGGCGGGTCACGTTTCGGGATAGATCGGGAAGCGGCGGCAGAGCTCGGCGGTCTGGGCGCGGGCGGCCTCGGCGGCGGGGCGCGGTCCCGCGGGGTCGGCGGCCAGCTCGCCGAGGACGTCGGCGATCAGGGTGCCGATCAGGCGGAACTCTTCGGAGCGGAAGCCGCGGGTCGTGCCGGCCGAGCTCGAGAGGCGCAGGCCGGAGGTGATCCAGGGCTTCTCCGGGTCGAAGGGCACGGCGTTCTTGTTGCAGGTGAGCCCGGCTTCTTCCAGGCGTTCGCTGGCGACATTGCCGGTCAGGCCCTTGGGCCGCAGGTCGAGCAGCATCAGCGCCGTGTCGGTACCGCCCGAGACGATCTCCTGGCCGCGCTCGATCAGCGCGGCCGCCAGGGTCCGCGCGTTGTCGAGCACGGCCTGGGCATAGGCCTTGAACTCGGGCCTCAAGGCCTCGCCCAGGCAGGCCGCCTTGCCGGCCATGGCGTGCAGCAGCGGGCTGCCCTGGACGCCGGGGAAGAGCGCGGAATCGATCTGCTTCGCCAGCGCCTCGTCGTCGGTCAGGATCAGGCCGCCGCGCGCGCCGCGCAGGCTCTTGTAGGTCGTGGTCGTGACGATGTGGGCGTGGGGCACGGGGCTCGGATGCGCGCCGCCCGCCACCAGCCCGGCGAAGTGCGCCATGTCGACCAACAAGCGGGCGCCCACGCTCTCCGCGATCTCGCGGAAGCCCGCGAAGTCGATGACCCGGGGATAGGCCGAGCCGCCGGCGATGATCAGCTTGGGCTTGTGCCGCGCCGCCAGGTCGGCGACCTCGGCCAGGTCGATGCGGCCGTCCTCGCGCCCGACGCCGTAGTGCAGGACGTCGAACCACTTGCCCGACTGGTTGGGCGGCGCGCCGTGGCTGAGGTGCCCGCCGGCGGCCAGCGACATGGCGAGGACCGGGTCGCCGGGCCGGAGCAGCGCCAGGTAGACGACCTGGTTGGCCTGGCTGCCCGAGTGGGGCTGCACGTTGGCGAAACGGCAGCCGAACAGCCGGGTCGCCCGCGCGATCGCCAGGCGCTCGATCTCGTCGGCCAAGTCCGCGCCGCCGTGGTAGCGCTTGCCGGGATAGCCCTCGACCGTCTTGTTGGTCAGCACCGAGCCCTGGGCCTCGAGCACGGCGCGGCTGACGATGTTCTCCGAGGCGATCAGCTCGACCTGGTCGCGCTGGCGCGCCAGCTCCCGGCCGATCATGCCGGCGAGCTCCGGGTCGCTTTCGGCGAGCGGCGCGGTGAAGTAGCCGGCGTGCGGCTCGCCGCATGTGTTGGGTTGCGGAGAGTTCTGGCTGGGCGTCATGGTTCGCTCGCTCCCTGCTGATTGCTGCTGCATTGCCTAGCAGCCCAGGCGCCGGCACGCCAGAGACTCCCGGTCCGGCTCCTGCGGTGGGGGCGGCGATGTCGCTCCCTTTGCAATATGTTGCATGACATGGTATTATATTGCATTACGAACTTTGGATGAGGGCGTAAGATGGGTAAGGAGACGGTCACATTCCGCGTGGACAGCGAGAAGAAGGACGCGCTCGACACGATCGCGACCGGGTTGGACCGAGACCGGAGCTATGTCCTGAACCAGGCGATCGACGCCTACATCGAAACCCACCGCTGGCAGTTCGAGCACATAAGGGAGGGCGTGCGCCAGGCCGACGCGGGTGAATTCGCCAACGCCGAGGACGTGGCCGCCGCCTTCGCGAAACCGCGCAAGTGAAGCTCGTCTGGACCCGCCTCGCGCTCGAAGACCTGTACCACGCCCGCGCCTTCCTCGAAGCGGTCAATCCGCCTGCCGCGCAAAGAGCAATCGATCGCATAGAACGGGCTACCGAAGGCCTCCTGGTCCACCCGGAGATGGGGCGGCCCGGCCGTTTCGAGGGAACGCGGGAGCTCGTGGTCCTCGGCACGCCCTTCATCGTTCCCTACCGCGTCCGAGGCGACAGGATCGAGATCATCGGCGTCATCCACGGCGCGCGCCGCTGGCCGGGGAATCTCTAGCCGGATCTTCAATGGAAGTCCCGTGATCGCACGAGGGGGCGGGCGCCGCGGTTGTCGGATTACCGAGAGTCCTGGCTGGTCGTCATGGTTCGCGCGCTCCCTGCTGGTTGCTGCTGCCTGCCTAGCAGCCCGCGCGCCAATATGCCAGGGACTCCCGCTCCGGTTTCTCCGATCTGGCGTTGCGCCGGTCAGGGGAGCTCGCTGGGCGTCGTGAAGACGTAGTCCCGCGACTCCACCGGGGTGTGGCAGCCGAAGCATTCCTGGACGAAGGCCGCGTCGTCGCCGTAGGGCTTCTGCTCGGCGCCGAGCCAGCGGGCAAAGCCCCAGCCGCCGGTTTCGCGGTATTTCTTCGCATCCTTGAACATGAACTCGGCGTGAACGAAACGCCCGGGCACCGTGGCGGCGTCCCAATTCTCGTCGTTGCGGTCCTTCCAGACCAGCTTGGCCAGGATCGCGCCGTCGGGCCAGGGGTTGGTCCGGCCGACCCTGGCCGCCTCGATCGCGCGGTCGTTGCCCAGGATGACCCGCAGGGTGTTGTTGTCCGTGCGGTGACTGGAGGCGATCACACGCCAGTCCTTGTAGCCTTTCGGCAGCTCGATGCCGTTGGGCGCCGCCGCAGGCCCGTGCCCGGCGGCCCAGGCGAGCCCGCCGGAGAGTCCGAGACCGATGGTCAAAACGATTGCAAAGCGTGTCATGTGCGCTGTCCTTTTCTGTCGGTAGTGTTCTGCCGGTAGTGCTCTGTCGGGTTGAAGACGCTCAAGGTTAACGCCACTGCGAGCGGTTTTAATCCCGGACAATGGAACGGCATGTCCCGCCGAGCAGATCTCGAAGAGGACCGCTGCGTTCGCTCAAGGCGCCGCGCGTCAGTGGAAGTCCCGCGACTTGGGCAGGGGGTTGACGTTGCGCGGGTGGCGGCCGAGCTGGCTCGGCGCGCGGCCGGGCAGCACGGGATCGGGGCCGGGGCGCTTGACCTCGTCGGCGCGGGCTAGGGCGGGCTCGAAGGACGGGGCCGCGGCGTCGTGCGCGGGTTCGGTCAGCTCGCCGAGGCGCGCGGTCAGGTCGATCAGGCGCCGAGCGACCACGTGGATCACCAGGCCCTCGCGCTGCAGGCGACCCTCGACGGCCAGCAGGCTGGCCTTCAAGACGGCGCTCCGATAACGCTCGAAGATATCCGGCCAGACCACGATGTTGGCCACGCCGGTCTCGTCCTCGAGCGTGGCGAAGATGACGCCGCTGGCGCTGCCCGGGCGCTGGCGCACCAGGACCAGGCCGGCCACCTTCAGGGGCTTGCCGTCGGGCAGGCGGGCGAGCGCTTCGGCCGGCACCATGCCGTCCCGCGCCAGGCCCGCGCGCAGGAAGGAGACCGGGTGGGCCTTGAGCGAGAGGCGCAGGCTGCGGTAGTCGTCGACCACGTGCTCGCCCAGCGCCATCTCCGGCAGGGCGGCCGCCGGCTCCGTGCCCCGCTCCTCCTCGCCCGCCGCGGCGAAGAGCGGCAGGGGGTCGGCCGGCAGCCCCTTGACCGCCCAGAGCGCCTCGCGCCGGTCGAGGCCCATGGAGCGGTAGGCGTCGCCCCGGGCCAGCGCCTCGAGCGCCGCGGGCCTGACCCCGGCCTTGCGCCACAGCACCAGCGGGTCCGGATAGCCGTTGCCGCGCGCCGCCGCCACGCCCCGGCCGTCGGCCTCGGCCAGGCCCTTGATCTGGCGCAGGCCCAGGCGCAGCGCCGGGCCGCCGCCCCCGCCCGGCTCCCCCCCGCCGGGCTCGAGCGTGCAGTCCCAGTCGCTGGCGTTGACGTCCGGCGGCAGGACCTCGACGCCGTGCTCGCGCGCGTCGCGCACGATCTGCGCCGGGGCGTAGAAGCCCATGGGCTGGCTGTTCAACAGCGCGGCGGCGAAGACCGCCGGATGGTGGCACTTGAACCAGGCCGAGACGTAGACGAGAAGGGCGAAGCTGGCGGCGTGGCTCTCGGGAAAGCCATAGGTGCCGAAACCCTCGATCTGGCGGAAGCAGCGCTCGGCGAAGTCGCGCTCGTAGCCGCGCGCGGCCATGCCCTCGATCAGCTTCTCACGGAAGGTGTGGATCGTGCCGCTCCGCCGGAAGGTCGCCATGGCCCGGCGCAGGCCGTCGGCCTCGGACGGCGTGAAGCCGGCGGCGACGATGGCGATCTGCATGGCCTGCTCCTGGAACAGCGGCACGCCCAGCGTCTTGCCCAGGACGCGGGCCAGCGCCTCCGAGGGAAAAGAAACCTGTTCCCGGCCGGCGCGGCGGCGCAAGTAGGGATGGACCATGTCGCCCTGGATCGGCCCGGGGCGCACGATCGCCACCTCGATCACCAGGTCGTAAAACTCGCGCGGCTTGAGGCGCGGCAGCATGGTCATCTGGGCCCGGCTCTCGACCTGGAAGACGCCGATCGAATCGGCCCGGCAGAGCATGTCGTAGACCGCCGGGTCCTCGGCCGGGACGCCGGCGAGATCCAGCTCCGGGCCGCCGTGCGCCTTGAGCAGCGCGAAGCCCTTCCTGAGGCAGGTCAGCATGCCGAGCCCCAGCACGTCCACTTTAAGAATACCCAGCGCGTCCAGGTCGTCCTTGTCCCACTCGATCACCGTGCGGTCTTCCATGGCGGCGTTCTCGATCGGCACCAGCTCCGAGAGCGGCCCGCGGGTCATGACGAAACCGCCGACGTGCTGCGACAGGTGGCGGGGAAAGCCGATCAGCACGCGCGCCAAGTCCAGGGCGAGGGCGAGCCGCCGCTCGCCGGGGTCGAGCCCCAGCTCGCGCACCTGCTCCTCGGAAAGACCCTCGCGGCTCCAGCCCCAGACGGCGCCGGCCAGCGCGGCCACGGTGTCGGCCGAGAGGCCCATGGCCTTACCGGCCTCGCGCAGCGCGCTGCGCGCGCGGTAGCAGATCACCGTGGCGGCCAGGCCGGCCCGCTCGCGGCCGTACTTGGCGTAGATGTACTGGATCACCTCCTCGCGGCGCTCGTGCTCGAAATCGACGTCGATGTCGGGCGGCTCGTCGCGCTCGGCGCTGACGAAACGCTCGAACAGCAGGTCGATCCGCGCCGGGTCGACCGCGGTGATGCCCAGACAGTAGCAGACCGCCGAGTTGGCCGCCGAGCCGCGGCCCTGGCAGAGGATGCCGCGCGCGCGGGCGAAGCGCACCAGGTCCTGGACCGTCAGGAAGTAGGGCGCGTAGCCGAGCTCGGCGATCAGCGCCAGCTCGTGACGTAGCGTCGCCGCGACCCGATCGGGCACGCCGCCCGGATAGCGCTCGCGTACGCCGATCCAGGTCAGCCGCTCCAGCTCCTCCTGGGGGGTACGCCCGGTCTCGGCCACCTCGTCGGGATATTCGTATTTCAGCTCGTCGAGAGTGAACGTACACCGCTCGGCGATCTCGAGCGTACGTGCAATGGCGTCGGGCCAGCGGCGGAACAGGCGCGCCATCTCCTCCGGATCTTTCAGGTGCCGTTCGGCATTGGCCTCCAGGCGAAAACCCGCTTCGTCTATCGTGCAGTGCGCGCGGATGCAGGTGACCAGGTCCAAGAGCGCCTTGCGCCCGGGTTCGTGCATGCGGACGTCGTTGGTCGCGACCAGGGGCGTACGGCAGGCCTCGGCCAGCTGGGCGAGCGCAGCGAGTCGCCGGGTATCGTCGCCGCGGCAGAGGTGCTGTGCGGCCAGGTAGCAGGCGCCGGAAAAACGTACGCCCAGATCCGCGAGCGTACGCCTGAAGGCCTCGTCCGGCGCCTCGGGCGGCAACACGATCAGCACTTGCCCCTCGCCGTGGGCGACGGCCTCGGCCAGGGTGAAGCGGCAGTCGCCCTTTTCGGCGCGGCGCTTGCCCAGGGTCAGCAGGCGGCAGAGCCGGCCGTAGGCCGCCCGGTCGCGCGGATAGCAGAGCAGCTCCGGCCCGTCCTGCGGCACCAGGCGGGCGCCGACCAGCAGTTTCAGGCCCGCCTGCTTGGCCGCCACATGGGCGCGCACCACGCCGGCCAGGGTGTTGCGGTCGGCCACCCCGAGGGCGGCGAGGCCCAACGCCTTGGCGGCGAGCACCAGCTCGTCCGGGTGCGAGGCGCCCCGCAGGAAGCTGTAGTTGGTCGTGACGTGGAGCTCGGCGTAGCCTGCGGCGGTCATGGCGGCTCATGCCTGCGATATGTGCGCCACCAAGGGCGCATAAACCGTGCCCGCGACGGCTTGGCAAAGTCTTTGGTCGCCGGTCACCACGAAGCCTTCGAACAGCTGGGCGCAGGCGATATAAAGGCAGTCATAGACCGGGTGATTGATCGCAAGGCCGATTCTCAGAGCCTCCTCGTTCAGCAGGCTCGATTCGCAAAGGTCCGGGGTGCCCGATCCTATCCTCGCGGCAATGTCGATCGCTTGTTGCTGCGTAATTTCGCCGCGAAGCGCCTTTTTCCAGGCCACATTGGTGACCTCGGCGACAATGAAATCGGGGGCAAGGAGATCGTCCTCGCGATCGGCGATCTCCAAGGCCTCTTCATGCCAGGTTTCCCGCACATACCATTTGATCGCGATCGAGCTGTCGATGACGAGGCTCATTCGTCGCGTCCGTGATCGCTGTCACGGTCCTCGCGAATCAAAAGGGTGCTGTCGGTCTGGGGCACTTTGGGCGTCATCGCCGCAATACGCCTGGCCTCCCGGATAAAGGCCTTGCGGTCGGCCGTTCTGGCAGTGGCTTCCAGAATGGTGCGCACCTCCGCCTCCAGCGATCGGTTGTGGGCCTTTGCCCGGACCTTGAGGCGGTCGACCACCGCATCGTCGAGATTGCGGATCGTCAGGTTGGCCATTGTTCCCTCCGAATGCTAGCATTTTGCTTGCAACTATACGATGCTAGCATTTTGCCAGCAACCTTTCTTTCACCCGAACAGGCCGTGGAGGAACCAGCGGCCGCCGGCGCGGTAGAGCCAGTAGCGGCGGCCGGCCTCGTCCTCGACCCGGAAGTAATCGCGCGCCGGCGCCCCGGCGCGGTCCGGATCGTCCAGCCACCATTCGGGGGCGATCCGCTCGGGGCCCTCGGCGCGGACCACGCGATGCCGGACCCGGCGCCAGCGGAAGCGCGCCGGCGGGTGGTCGGGCAGCAGCGCCACGGCCTCGATCGCCTCGGGCGGGCCGAGCAGGCGGAGCGGCCGCGGCCGGCCGCGGCGCCAGGGCGCGGGGTCTCCCGGCGCAAGCGCCGGCACCCGGCGGGCCGCCCGCTCCGGCAGGTGGCTCTCGAAGGGGTCCTGGCGGAACACCCGGCCGGGGCCCAGCCGGGCCTCCAGCCGGTCGACCAGGCCGGCCAGGCCGGCCAGGTCGTCGCCGGCACGCCGGCCCCGGCCCGCGCCCCGGTCCGCCCCCCGGCCCATACCGGCTGGCCCGAGCACCAGCTGCAGGGCGGTCAGGCGCTCGCTGAGCGGGGCGGCAAGGGTCATCACCTCGATGCCGAAACCGGGGTCGATGCGCTCGAGTTGGCCGGCGAAGAGCCGCTTCAGGTGCTCCGGGTCGCGGCTCGGCCGGCTGGTGCCCAGCGCGAGGCGCCGCAGGCCGCCGTCGACCCGGTAGACCGTCAGCTCGAGCCGCCGGGCGCCCCGCTGCACGGCCTCCAGGTGGCGGCAGAGCTCGACCGCCAGGGCATCCAGGCCGCAGGCGAGGGCCTCGGCGGTCACGATCGGCTCGGCCAAAACCCGGCGGGCGAGCAGCGGCGGCACCGGGACGAGCGGCGACAGCACCTCCGGCGCTTCACCCCAGGCCTGGCGCAGGCGGCCGGCGAGCTCGGGCCCGAAGCGCGGCTCGAGGGTTTCCGGGGGCAGGCCGGCGAGCGCGTCGATGCGCCGCAGCCCGAGGCGCTCCAGCAGTTCGGCGGCCGCCGGCGGCAGGCGAAGCGCGGCCGGCGGCAGGGGCGCCAGCGCCGCCCGCGCGCCCTCCGGCGGCACCACGCGCCAGGGCGTGCCTGCGTCGGTGGCGAAGCGGGCGACGGCCCAGGCGGCGCCGATCGTATCGGCGAGCGCGGCGCGCGCGGTGAAGCCCAGGCGGCCGAGCCGCGTCACCAGATCGCCGAGCAGCGCCGCCTCGCCGCCGAACAGCCCGGCGCAGCCGGTCACGTCGAGCAGGATCCCGGCGCCGGCCCCGGGCCCGCCCCCAAGTCCGCCCCCAAGTCCGCCCCCAAGTCCGCCCGCGGCCGGGTCGACGGCGCTCCAGGGCGTGTAGCGGCTGCACCACGCGGCGAGCCGGGCCAGCGCCCGGGCGTCCTCGGCGGGCCTCAGCGCGGCCGTCGCAAGGTTCGGCGCCAGGGCCCGGCCGTCGGCGAGCGGCAGGCCGGGTTGCAGCCCCGCCGCCTCGGCCGCGGCATCGACCGCCGCCAGGCCGAGGCGCCCGCCCACGTCGTGCACCAGGGCGAAGGGCCTCTCGTCTGGCGTCATCGGATCGCGGGTCACCCCCTCCCCATCCCTCCCCCGTCGAGGGGGAGGGAGCAAATCACCGGGTGTCCCCTCCCCCCTTGCGGGGGAGGGCCAGGGTGGGGGGTGTTCCCCCCGGCTCCGATCGGCGTTGTCAGCCGGCCAGGCGCGCGCCGCCGCCGGCCGCCGGCTGCGCAGCCAACGGTCCGTCGCGAAGCGCGGCAGCCAGAGCGATACCACCCGACGCATCGTTCCACTCCACCAGAAAATCACCCGGCGCCGCGCCCCGGCAGCGCCGCAGTTCGACCCGCCAGCGCGGCCGCCCGGGCAGATCCTCCAGCGGCGCGGGCCCCGAGGGCAGCGGCGCCACCCGCCAGCGGGTCGACGCCACGCCGGGCGGCTCCGCCAGGCGCGCCGGCGCGAAACGGCGGCGCAGCAGGAAGGCGGTCACGCCGGACGCCTCGGCGGCCAGCTGCAGGCGCCGCCCGGCCGTCGGCGCCAGCTCGCCCACCTCGCCGACCACGGCGCCGAGGGCGGCACAGCGCAGGCCTTCCTCCATGGCCCAGAGCACGTCCCGGTCGCCGTCGGCCCGGACGAAGACGAAGCGCGCGGGATCGAGCCCCAGGGCGGCCAGGCCGCCGCCGTAGAGGTCGGGCCGCCGGGCGATCCAGAGCAGCGGCCCGTCCAGCGCCGCGGCGAGCGGCGCGACCAGCGCCAGGCAGAAGCCGGCGGCCACGCCGTCGTCCCACTCGGCCCGCGCGCCCTCGACCTCGTGCAGCGCGCCGAGGGCGAGACCGCCCCCCGGCAGCCGGGCATCCAGCGCCGGGGCGCCGAGCGGCAGGACGCGCGGCGCCGCGCCGCCGCGTTCGAGACGGCCGATCCGCGCCCGCAGGGCCTCCAGCCCCGGCTTTACTGGCCTTTCGCGTCCCGCCGTCATCACAGCATGGCCTTTCGTTTGTTCATGATTTGTTCTATCTTCGTCCAGCCCGCGAGTCAAGGCTGGACAGCGCCCACCCCGCTTCGGCAGAGTCCGGGCCCATGAAGGATCCGTTGCAGCCCGAGGGAGGATTCGCCGCGCTGGTCGGCTATCGGCTCGGCCGGTGGCGCGAGGACCACGCCGAGATCCTGCTCGACGTCGCGGAGCGGCACCTGAACCGCAGCGGCGTGCTGCACGGCGGCGTGCTGACCACGATGATCGACGCCGCCGGCGGCTATGCCGGCTGCCATTCGGCCGAGCCCGGGGTCGCCCGCCGCGCCTTCACCCTGTCGCTCGACTGCCACTTCGTCACCAACGCCCCGGCCGGCAGCGAGCTGATCGCCAGCGCCCGCAAGACCGGCGGCGGCCGCCAGATATTCTTTTCGACCATCGAGGTGCACGACCAGGACGGCCGCCTGATCGCCCAGGGCGCGGGCGTCTACAGATACCGCGGCACCGGCGGGGCCTAGCCGGTTTCAAGTTTCACGGAACCGGCCCGCTCCCCCTCGCACTTCGTCCCTCGCCCTTCGACAAGCTCAGAGGGTGAGGGGGCTCGGGATGAGGAAGCCTGGTGTGAGGGTGAGCTTTTTCAAGGAGTTGACCTCATCCTGAGCTTGTCGAAGGACGAGGGCAACGGGCCGCTGCAGACCTTTTCAACAACCTGCTAGGCGGTCAACCGGCGGGCCAGCGTTTCCAGCATCGCGTGGCTGTCGCGCACCATCCTTTCGCCGAGCTGCTTGATCTTCTCGATGTTCTCGCTGCTGGCGTCGTCCATGTCGTCGCTGCCCATATCGAGGCGCGCCTGGAACCGGTAGTAGCGGCGTTGCCCGTTCGGGCCGGGCGCCAGGATCTCCGCCGCCTGATGGTCGACCACCGACGCGTCGCCGTCGCACATCAGCGAGAACAGGGGCTGGGCCCAGTGCGCGGCGCCCCAGTCCTTGACCACGTCGTAGGGCAGGCCGCGGGTAAGCTGGCCGGTGCCGAGCGAGACCAGGATGACCTCGCGCGCCTCGGGATGGAGACGCAGCGCCTCCACATAGGCGAAGAGCGCGGGGTTGTAGGCGATCACCGCGCCGTCGATCAGCGCGTGATAGCCCTTGCCGTTCACCGACGGGATACAGGCCGGCTCGAAGAAGGTCGGTGCCGCGGTCGCGGCACGCACCACCTTGGCCATGGGGAAATCGTGGCCCTCGAGCTCCCGCGCGCTTCGCGTCGTGAAGAAGAAGGGCTCGCGCTCCTCCACCTCGTAGCTGGTCACCAGGGTGTCGGTCAGCGCCTCGGACAGCATGACCTCGCCGAACACCCGTTCAAGGACCTGCTCCAGGCCGTCCGCCGGATACTTCTCGTCGACCAGGTTGCCGACCGCCCGGATCTGGTGCCACATCGAGCGCGAAAAGACCCGCGACCCGCCGATCTCGTAGAGCCGCGCCACGTCGCCGGCCTTGAAGCGCGGCTTGCCCTCGGAGTCCGGCGCCACTATGGCGAGGCCCAGCAGCGCGCCGGTCGAGGTTCCGGCCACCAGGTCGAACAGCTCGGCCGTGGGCCGTCCGGCCAGGCGTTCGAGCTCGGCCATGATGATGGAGGGCAAGATGCCGCGGATCCCGCCGCCGTCGATCGACAGAATGCGCACCGGCCGCGGCTTGCCGCCGAACACATGCCCCAACCGCTTGAAGATACCCTCGCTCGCCATGGCCAAATACGATTCCCTCGGTCCGCGTCCCACCACATTTGGGGCGGACCGGCCCTCTATTTCAACGCATACGTGGTTTATATCCGGTGAACCCGGCCGCGATTCAGTATTGTCATTCCAACACTTGATACCCCCAACTCACAAAGCAGGGGAGTCACCACGAAGACACAGAGATCGCACGGAGTTTCTTTGTGCCTTCGTGTCTTTGTGGTCGGGGATCCGTCGTCTGCCGAGGGACATGTCCGTCGAATTAGGACCACTGGCCGCGATTCAGGCCGCGTCGATGCGGCCTCTGAGCGCGCGGGCCGCCGCCTCCGGGTCCTTGGCACCGCAGATCGCCGAGACCACGGCCACGCCCTCGACCCCACAGGCCATGACCTCGGTCGCGTTGGCCTCGTCGATGCCGCCGATCGCCACCATGGGTGGCGCCAGCAGGGCGCGCAGGGCGCGCAGGCCGCCGAGGCCGATGGCCGCCCCGGCATCGGCCTTGCTGCCGGTCGGATAGACCGGGCCGACGCCGACGTAGTCCACCAGGGCCGGATCGGCGATCTTGGCCTCCTCGGCGTCGCCGGCCGAAACCCCGAGGATCCTGCCGGGACCGAGCGCGGCGCGCGCCCGGGCCGGCGCGACGTCCTCCTGGCCGAGGTGCAGGCCGTCGGCTTCGGCGGCCAGCGCCACCTCCAGCCGGTCGTTGACGATCAGCGGCACGCCGAGCGGCGTCAGCAGGACCTTGAGCGCCCGCGCCTGCTCGGTCATCGCTGCGTCCGACGCCGTCTTGTCGCGCAGCTGCACCAGGCTCACGCCGCCCCGCACCGCCGCCGCCACGACCGCCATGAGATCGCGGCCGCCGACCGCCTGCGGGCCCGCGATCAGGTACAGCGAAAGATCCAGGCCCGGCGGAGCGCTCACTGGATCCTCGCGCCGGCGGTCAGGGTGGCCTCGTCGAGATTGTAGAGCGCGTCGATCAGGCGGGTGCGGAAGCTGGCCGGGCCGCGCGCCTCCTCGGCCGCGAGCTCGCCGGCGAGGCCCAGAATGGCGAGCGCGTGGGCGGTCGCGGTCATGTGGTCCGAATTGACCGCGCAGCAGGCGCCGATCAGGCAGGTCAGCGCGCAGCCGACGGCCGTCACCTTGGTCATCAGAACGTCGCCGTTGGTCACGGCGGCGAGGCCCCTGCCGTCGGTCACGTAATCGACGGCGCCGGTGACCGCGACGATGGCGCCGGTCGCCTTGGCGAGGTCATGCGCCGCATCCAGCGCCTCGGCCGAGTCGACCTCGGATTCGACGCCCCGGGCCGGCGCCTCGCCCGCGCCCAGCGCCAGGATCTCCGAGCCGTTGCCCCGGATCACCGTCGGCTGCAGGTGCGCCAGTCGCTCGGCGATCCGGCGGCGATGGTCCGTGGCCGCGGCCCCGGCCGGGTCCAGCACCCAGGGCCGGCCCGCTTCGACCGCCTTGCGGGCGGCCGCCGCCATGGCGTCGACCCAGCCGGGCGAAAGCGTCCCGATGTTGATCGTCAGCGCGTCGGCCGCCTCGACGGTGTCCTCGACCTCCTCGATCGCGTGGACCATGGCCGGCAGGGCCCCCGCCGCCAGCAGCAGATTGGCCGCCAGGTCCATGGCGACGAAGTTGGTAATGTTGTGGACCAGGGGCCCGCGCACGCGCAGCGCGCCCAGCGTCCGCCAGGGTCCGGCCGTCTCGTCCGGCTGGCGGCCCGCGTCCGGTCCGCCGTTGCTGTGTGGCGCGTCCTTCATGGTCCCCGTGGCGAGCATACCCGATGGCACGGCCGGCGTCTTGTCCATCCGTCGCCCGCCGCGCCTTTCTACCCGGCGGGGAAGCGCAGCTGCGCGTCGAGCACCGCGTGGCGCGCCACGCGGCCCCAGGCGAGCGAGCGCGCCCGCGCCGTCACGTAGGAGCGATAGATGCGCCCGGCCAAGGCATTGCTCCCGCCGACCTCGGCCAGCACCTCCTCGGCGGCGCCGCGCGCGGCGGCCAGGATGTCGTCGGAGAAGCGGCGCAGTTGGACGCCGTGCTTGACCTCGATGTCCGCGAGCGAGCGGGCGTTCTGCCAGTCGGCCTCGGCGAGGCCCCGGGTGTTCTCCGCCTCGCAGGCCGCGGCGACGATCTCCCTGAGGTCGTCGGGCAGAGCCTCGTAGGACCGGCGGTTGACCAGGCATTCGGCCGAGCCGTTCGGCTCGTGGAAGCCCGGCCAGTAGTAGTAGGGCGCCGCCTTGTCGAGGCTGAGCGCGAGGTCGCTCCAGGGGCCGAGGAACTCGGCGCCGTCGATGGCGCCGGACTGCAGGGCCGGCAGGATCTCGCCCGGCGGCAGGCTGACCGCGGTCACGCCGAGGCGGCGCAGGACCTCGCCGCCGAGGCCCGGGATGCGGTACTTGAGGCCCTTCAGGTCCTCGAGGCCCTTGATCTCGCGCTTCATCCAGCCGCCCATCTGCATGCCCGAGTTGCCGGCCAGGAAGGGCTTGACCCCGGCTTTCGCGTAGAGCTCGTCCCACAGCGCCTGGCCGCCGCCGTGGTAGATCCAGGCGTGGTGCCCGTCGGGGGTCAGGCCGAAAGGCACCGCCGTGAAGAAGGGCGCGGCCTCGAACTTGCCCGACCAGAAGAACGACGCCGTGTGACCCAGGTCGGCCGTGCCCTGGGCGACCGCGTCGAAGACCTCGAAGGCCGGCACGATCTCGCCGGCGCCGTAGAGCTTTACGCTGAGGCGCCCGCCGCTCATCAGGGTGATGCGCTCGGCGATGCGCCGCGCCGAGGTGCCCGGCCCGGGGGCGCCCTTGGGCCAAGAGGTGACCAGGGTCCATTGGGCCCGCCCCTGGGCCAGGGCCGGCGCGGCCCCGGCCAAGGCGCCTGCGGCGCCCGCGCCGAGCAGCGCCCGGCGGCCGAGCTTCGGTGGTTTCGAATCAGAATGTCGTGAACGCGTCATCGTGGCCTCCTTCCTCGAGGGGAGCCAACCGAAGTCCACGGAAGCTGCGACGGACGGCGGCTCCCTGCGCTGGCATGATCCAGATCAGGTTCCATGGGTGTACTCTCAGCCCCCGCCCGAGCGGGGGCACCCCAGGGCCGTTTGGGCGAAGCATGACAGTCCGCCGGGAGCCTGTCAAAGTCATGGTCGACCCGGTGTCATGGTCGACCCGGCAAGGCCGTTAAAACGGGGACACGTTAAAACGGGGACACAATACGAATTTCGCGGCTCCCGTCGCAGACCTGCCGTGGCAGCGCGGCCGGCGGGGCTCATACGAGCGGCGGCCGTGCGGAGAAATTCGTATTGTGTCCCCGAATTAACTCCCGAATTAACTCGGCAAGGCCGTTGCCGCGCTCGGCGCGAGCCGCTAAAGAAGCGCCATGAACATGAAGAAGAAGAGCGCCATGGAGAGCACCCAGGCCCTGCCGGGCGCCAGCGTGCCCAGCGAAACCGCTGAGATCACCGCCGGCACCCTGCTCGGCATCCGGGCGGTGCTAATCCGCCCCGAGGAGCCCTTCGTCCTGACCTCGGGCCGGGCCAGCCCGGTCTATGTCGACTGCCGCCGGATCATCTCCTTCCCGCGCGCCCGGGACCGGCTCATGGAGCTGGCGATCGAGACCCTCGAGCGCGCGGCCGGCGCCGAGGCCTTCGACGTGGTGGCCGGCGGCGAGACCGCCGGCATTCCCTTCGCCGCCTGGATCGCCGAGCGCCTGGACCTGCCGATGATCTACGTGCGCAAGAAGCCCAAGGGCTTCGGCCGCAACGCCCAGATCGAAGGCACCTTCGAAGAGGGCGCGCGCGTGCTGCTGGTCGAGGACCTGGCGACCGACGGCGGCTCCAAGCTCAACTTCATCGAGGCGATCCGCCAGGCCGGCGGCGAGATCGCGCATTGCTTCGTGATCTTCCACTACGGCATCTTCCCGCAGGGCGCGGCGGCGCTCGGCGAAGCCGGGGTCGCGCTGCACGCGCTCGCCACCTGGTGGGACGTGCTGCAGGTCGCCGAGGACCGGGGCGAGCTGGCCGAGCAGGCCGCCCAAGAGGTGCGCGCGTTCTTGGAGGACCCGGACGGCTGGTCGGCGGCCCACGGCGGCAAGACCGGCGCGGAGGCCGGCGGGGGCTAATACCAAAACTCGAACGGCGTGACTCATGGCCTCTCCTTCGAGACGCGTTCTTCGAACGCTCCTCAGGACGAGGTTAGGTGCATTATATAAATGCCTGCCTCATGCTGAGCTTGTCGAAGCATGAGGAGCCGCCGGAGGCGGCGTCTCGAAGCATGGCGGCCGGGTCGGAATCTCAAAGATTTGGTATAAGCGGCGCCTTGCCGGAATCGCTATCCGCTCAGTCCGGGTGGTCCGCTAAAACCGGCGCGCGCTCTTCCGCCGCCTCCCCCACCTCCGGCAACGGCAGGCCCTGCTGGTAGGCCAGCGTGCCGGGGTGGACCGGCAGGGCGTTTTCG
>JAOUCL010000071.1 GCA_029859805.1 Rhodospirillales bacterium | reverse complement strand
AGCGCTTCGAGACCAACTTCAAGCAATTCGAGTCCTACGTCGGCCCCGAGGTCAAGGCGGCAGGCATTCACAGCGCCGCCTGAGCGCGAGGCGCTGCCCGGCGGACCGGGAGGATTTCATGAGCAAACCGGAAACCGCGATCGTCGTCGGGGTTGGGCCGGGCCTGGGCCTCGCCCTAGTCAAGACCTTTGCCGAGGCCGGCATGGCCGTCGCCATGGCCGCGCGCAACAAGGAACACCTGGCGGCCTTCGAGACCGGTGACCTGGGCGACCGGATCAGGGCCTATCCCTGCGACAGCACGGACTCGAACTCGGTCACGGCCCTGTTCGACCGGGCCTCGGCCGAGCTCGGCGAGCCGGACGTCGTGGTCTACAACGCCGGCGCCTTCCAGCCCGGCAGCATCCTCGACATCGCCGCCGAGGAGTTCGAGCGCTGCTGGAAGGTCGGCTGCTTGGGCGGCTTCCTGGTCGGCCAGGCCGCGGCCCGGCGCATGGTCCCGCGCGGAGCGGGCACGATCCTTTTCACCGGCGCGACCGCGGCCCTCAGGGGCAGCGCCCGTTTCGCCAACCTGGCGGTGCCCAAGTTCGGCCTGCGCGCGCTCGCCCAGTCCATGGCGCGCGAGCTGGGCCCGCAGGGCATCCACGTGGCCCACGTGGTGATCGACGGCCAGATCGACTCCGAGCGCTCGCACCACCTGCTCGAGGAGCGGGGGGCCGACTCCCTGCTCGCACCCGGCGATATCGCCGGGTCCTACCTGCACCTGCACCGTCAGGCCAAGAGCGCCTGGACCCAGGAGCTCGACCTGCGCCCCTGGGTCGAGAAGTTCTGAGGCGCCTCGGCCGGCGTCAACCGGCTGGTTCGTCCGGCTCCGACAGGTCGTCCAGCAACTCGGCGACCAGGGTGTCGGCTCCGGTACCGCCGGCCCCGACCGTCGGCACGGTTTCCGGCGCAGCGTTGTCCGCGGCGTCGGCTTCCTCGTCCTCGGCCGGCGCTTCGTCGCCCTCCACGGCGTTTTCGGCCGGTGCCGCGAAAGCCTCTTCCGGGTCGATCCCCCTGGCGATGCGCGAGACGATCTGGCCGAAGGGAACCTTTTCGCCCTCCGCCGACTCCGCATTGGCGCGCTCGGCCAGGAAGGCGCGGGCCTGATGGGCCGGCGACTGCTCCGATTTGCCGGGCCGCGCGGCCTCCGCGACTTTCTCGCCGGCCTCCGAGATTCGAATCTCGACCGCGGCGGTTGCGCCGCCCGGCTTGGCCGGGGCGGTGGCCTCGGTGCCGTCCGGCCGGGTGCGGGCTCCCGGGTCGGCCGGCGCCTTGGGGGCAAGGGTCTTCGTGACAGGGGTGGTTTCCATACTGGGTCTCCAGACTGCAATGAACCTTGGCCTGCTCAAGCAAAGGCCGTGCCAAGGCCAAGCTCTTGGCATTCCACCGTTCCGACCGGTTGGGGCCCGGCCGGCAGGGGTCGAGCGGCAAAATCTGCCCAGCGGGCTGGACGACATGCCACGAGCCTGCGATCATCCCTCACATGATCGGAAGTCTCGACGCCCTCGTTGCCGCCACGGTGCTGTTCGTCGCAGGGCATTTCCTGCTCTCCAGCCTGCCGTCGCGCCGGGCCATGACCGAGCTTCTGGGTCCCCAGGGGTTTCGCATCGCCTATTCCGTGGTGGCGCTCGCCGCCTTCGTCTGGATGCTGCGCGCCTACGCGGCCGCCCCGGTCGTGGCCCTATGGGACCCGCCCGTCGTGTTCGCCTGGGTGCCGCTCGTGGTCATGCCTTTCGCCCTGCTGCTCGCGGTCTGCGGCCTGACCACGCCGAGCGCCACCCTGGTGGGCGGCGAGGGGATTCTCTCCAATCCCGGCGTTCACGACGTGGCGCCCGGCATCCAGCGCGTGACGCGCCACCCCTTCCTCTGGGGCACGGCGCTCTGGGCGGTGAGCCACCTGGCGGTCAACGGCGACGCCGCCGACATGGTCCTGATGGGCGGCATCCTGGGGCTCTCGCTGGGCGGCATGAAACACATCGACCTGCGCCGCGAGACGACCCTGGGCGCGGCCTGGGGCCCGGTCGCCCTGACCACGAGCGCGCTGCTCTTCGCCGCGCTCGCCACCGGCCGCACCAATATGGACTGGCAGGGCATCGGCTGGTGGCGCCCGGCCGTCGCGCTAGCGCTCTACGCCGCCCTGCTCCACTTCCACCCGATGATCATCGGGGTGAGCGCGCTGCCGGCATAAACGAGGGCGTTCAGCCCCGCTGACGGTTGAGCAGCCTGAGCCGGAGCGCGTTCAGCCTGATGAACCCTTCGGCGTCGCGCTGGTCGTAGACCTGGTCCTCCTCGAAGGTGACGTGCTCGAGGGAATAGAGGCTGTTCGGCGACCTGCGCCCCGCCACGGTGACGCTGCCCTTGTAGAGCTTGAGGCGCACGGTGCCGGTGACGGGGCCCTGGCTGTGGTCGATCGCGGCCTGGAGCATCTCGCGCTCGGGCGCGAACCAGAAGCCGTTGTAGACCAGCTCGGCATAGCGCGGCATGAGCTCGTCCTTGAGGTGCGCCGCGCCCCGGTCCAGCGTGAGCGACTCGATCGCCCGGTGCGCGGCCAGCAGGACCGTGCCGCCCGGGGTCTCGTAGATGCCGCGGCTCTTCATGCCGACGAAGCGGTTCTCGACCAGGTCCAGGCGGCCGACGCCGTTGGCCCCGCCCAGCTCGTTCAATCGGGTCAGCAGCGCGGCCGGCGAGAGCCGTTCGCCGTCGACCGCGACGGGATCGCCCTTTTCGAACTCGATCTCGACCCAGGTCGGTGCCTCCGGTGCCTCCTCCGGGGCGACGCTGCGCGTGAAGACGTACTCCTCGGGCGCCACCCAGGGGTCCTCCAGGGCCTTGCCCTCGGCCGAGATGTGCAGCAGGTTGGCATCGACCGAAAACGGCGCCTCGCCGCGCTTGTCCTTGGCGACCGGGATCTGGTTCTTCTCGGCGTATTCGATCAGCTTGGTGCGGCTCGCCAGGTCCCACTCGCGCCAAGGCGAGATCACCTTGATGTCCGGGTTGAGCGCATAGTAGGCGAGCTCGAAGCGGACCTGGTCGTTGCCCTTGCCGGTCGCGCCGTGGGCCACGGCGTCGGCGCCGGTCTTGGCCGCGATCTCGATCTGCCGCTTGGCGATCAGCGGCCGGGCGATCGAGGTGCCGAGCAGATAGGCGCCCTCGTAGAGCGCGTTGGCGCGGAACATCGGAAAGACGTAGTCGCGCACAAAGTCCTCGCGCAGGTCCTCGATGTGGATCTCCTTGACGCCCAGCATCTCGGCCTTCTTGCGCGCCGGCTCGAGCTCCTCGCCCTGGCCGAGGTCGGCGGTGAAGGTCACGACCTCGCAGGCATAGGTCTCCTGCAGCCACTTCAGGATCACCGAGGTATCCAGCCCGCCCGAGTAGGCGAGCACGACTTTCTTGATCTCGCTCATGGAACCACCCAAGCCCCGTGGCGCCCCGAAGGGCGTCTAAATCCGGCGCGGAGTATAGGCGAAGAGCCCGGCCAGGCAAGCGAGTGCCTGGAACGGCTTAGGCTGCGTCGTCAGGTAAGCAGGCCGGAATGCAGGATGTAGGCCATGCCGACGCAGACGATGGCGAAATCGAGCCCCGTGACCAAGCGCTGAAGGGTGGGGCCAATCTCCGTCTTGCCGAGCCCCCACCAGATCGGCGCGGCCATCACGAGGCCGACGAGCAGATCCACGGCGAGGCTCGCCGCCAGGCTGTTCTGAAAGATCTCCATGGTCCGGCTCCCGGGTTGCGCCTGGCAGTTTCGGCGACGGCGGTTAAGAAAGACTGACGGCCCGGCGCCCGCCCCTTTGCGGCCCTGCGGCGCGGCCACGAATTCTTTACCCTCGGCTGAGACCCTCCGTCGTGCTTTCGCGCCGGCCCGTGCAAGTGCTAGGGTCCGGCGCAGGCAGGAGCGATCGTCATGGCGGACAAGAGCCGCAGCAGCGTGACCGAGAAGGAAAGCGCGCCCGAGGCCGAAGCCGAAGCGCCGGAGGCCGACACGGCCGAGACCGAGACGCCGGAGGCCGAGCCCGAGGGCGCCGAGGTCGCGGGGGCCGAGCAGGCCGCGGCGGATCCATCGGTCGACCCGGGCGCGGTCGGCCTGCCCTTCGACCCGACCGCGGTGCGCATCGAGACCAGGGCGCTGACGGTCGACGTCCTGGTCCAACGCATAGCCGAAGGCGGCATAGACCTGGCGCCGGCCGGCGACGGCAGCCCGATCTGGACCGAGGTGGCGCGCAGCCGATTGGTCGAGTCTCTGCTCTTGCGGGTGCCGCTGCCGGCCTTCTATTTCGACGCCGGCGCGCCGGACAGCTGGGCGGTGGTCGACGGACTGCACCGCCTCGCCGCGCTCGACGCCTTCGTCAACCACGGCGCCTTCGGCCTCTCCGGCCTCGAGTTCTTCGACCACCTGGAAGGCAAGACCTTCAAGGAGCTGCCGCGGCACTTCCAGCGCCGTATCCTGGAGACCCAGGTGACCGGACACCTGATCCAGGAAGGCACGCCGGAGCCGGTCCGCACCGCCATCATCCGGCGCATAGACACGGGCAGCGGTCGGTCGTCCTGAGGGGCCGGTTTAAAGAAGAATTCATCAAAATGATGAATAAGAATCGGGCTTATGCAGTCTCGGCATCTGCCCGGTGCCGGGCGGCGCCACGGCCTCGGCGGGCGGCTCGGAAGGGGTGCTTCGGTGATAGAAGAAATTACGCTGACGAACTTCAAATGCTTCCAGAGCCAAACCTTCGCCCCGCGTGAGTTCACCCTGCTTGCCGGTCTCAACGGCATGGGCAAGAGCTCGCTGATCCAGTCGCTCCTGCTGCTCAGGCAGTCCCATCAGCAAGGGCTGATCAAGGCCGGCGGGATCAGCCTGAACGGCGACCTCGTGCACCTTGGCACGGCGCGGGACGCGCTTTACGACGGCGCCGGGGAGGAGATCATCACCTTCGCGGTCGCCTTCAAGGGCGGCAAGCGGGCCGAGTGGAACTTCAGCGCCGAGGGCAGCGACGACATGCTGGAGCAGCTGACCGCCGACGTCGATCCCCGGGTCTTCAACCAGAACCTCTTCACCTCGGCCTGCCATTACTTACAGGCCGAACGCCTCGGCCCACGGACCTCGTTCCAGGTCTCCGACCATCAGGTCCGGCGGCACCGTCAGCTCGGCCCCAAGGGCGAGTACGCCGCCCATTTTCTCTCGGTCCACGGCCGCGATCCGATCCCACTCAAGTCGCTCGCCCATCCCGAGGCGAAGTCGGAGGCGCTGACCGACCAAGTCGAGGCCTGGACCGCCAATGTCTCGCCCGGCGCGCGCATCCACGCGACTGCGCTGGAGCAGATCGACCTGGTCAACCTGCGCTATTCCTTCGTCACCGACCGGGCGGTCAGCAACGAGTTCCGCGCGACCAACGTCGGCTTCGGGCTGACCTACACCCTGCCGATCCTGATCGCGATCCTGACCTCGGAGCGCGGCGGCCTGCTGCTGCTGGAGAACCCGGAGGCCCACCTCCATCCCAAGGGCCAGGTCGAGATCGGCCGCCTGTTGGCGCGCGCCGCCCAGGCGGGCGTCCAGGTCATCATGGAGACCCACAGCGACCACATCCTGAACGGCATGCGCATCGCCGTGCACGAGGGCGAGGCCTCGGCCGACAAGGTCCGGCTCTATTACTTCACGCGCAAGGCCGAAGGCGATGTCTCGCGCGCCGAGGTGATTCGGGTCGAGGTCGACGACGACGGCCGCCTGGATCAATGGCCGGACGGCTTCTTCGACCAATGGGACAAGGCGTTGGGTGCCCTCTTGTGGCCGAAGACGGCGGCGGAATGACGGCCGAGCTGATCTTCAACGAGCTGTCCCTGGGCCACGCGCCGGCCCCCGAGGTGGCGCGCGATTCCATGCTGGCCCTGGTGCGCACCTGCTTTCTCGCTCAAGGGGCCGGCGCCAGCCGGATTCTCCTCGTGCCCGAGGGCGCGGTCACCGGCGAGATCGGACCGGGATATTCGGTCTGGCAGTGGGTGAACGATCCCCTGGTCGACCTGGACTGGCGGCGCAAGTTTCTGTCCATGGCGACTCACGGCCCCTTCACCGAGAAGGTGCTGAGCGCCGACGCGCTCGAGAAGCTCGCCATCTCGGAATACTCCCTCGACGAGCGGACCGCGCTCGGCCTGGGCGCGGCCCACGTGCTCGACGGCCTGGCGGTCAGCGTCAACGGCGACGAGAGCTGGCAGGAGGCGAGCCTTAGCGTGGGCATGCTCTCGCTCTCCGAGGAGGGCGAGCTGCTCGAGGACCAGGTCGAGGTGCGCCACGCCTCCAGCCCGGAGCACGTCGAGGACCACCGGCCCTGGCTCAGCTCCCAGCAGCAGGCCGAGATCACCGGCGGCGCCGAGATTTGGGAGCGGCGGGCGGAGCTCTTCCCCGCGCTCGACTTCTGCCCGCGGGTCGAGGAGCAGCTGCGCGCCCTGGGCCCGCGCGACCCGCATCTGCGCCAGGTGCTGCGCAAGCTCGCCCAGCTCGACGAGACCTTCACCGGCTGGGCCGAGGGCCCCTTCGACCGGCGCGCGATCGCTGATTGCGACCCGGAAAGCCGCGTCACGCTCAAGCAATACAAGGCGGAGCACACCTTCCGCGGCCCAGACGACCGGGACCGGCTGTTCTCCTGGCACCTCGCGCTCACCCCCGGCGCCTGGCGCCTGTTCTTCAAGCCGGACCGGGAAACCCGCAAGGCGATCGTCGGCCACATAGGCCCCAAACTGCCCAACGTTAGCTACGCGACCTAGCTCCCGCTCACAACTCGATCTCCAGGTGGAGCGGCTGGTGGTCCGAGCCCTGGGCGGCCCGGTCCACCCGCATCCCGCGGACCCGTCCGGCCAGCTCCGACGTCAGGAAGGCGTAGTCGATGCGCACCGGGCCTTCGTCCTCGTTGCAGGTCGCCCCCTCTGCCGGATCGTTTCCGGCCGCGAGCCAAGCGTCTCTCAGATCTGCCTCGGCACCGGTCAACAGGGCGTATTCCGCGGAGTCGGGCGCGAGGTTGAAATCGCCCAGAATCACCGCCGGGCGGGGCATGGGCGGCGGCGACGCGTCGAGCGACCATTTCAGCCCGTCCGCGTCGCCCGACCAGACGCCGCCCGCTTCCGGCGCCTCGCGCAGCAGCTCCAGCAGCCGCGCGATCTGCAAGAGTCGTTCCTCGGCCGAGGCGTGGGCGAGATGGAGGCAGTAGACACGGATCGGCCCCTTCGGCGTCGCGATCACGCATTCCAGGACCGCGCGCTGCAGCGACAGCACCGGGCCCAGGTCGCGCTTGGGCAGCAGGTGATTGCGGCTCGAAAGGATCGGCGTCTTGCTGAGCAGCATGTTGCCGAACTGGCGGCGGCGGCTGATCAGCCTGCCGTCGCCGCCGCGCAGGCTCGCGTCCAGGTCGACGCCGGGACCGTAGACCCAGCGGTACTGGGGAAATAGGGCGGCGATCTCGGCCACCTGGTCGGTCATGCCGCTGGCCGAGAAATACCGCTCGACCTCCTGAAGGGCGATCACGCCGGGCTCGGGACCGACCTCCGCGGCGATGCGGGGCAGGTCGACGCGCCCGTCCTTGCCGGTGCCGTACTGGATGTTGTAGCTGACAAAGTGCACAGGTTTGTCCCGTTCTGGCTAACGGACGAGGATCACTCCGGCGCCGCCCCGGCGGCGACGAGCGATGGCCGCAGGACTTGGCAGAGCGGCAGGGTCAGGAAAGCGACGCAGCCCAGCACCAAGAGAGTCGTTTCGATACCGGAATGATCGCTGAGTAGGCCGAAGGCCACCGGTGAAAGCGCGCCGGCGCCGATGCCCAGTGTATAGAACAAGCCGAAGGCGCGCGACCGGCGCTCGGCGGCAACGAAGTCGCCGACCGTGCCGTAGAGCACCGAGGAGGTGCCGTTGAGCGCGGCGCCGACGAGCGGCAGCAGCGCCAAGGCCCAGCCCAGCGGCAGAAAGACGAGCACGAGAATCCCGGCGCCGGTCGCGACCTCGGTCAGCACCACCGTGCGGATGATTCCGACGCGCTCGGCCGCCAGGCCGCAGATAAGCTTGCCGGCCGCACCGCCGGCGAAGATCAAGGCGAGCGCGAAGCCCACGGTCTCGACCTGGGCGCCCTTGGCGATCAGCAGGAAGGGCACGAAGGTGAGAAAGGGTGTGCGGACCGCGCTGTCTATCACGCCGATCGCCGAGAGAGCGGCAAAGCCGCGCCGGTCCCGAAGGCCCCAACCTCCGGCGCGGGGACCCTCCGCCGGCTCGGCCGGGGGAGCCGCCGGCCCACCGGCGCCGAGCCGGCGCAGCACGAAGTAGACCGCAAGACCCGCGGCCATTGCGGCGAGCCCGTAGGACACCGCGCCCGTCCGCCAGCCGACCGCCACGGCGAGGGCGGCGATCAAGGGCGGAACCGCCACCTTGCCCAGGTCGCCGGCGAAGTTGTAGGTGCCGAGCGCGGCACGCCGCGGGCCCCCATCGTAGGCCTTGGAGACGACCGAGGAGGCCAGCGGGTGCTGCACGCCCGAGCCCAGGCCGGTCAGCAGCAGACAGAGGAGCAAGCCGGCGAAGCCCCCGGCAAATCCCAGAAGCACGAACCCGAGCCCGGCGACCGCCGTGCCCAGGGCCAGCACGATGCGCTCGCCCCAGCGTTCGGCGAGAAAGCCCGCCGGCAGCTGGAAGGCGGACAGCCCGCCGGAGAACGCCATCTTGAGGAGTCCGACCTGGGCATGCGAAATCCCGAAACCCTGGGCCCAGAGCGGCAGGAGTACATAGAGCGAGTCGGAGAGCCCGTCGTGGACGAAGTGCGCGGCCCCGCCGGTGCCGAGCGTGGCCCGGCGTCGTGACAAATTTACCGCCGCGGTCTCCGCGCCCATGCCTGGGGTCCCTTGCACCACACAGCCGGGACTGCCCCGGCTGCCGCTATCTTTCCAGGAAAATCAGGGTGCGGAAAGTTCCGTTTCCGGCTCGCGCGTCTTCCTTTGGCGCAGGCTGGCGCTCTTGAGCTGGCCGCAGGCGGCCATGATGTCCTGGCCACGCGGTGTGCGCACCGGGGCGGAGAGCCCGGCGTCGTTGAGGATTTTCGCGAAGCGGTCGATCGTCCGGGGGGTCGAGGGCTCGAAGGGCGCGCCCGGCCATGGGTTGAAGGGGATCAGGTTGGTCTTGGCCGGAATGCCCTTCAAGAGGCGCACCAGCTCGCGCGCGTCCGCCGGGCTGTCGTTGACGTCCTTCAGCATGATGTACTCGAAGGTGATGCGCCGGGCGTTGTGCACGCCGGGATAGTCGCGACAGGCCGCCAGCAGCTCCCCGAGCGGATACTTCCGGTTGAGGGGCACGATCCGGTCGCGCAGCTCGTCGGTCACCGCGTGCAGCGAGACCGCCAAGTTGACCCCGAGCTCGGCGCCGCAGCGCCGCATGGCCGGCACCACGCCGGCCGTCGACAGCGTGATCCTGCGCTTGGAGATCGAAATGCCCTCGCCGTCCATGACGATCTTGAGGGCCTGGGCCACGTTGTGGTAGTTGTAGAGCGGCTCGCCCATGCCCATCATCACCAGATTGGTGATCTGCCGGCCCTCGGCCGGAGCCGGCCATTCGCCCAGCTGGTCGCGCGCCAGCACGACCTGGCCGACGATCTCCGCCGGGCCCAAGTTGCGCACCAGGCGCTGGGTGCCGGTGTGGCAGAAGCGACAGGTCAGCGTGCAGCCGACCTGGCTGGAGACGCAGAGCGTGCCGCGGTCTTCCTCGGGAATGTGGACCGACTCGACCTCCTGTCCGTCGTCAAAGCGCAGCAGCCACTTGGCGGTGCCGTCGGCGGAAGCCTGCGCGGCGGCGACCTCGGGCCGGCCGACCGTATAGCGCTCGGCCAAGCGTGCCCGGAAGGCCTTGGAAAGCGAGGTCATCCGGTCGAAGTCGGTGGCGCCGCGATGATAGATCCAGTGCCAGAGCTGGCGCGCCCGGAAGGCGGGCTCGCCGAGGGCCGCCATCTCGGCCTCGAGCTCGGCGCGGCTCAGGCCGACGAGACCCTTCGCGCCGCCTTCGGGTTCGGGCGGCGGGGCGAAATAATCGGCATGGGCGGCGCGGCTCATGGTGCCTTAGATAGAGCGGCCGCCCACCCGGAACAAGGACATCGGGTCAGAGGCCGCAGGCCTTGCTGGCAGCCCGATAGGCTTTGGTGAAGCCGGTCAGCGAATATGTGTCCTTGGTCGCCGTGCCGCGCGACGAGGTGCCGCTCACCACCATGGTACTGCCCGCTCTCATCGCCGCCACCAGCTTCTTGTCGCCGGCGGAGTCCGGCACCCAGGCGGTATCCTCATGCGGGAAGAGCTCGAACTTGTTGCCGCCTATGGCGACCTCGACGCGGGTCTCCGGCTTGTAGCGGTAGCCGGCCGCGAGGCTGACCTCGTCGCGCACCTTGTCCCCGGGACGGTGGGTGACCATGGCGTAGATCTCGCCGCGCTTCTTGTAATCGCCTTCGTGCTTGGTCGGTTGGCTGGCGATATAGCAGGCTTTTTGGCCCTTCTCGTCGTAGGCATAGGCGCGCCAGTCCCCGTATGAGCCCAGTTGCTGAATATCCTGGGCCGCCGCCACGGGGCCGGCTGCGAGCCCCCCGAGAGCGGACATCAGGGCCAGGGCCGGGCCCAAGGCCCAAGATCGCCTACCGTATGGCTTGCGGCGGTCTCCGGCCGCCGTCGCCTTGTTGTCGTCTTTTCGTTGCATCGCACCTTACCTTCGCTTGCTTACTCCAGGCCAGAAGACCGGCCCCGACAAGCCCCCCAAGACGAATATAGCCCTTTCTGTCAGCACTGGTAGAGGAAACAACAGGGGTCACCGGCGGCGGATGATCTGGCCGCCCTGGACGTGCGGGGCCGGGGCCTCAGGCGCCGCGCGCGGGTTGACGGGCCGGCCAGCGTGGCGGCCCAGGCTGATCATGCGGTCGTACATTACTATGGCCCCGGCGACGCCCAAGTTGACGCAGAAGCTGGTCGGTATGCGCACCAGGAAGTCGCAGCGCCCGGTCAAGGCCGGGGACAGGCTGCCACGCTCGGGACCCAGCACATAGGCCGCCGCGCTCGGATGGCGAAAGCTCGGCAGGTCGACCGCCTCGGGCGTGAGCTCGACCCCGACCAGCGCACAGCCGCGCGGCAGTGTGAGTTCCTCGACGCCGGCATAGGTATAGAGCGGCAGGTGCTTGGCGGCATCCGAGGTATCGGAAACCTTGATTTCTCGAGCCGCGAAGGCGGGCGCGATGGTGAAGAAGAAGCTGGCCCCGAAGGCATGGGCCGAGCGCAACAGGTTGCCCAGGTTCATGGGCTTGCTGATACCCTCGACGCCGATCGCGAAATAGCCACGCATGACGCGAAAACTTGCATGGCAATGAGGGTCGAGGCAAGGTGCCAGTCCCTCGCTCGGAGTAGAGCGGGGTGGGGTGATCTTGGGGAATATACCTTTCCATGGTGTTGGCGACGGACGAGAACGACGATCGGGGGCGGGCCGGGGCCGCCAACCCCCTGCTGGTCGAGGTGACCCGCGGCCCCATGGTCGAGAGCCGTCACCGCGCCGCCTTCGCGGTAGCCGATCCGGGCGGTACCGTGGTGCTGCATGCCGGCGACATCGACCAGCCGGTCTATCCGCGCTCGGCGATCAAGCCGATCCAGGCCCTGGCGCTGCTGGAGACCGGCGCGGTCGAGGCCTTCGGCCTGGGCGATGCCGAGATCGCGCTGGCCTGCGCCAGCCACAGCGGCGAGCGGCGCCATGTCGAGACCGTCGCGGCCTGGCTGGAGCGCATCGGCTGCACTCCGGACGACCTCGAGTGCGGTGTCCACCCGCCCTTCGCCGAGACGGCCATGGTCGACCTGATCGCCGGTGGAGGGAGGCCCACGGCGCTGCACAACAACTGCTCGGGCAAGCACACGGGCTTCCTCAGCGTGGCCCGCCATCTGGGCCATCCGACCGCCGGCTACATCACCTTCGGGCACCCGGTGCAACAGCGCATCCTGGGCATCCTCGAGTCGATGACCGGATGCGATCTGGGCGACGCGCCACGAGGCATCGACGGCTGCGGTATCCCGACGCTCGGCGTGCCGCTCGGCAATCTGGCGCTCGCCATGGCGCGCCTGGCCGAACCGGGAGACCAGCCGGAGCCGCGACAGACCGCCGTCGGCCGGGTTCGCCGGGCCATGGCGGACGAGCCCTTCATGGTCGCCGGCACGGGGCGGTTCTGCACCCGGGTCATGGAACTGACCGGCGAGCGGGCCCTGATCAAGACCGGCGCCGAGGGCGTCTACTGCGGCGCCTTGCCGGAGCTGGGACTGGGCATCGCCCTCAAGGTGGACGACGGCGCCGGTCGTGCCGCCGAAGTTCTCATGGGCCGACTGCTGGTCCATTTCGGGGTGATCGGCGCGGCCGAGGCCGATGCGCTCGCGGAGGTCCTGGCGCCGCCGCTGCTGAACCGCGCCGGGCGCCGGGTGGGTGAGCTGCGTCCCGCCCCGGACAGCCCCGTCTGACGCCGGGAGAATAGGAATGCGCGCCGTTCTATGCAGCGAATGGGGCGGGTTGGAGCGCCTTGCCCTCGGAGACGTACCGCAGCCGGTGCCCGGGGCCGGCGAGGTGCTGATCGCCGTCGCGGCGGCGGGGGTCAACTTTGCCGACACCCTGATCATCGCGGGCAAGTATCAGGAGAAGCCGGCCTTCCCCTTCAGTCCTGGCATGGAGGTGGCCGGCATGGTCGAGGCGGTCGGCCCGGGCGTGACCCGCGTGGCGCCCGGCGCGCGCGTGATGGGCCTGACTGGCTGGGGCGGCTTCGCAGAGAAGGCCGTGGCCCGGGAGGCCGATGTCTTCGTGCTTCCCGAAACCATGGACTTCGTTACCGCCGCCGGCTTTCCGGTCACCTACGGCACGGCCCACGGCGCCCTGGTCTGGCGCGCCGGCCTGAAGACCGGCGAGACGCTGCTGGTGCACGGCGCGGCCGGCGGCGTCGGCCTGGCCACGGTCGAGGTCGGCAAGGCGCTGGGCGCGACGGTAATCGCGACGGCCGGCGGCCCGGACAAACTGGCGGTGGCCGAGGCGCACGGCGCCGACCAGCTGATCGACTACCGGCGCGAGGACATCCGCGATCGGGTTAGGGCGCTGACCGACGGGCGCGGCGTCGACGTGGTCTTCGATCCGGTAGGCGGCGACGTCTTCGACGCCAGCCTGCGCGTCGCGGCCTGGGGCGCGCGGCTGGTCGTAATCGGCTTCGCCGCCGGCCGGGTGCCGCAGATCCCCGCCAATATCCTGCTGATCAAGAACCTCGCGGCGGTCGGGTTCTACTGGGGCTCCTACCGCAAGCACGCCCCGGACATGGTGACCGCCCAGGTCGCACAGCTGTTCGACTGGTTCGAGGCCGGCAAACTGAAGCCCCATGTCTCGCACCGGCTGGATCTGACCCAGGCCGCCGAGGCCCTGGCGCTGTTGAGCGGCCGCAAGTCGACCGGCAAGGTGGTGCTGACCACCGGCACCGGCTGAGGCGGGGCGAGGCGCGAGCTGGGCCGGCCGTTCAAGTGTCCCGAGCCGCCTATCGGCCCTTGAGCCAGTAGACGGGGATGTCGAGGGCCGGCGGCTCGGCGCCCGCCTCCTTGACGAGCGCGTGGACCTGGCCGCGGTGGTGGGTTTGGTGGTTGAACACCGCGGCGAGAACCACGTTCAGGGGCATCGCAAAGGTCCCGCCAGCCATGGACTTGTACGACAGGTCGGTGGTCAGGGCCTCGTCGCCGAGACCGTCGACCAGGGCAACGATTCGTTCATCCTCGGCCTCTCTCGCCGCGCGCAGACCGGAGAAATCGGCATGGAGAATCTGGTCGAGACTGGTGATCCCGCGATCCACGCCCTCGACCCGGCCGAACCACAGGCGATCGACCACGAGCAGGTGGTTCAGGCTGCCGTGGATCGAGCCGAAATAGGCGGCCGAGCGCGTCTTTTCGTACTCGCCGTCGGGCAGGGCGCCGGCGGCATCGTAGATTTGGGTGTTGGCCCAGGCGTTGAAGCGGGCCAGGGTCCGGAAGTGGTCGTGCAGCATCAAAGCGCCTCCCCGGTCGTTCGATCTCCGCCGAGGATAAACGGAACCCGCCGTCGTCGCACGCAAGAACACCTCGGGCGTTTATGAACCCGAGTCCATCTGTCCGTCTAAATGAAACGGGGCGGACCGAAAGGTCCGCCCCGACGTCTCGATGGGAGGGGGTCGTGCTCAGCAGGCGCTGCGGTCGAGCCCCACGTCCCGAAGCAGGTGGCGACTCAGGCCGCGGGTGGCCCGACGCACGCGCAGCTCGCGGCGTGCCGCGGCGAGGTCCTCGATGAGACCGGCCGTGCCGGCCTCGATAGCGGTGACCATCCGGCGCAGGGCCGTCCCCGCCGCCTGTCCCGGGGCATGCCCGGAGGTTTCATAGGTAACGTTGGCCATGGCCCTTTTCCTCTACCTGAACCGGACCCCGTGCGGAGCGAACCGGCTCGCGCTGGGTTGAACGAGTTACCTGCGCAAATAATCCACTTCTGCGTCTTGCGCCATTGCGGAAATTACAGAGACGCCATGCAAAAAAAACATGCGCCGGTTAAACCGATTGGAAAGGATTTCTTGCCGCGGGGGGACGGCCGGGCAGTCCCGGCGGAGGCGTCAATGGGCCGCGGTCTGGCGCACGTAGAGCCCGCCGCGCAGCCCCTCGAAGAACTCGCCCAGCGCCGGATGGCGGATCGGCTCGCCGGTCAGGTCCGGCTCCAGATTTCGTTCGGTCACATAGGTCATGTGCTCGGCGTTGTGCACCAACACATGGTACCAGGGCCTGTCCTTGGGCGGCCGCGTGCGCGCCATCGCTTGGTACCAATCTTCGCTGCCCTGAAAGGTCGCGTCGACGTCGACGATGACACCACGGTAGTCGAACAGCTTGTGGTGCACGGGCTGGCCGACCTGGAACCTGGCGCGGGCTGTTTTCATGGCAGGGACCTCCTCGCGCGGCAGCGCCGCTCGAGCGCGGAGCCTAACGATCCGGCCTCTTCCCGGTCAAGGGGACAACTTGTCCCGGCACTGGCCAGGGCCGCCGCCGCGCGGCAGGATAGCGGGGAATCGAGACCCAGGAGAAAGGACGGCCCGCATGATGTTGGAGCACAATGGCGCGGTCCCGAAAATCGATGCGACCGCGCGCGTAGCGCCCAACGCGGTGATCTGCGGCGACATCACGGTCGGCGCCAATACCTCGATCGGCTTCGGCGCGGTGCTGACCGCCGAGAGCGGTCCGATCGTCATCGGCGCAAACTGCGTGATCATGGACACGGCGGTGATCCGCGGCACCCGAAGGAACCCGGTCGCGATCGGCGACAACGTCCTGGTGGGTCCACGGGCCTATCTCTCCGGCTGTTCCATCGAGGACAACGCCTTTCTCGCGACCGGCGCGACGATTTTCAACGGGGCCCGGATCGGCGCCCGCTCGGAGGTCCGGGTGAACGGAATTGTCCATCTCAAGACGGTCTTGCCGCCGGATACGGTGGTCCCGCTCAACTGGATCGCGGTCGGGGATCCTGCGGAGATCCTGCCGCCCGACCGACACGATCGCATCTGGTCGATCCAAAAGCCGCTCGACTTTCCCCAGACGGTCTTCGGGGTGGAGCGGCCTGGACCTGGCGAAACCGTCATGCCCGAGGTCATGCCGCGCTACGCCAGGGCGCTGGCTGGCCACAAGAACGACAAAGCCGTGTGACGGGCACCGAAGCCCTGCCCGCCGCGGAGACGGCAGCCGAGGACCGACCGGCCCCCACTCGGGCCGGTCGGATAGCGCCGGACCGTCTAGCTGATCAGCTCCCAGGAGCCGTCGGGCTGGCGGCAGGCGGTGCCGTAGGTCTGCTGGGCCCGACCGCCGATGACCGACGTCGTCTGATACTCGCGGCAGTATCGTCCGTCGTTCACCTGATAGGTCTTGACCGGCGTCACCTGGTACTGCGTGTCGGCGCGCTGGTTGTTCCAGTAGATGGTCTCGCCGTCCGGCGCGTGCTCCAGGGTCTGGCCGACGCAATTCTGGTCGACCTCGTCCATGGACCGGCCGATGCTGCCGCCAACGATGAGACCGATAATCGTGCCGCCGATGATCGCGGCCGCCCGGTCGTCGCCCTTGGCGAGCCGGGAACCGATCAGCGCACCGGTCGCCCCGCCGAGCAATCCCCCAAGGACCTGCCTGTTGCACACGCCACGGTCGAGATCGAAGGGAGCGGTGTAGACCCGGTCGTCGTAGTAGGCCCGGTTCTTGTACTTGTGCTTCTGCTTGTGCTTTTGCTTGGCGCGCCAACCATGGGCCGGTGCCCAGGGCGGCGGGTCGGCGGACACAGGCGCTAGGTCCGAAAGCGTGGAACAAACTGCGACCAGCACCACGGCCAGGGACTTCCCGGCCGAAGACAGCCAAGTCTCGGCAATTCGTGATTCCATTCGACCATATCTCCTTCGGGGAAAGCTGCGGTGACTGCCCGGTATCTTTCCCATCATACGAAAAAGAAATATGAACTTCCCCGCGCCGCGACAACCTTGTGGCGGACGGTTGCTCGAAGTTTGCCACCGCTTCGAAGGCAAGGCCCCGTCCTTTACCCGCCAAGGCGCCGTCCGCGGCGCAGGCGGATGATCGCCTGACCGAGCACAGCCGCCAGGACGACCGCGCCGCCCAAAAGGGTCAAGCGGCCTGGCACCTCGCTCACCCAGAGCCAAACCCAGATCGGCGCCAGGACGACCTCCGTCAGGGCGAGCAGCGGAACCTCGGCGGCCGGTACCCGGCGCGCGCCTAACGTGATCAACAGGAATCCGGCGCCCAGCTGAGCGCTGCCCAGCAGCAGCGCCAGGCCGAGGTCGTGGCCCGAAATGCCGAAGTTGCCGACCATCGTGGCCGAGGCTGCGGCGCCGACCAAACCGCCGAGGCAGCTCGCCGGCACCATGTCGACCGCCTTGGCGCGCCGGATCGCGACCACCATGACGGCAAAGGCCATGGCCGCGCCGAAGGCGACCACATTGCCCGCCAGGCGGCCGTTGCCCAGCCCCTCGGCAACCATCAGGGCGATACCGCAGAGCGCCGCCGCCATGGCGATCCAGGTCACCGGCCGGACTCGCTCGCCCAGCACCAGCCGCCCCAGAAGGGCGGTCAGAAGCGGTCCCGCGCCCAGGATGAAGACGACGTTGGCGACCGTCGTCAGATCGATGGCGACGAGGTAGCAGATCGAGCCCGCGCCCAGGGCGAGCGCCACCACGACGCCCTCCCGGCCCACCACCAGGAACGGCCGGACCAACCGACCGCGATAGACGACGGCGAGAAACACGAGCAGAGTGCCGGCGAAGGCGACGGAGCGGTAGAAGACCATCAGCCAGATGTCGGCCGACTCGACGTGGCGCAGGATCAGCCCGCCGAAGCTGAGGCATACGCCGGCGACAAGCACCATGGCCACACCGAGCGGGTAGTTGGCGTCCTGCGCGACCGGCGCCTCGGCGGCGCCATCGGACAGGGCGCCGGTCATGGCTTCAGGGCGCCGTGGCCCGCCGGCCGCGGATCGATGGGCAGGGCCTCCGCGATGCCGGTCGCCTGCTCCAACAGCGCGGCGGCGGCCAGGGCCCGCGCCTCGCCGCGCGGCGGCCCAACGATCTGCAGGCCGACCGGCAGCCCCTCTGCGGTGAAGCCGGCCGGCACCGACAGCGCCGGGCAGGCGGTCAGCGTGATCACGAAGGTGATCCCGATCCACTCCACATAATTGTCGAACCTGTAGCCCTCGACCTCCTCCACGTAGCGGACGTCGACATCGAAGGGCGCCACGATGGCGGTCGGGCACAGCAGCAGGTCGTAGGTCTCGAAGAAGGCTGCGACGCGCCGGTAGAGGGCGGCACGCGCCAGCTCGGCCCGGCCGATCTCCGCAGCGCTGAGCGCCAGCCCCTTCTCTGTGTTCCAGATCACCTCGGGCTTCAAGAGCGCACGGTGGCCTTCCAGCAACGGCGCCATCTCGGCGGCGTAGAGCGCCGCCCGCAGGGTCTGGAACACCGGCACGGCGTCGGACAGGTCCGGGCAGGCCTCCTCGACCGCGACGCCCATCTCGGCGAAGCGCTCGGCCGCCTGCCGGCAGATCGTGGCCACCTCCCGCTCGACCGGGAAGAGGCTAAGATCCGGGCTGTAGGCGATCTTGGCCGGCCTCTGCAGCGCACGGGTGGCCTCCAGGAAGGACACGGCGGGCACCGGCAGCGACAACGGATCTTCGGGGTGTTGGCCGGACATGGCGTCGAGGAAGAGCGCCGCATCCGCGGCGTTCCGGGCGATCGGACCGGCCACGGAAAGGGTCGAAAAGGGCAGGGACGCCGGACCGCGGGCGACCCGGCCGGGGCTCGGCCTGAGGCCGACCACGGCATTGAAACCGGCCGGCGTCCTCAGGCTGCCACCCAGATCCGAGCCGCTGGCCAGCCAGACCTGCCCGGCAGCGACCGCCGCGGCCGAGCCGCCGGAGGACCCCGCCACCGATTTGTCCAGGTTCCAAGGATTGTGGGTCTTGCCGAACACCTCGTTGAAGGTGGAGGCGCCGGCGCCGAACTCGGGCGTGTTCGACTTGCCGACCACGATGGCACCCCGCGACTCCAGGCGTTCGACCAGGATGTCCGAGCGGTCGGGGACGTGATCGGCGTAGATCGGCGAGCCGTAGGTCGTGCGCACCCCGGCCACGTCCTCAAGGTCCTTGATCGC
>JAOUCL010000303.1 GCA_029859805.1 Rhodospirillales bacterium | reverse complement strand
CCTAGTCCGAGCTGGAGAACAAGATCTCGGTGCTCCTGGCGGCCTGGCTCAAGGCGGCCGGGGCCGACCGGCTGATCGGCGCCGCGGTGTCGCGCTCGCCGGTCCGGGCGATCCTGCTGGCCGCGGCCTTCGGGGCCTTGTCGCCCTTCTGCTCCTGCGGCGTGGTGCCGCTGATGGCCGCGCTGCTGGCCGCCGGGGTGCCGCTCTCGGCCGTGATGGCCTTCGCCATGGCCTCGCCGATCATGGACCCGGAGATGTTCGTGCTGACGTCGGTTGTCGTCGGCCTGCCGTTCACGTTGGCCAAGACCGTGGCCGCGCTCTTCATGGGGCTGCTGGCCGGCTTCGCCACGCTCGGCCTTGAGCGCGCCGGCCTGCTGGAGGGGGCGCTGCGAAAGACCGTCGGCTGTGGCGGCGGTTGTGCCAAGCCCACGCTCGGGCCGCCGGAGCTGCGCTGGGCCTTCTGGCACGAGGGGGAGCGGCGCGCCGCCTTCGCTGGCGAGGCCAAGAGCGTCACCCTGTTCCTCGCCAAGTGGCTGCTGCTGGCCTTCGCGCTGGAGAGCCTGATGGTCGCCTGGCTGCCGCCCGAGACGGTGACGGCCTATCTGGGCGGCGCGGGCTGGGGCGCCATTCCGCTCTCCGTCGTCGTCGGGGTGCCGGCCTATCTGAACGGCTTCGCGGCGATCCCGCTGATCGGCGAGCTGCTCGAGATGGGCATGGCGCCGGGCGCCGCGCTCGCCTTCCTGGTGGCCGGCGGCGTGACCAGCCTGCCCGCCGCCATGGCGGTCTACGCGCTGGTCAAGCGCCCGGTCTTCCTCTGGTACCTGGCGCTCGCGCTCGTGGGCTCGCTCGCCGTCGGCTACGGCTACCAGGGGCTGCTCGTTCTGGCGGGGTAGAGCAGGGCGCGCTCAGTCCTCGGGCCCGGTGATGCCCGCCGCGTCGAACAACTTTTTGAGCACCGCGAAGACGAAGGCGGTGCTGACGCCGAACAGGATGATGCCGTTCGTGGCCTCGAGGCTGGTCAGCAGCTGCCAGCGCTCGTCGAGCACGATGTCGCCGTAGCCCAGGGTCGTGAAGGTGACCGTCGAGAAATAGAGCGCCTTGTGAAGCTCCGCGAGCTCGCCGAGCCAGATGTAGAGCACGGCCCAGCACCAGATCTCCACCGAGTGCAGCAGGAAGATGCCGAGGATGGTCAGCACCAGGACCCGCATCATGACGAGATAGCTTCCGCCGCCGACGGCGCGCAGGCCGCGGTCCCTGAGATAGGCGATCAGCGCGATCAGCCCCACCGTGTGGATCACGACGGTGAGCGCGATCATGGACGAGCCGATCAACATCTGTCCGCCCAACACAGGCTTGTCTCCCATGATCGTTCGTATGGCCGCAGCCGGAAGGCCTCTCTAATGCCCAAGGCGCCGCGTCTTGGCAAGCGCCGTCCCGGCGGTGCGGCCGGATCCGGAGGCCCGCGATCGCGCGTGCCCGCCGCGAGCCGGCGCGGCCATCGCACCTCGATACAGCACCCCCTTCGGCATCCTGTAATAGCGGTCGCGTGCTCGAAAAAATCTCCTGGTTGCCGAGCTGCGGATTCACAGGCATCATTGCGGTCTCGGCGGCCAGCGAGCGGGGACTTCTCGGCCGATGCCAAGGAACATTCATTGCGCCAGGGCCAAGCCCCGACGTCGTGCGGCGGCCGGCAACGCCGCTCGCGCGGCGAGCCTCGCCGGGCCGGCAAGGGATGGTTGGTCTTAATCAAAGGAGGAAAGCGAAATGCGGAGGGTGCAAGAGCATAGGTTCGTCGATCTGTCCAAGCCCGTCGACCGGAAGCCGATCGGGCAAACCGCCCTGGATCGGCGGTCGTTTCTGGCGGCGGCAACCGCGGTGGCCGCGGCGACCTCGATGTCGTCGGGCGCGTTCGCCCGCAACTTCGGGCCGGATGCGGAGCCGGTCCGCTACCCGGAACCGGACGTCGTGGCCCTCGACAAGCGCTTCAAGTACAAGCTGGGCAACACGCCGATCATGCGGCTCTACCGGGGCACCCTCTGGGCGGAAGGTCCGGCGTGGAACGGGGTCGGCCGCTACCTGCTGTGGAGCGACATCCCGAACAACGAGCAGCTGCGCTGGATCGAGGAAGACGGGCATGTCGCCCGCCGCTTCCGGTCGCCCTCAGGCAACAGCAACGGCAACACCTTCGATTTCCAGGGCCGGCAGATCGCCTGCGAGCACGGCAATCGTCGGGTCGTGCGCTACGAATACGACGGCAGTGTCACGGTGCTCGCGGACTCCTTCGACGGCAAGTCGCTGAATGCGCCGAACGACGCCGTGGTCCATCCGGAGGACGGATCGATCTGGTTCACCGATCCCGGTTATGGCGGCCTCATGGACTACGAAGGCCACCGCGTCGATACCGGCTCGGTCCAGCCGTTCCAGAAGGAGGCGGTCTATCGGATCGACGGGCAGGGCGGCAAGCTCCAGAAGGTGGCGGACGAGCCGTTCAAGCCCAACGGGCTGTGCTTTTCGCCCGATTACAAGCGGCTCTATGTCGCGGACACCGGCGCGTCCCATTATCCGGATGCGAAGAACATCATCTGGGGCTATGACGTGGATGGCGCCAAGCTGCACAAGGCCCAGACTTTCGCCGACATGGAAATGGACGGCAAATCGGGCTTCGCCGACGGCATTCGCGCGGACGAGGACGGCAACATCTGGTCGAGCGCCGGCTGGGTCGGCGACGGCTATGACGGGGTACACATCTTCGCGCCGAACGGCGACCGGATCGGTCAAATCCGTTTGCCGGAGATCTGCTCCAATGTCTGCTTCGGCGGCTCCAAGCGCAACCGCCTGTTCATGACCGGCAGCCAGTCGCTCTATGCGGTGTTCGTGGAGACGCGGGGCGCGCACCTGACTTGAGGTGCTCCGTTCAGGCAGAGGTCGATGCGAAAGGCCCGTGCCGCTCTGGCGGCGCGGGCCATCACGCTAGGCGGCGGCCGGCCAGGCGCGGGAGAGGTGGAACAGGCCGAGTATCTCCACCTTGATGCCGCGCATGCGCACGATCAGCACGAAAAGGGTGCCGTCGACGGCGATCTCGCGCGTCCCGTCGGTGTACCAGGGCCGGGTAGTGTTCAGCGGGTCGATCCGCAGCCTCTCGAGCGTGCTTTCCAGGCGGTCGGCCTCTTCTTCGACCGCTTGCGGGCTCGTGGCCTCGACGTAGGCGCGCGCCTCGGCCAGATCCTCGAGCGCCTGGCGGGTCCAGGTGAGCTTCATGACCGCCACCTCGCGAGCGCCTCGGCGACCTCGTCGTCTGCGGCGAATTCGCCCGCCTCGGCCTGCCTCAACGCTTCCTTGATGCGCGCGATCTGCCAGCGATCGATGTCGATGTCTTCTGCTGTCTGATCCATGTGACCTCCCGATTGATCGGGCGTGTGTTCGGGGCCTGCGCGTCCCCATCCCCTTTATGTTCGGCGAAGGATCAATGCCTGCATTTATTCTATATGCAACTACAAAATGATGAATATATCGTCAATATCGCGGTAACCATAACGATTCTCTTGTGTAAAACGATCCCTTATTCACTTGATTGATCTTGATTAGAATCCGCCCGTAGCAGGCGACAGAGTGCAAATTGGCCTGCCTGAATCCGCGGCCCGGCCGGCTCGGGGTGGTGGGGAGATGGCCGGTGGCTCGGCAATCGGACGCCGCCGCTCAGCCGAAGACCTCCTCGAAGGCCGCCTTCAGGGCCACGTCGGCGTCGGCCATCGTCACCGGCAGGCCGAGATCGGCCAGCGAGGTGACGCCGAGGTTCGGCTCGCCGATGCCGCAGGGCACGATGCCGGCGAAGTGCTCGAGCTCCGGCTCGACGTTCAAGGCGACGCCGTGGTAGGCGACCCAGCGGCGCACCCGGACCCCGATCGCTGCGATCTTGTCCTCGCGCCCGGTCGGGGCCCCCTGAGCGCCGCCGTGAGCGCCGCGCTCGACCCAGATGCCGACTCGGCCGGCGCGCCGTTCGCCCACGACGTTGAAGCGCGCTAGCGCGCGGATCAGCCATTCCTCGAGGTCCGTGATGTAGCGGCGCAGGTCGCGCCCGCGCCGCTCGAGGTCCAGCATCGCATAGGCGACCCGCTGCCCCGGCCCGTGGTAGGTGAACTGCCCGCCGCGCCCCGTGCGAAAGACCGGGAAACGCCCGGGTGCCAGCAGGTCCTCGTCCTTGGCCGAGGTGCCGGCGGTATAGAGCGGCGGGTGCTCGAGCAGCCAGACCAGCTCCGAAGCCTCGCCCGCGCGGATCGCCGCGACCCGCGCCTCCATCTCCGCGACGGCAGCGGGGTAGGGGACGAGCGCCTCGGCCACGCGCCACTCGATCGCCGCGGGCGCGCGGCGGGGGCGCAGGTCTTGCCGTGTCGGCTGCATGGACATTGCCGGAGCATAGCGGCAGGGCACGGCCGGGCATAGACGCAAGAGCCGCGTGGGCAAGGAGGCAAATTCGCGAGGCTTGATGTCCAAAGCCGGCCACCGGAAGCCGGGCCCTGAGCCCAAAGGTCATTGATGGTGACTCATTTCATGGAAGCGGACCGGGCCGCCCGGGCGGGCGCGGTGCACCGATGACGGGGCGCGAGTCGCGATGCTCGCAAGTCCTTCGACCTGCCCTGCGGCGAAGTGCTCTCCAACCGGTGGGGTGCCAAGGGACGACCCGAAGGCGACGATCCGACCGACATTCCGGCCGCCTTTCGACCGTTCCACGCGTCCCCTGGACATGGCAGCAGCATTGCCGCCATATCCTTACGCAGCTTGATCTCGCTCAATGAAATGCCTGTCTGCAATGGGCAATCTGCAGGGTGATTGACAATCCTCGGGACGCGAAGGTCGGCTCGATCCGTATATTTGGCGGTCAGCGTAACTCGTCATGAAGAAATTAGATCTCAAGAAGGAACTGAAGCACCTCTATGGGACAACGGGAAAAAGTATCGTTCTCGTTGACGTGCCGAAGATGAAATTCCTGATGATCGACGGTCAGGGAAACCCCAATACGGCGCAAGCCTACAGCGATGCCGTCCAGGCCTTATTCACACTGTCGTATACCTTGAAATTCATGATCAAGAAGGGCGCAAACGCTGTCGATTACGGCGTGATGCCGCTCGAGGGGCTGTGGTGGACGGACGATCTGGCGGACTTCAACCCGGACGACAAGGATATCTGGAAATGGACCGCCATGATTATGCAGCCCGAGTGGATAACGGCGGAACTTGTCGAGGAAGCCATACGACAGGCAGTCAAGAAGAAAGCCCTTCCGGCACTCTCGAATGCCCGTTTCCAGGTTTTTGAAGAAGGCAAAGCGGCGCAATGCCTGCATGTTGGACCCTACGCCGAGGAAGCAACCACCATCGAGCGGCTCCATGAGTTCATTCAGGGCCAAGGCCTTACCCTCACCGGCAAACATCACGAGATCTATCTCAGTGATCCACGGCGGGCCGCTCCCGACAAACTAAAGACGATTGTCCGCCAACCGATCGGTGAGGCGGCCTTGTCGTGAAGCGGAAAATTCTCTGGTTCGTCCTGGTCGGTGTTTTGGGCGGCGCGGGCGTGCTCCTCTATGCAGACCCCGCGATAATCGGCCTTGCCTGCCCTTCCTGCATGGGTTTCGATCACATGGGCAAGGCGGTTTATGTCGAAAGAGCGATGCCCATCGCACAACGCGATGCAGTCGCGGTTCACATACGCAAATCGAGCGCTGCGGTCGAAGCCTTCTTCGGCGGCCTGACGACGCATCCGATGGTCTTCGCCTGCGCGACAGAGCGATGTTACCGCTCCCTGGGCGGTAAGGGGGCCCGGGGGCGCGGCGTTCGGCGCCGCCGCCATCCGCCTCTCGCCGCGGGGACTG
>JAOUCL010000070.1 GCA_029859805.1 Rhodospirillales bacterium | reverse complement strand
TGCTGGGCGAACAGGCGATGGCCTTCAACGCCAAGCGCGAAACCGGCGCCAACGTGATCGAGACAATGGCCGGCATCGCCGCGGCGGTCGACGAGCTCAACGAACGCACGATCCCCGGCCAGGGCCTCGTCCTGCGCCAAGTCTACGACGAGACGGTCTATATCAACTCGGCCATCGACCTGGTACAGCAGAACATCTGGATCGGCGGCACCCTGGCCGCCATCATCCTGCTCCTGTTCCTGCGCTCGCTCCGCGCGACGCTGGTCATCTCGCTGGCAATCCCGGTTTCGGTGGTCGGCGCCTTCGTCGCCATGGCCGTGCTCGGCCGCTCGATCAACGTGGTCTCGCTGGCCGGCCTGGCCTTTGCCGTCGGCATGGTGGTCGACGCCGCCATCGTCGTGCTGGAGAACATCTACCGGCTGCGCGAGCGCGGCCGGCCGGCCGGCCAAGCGGCCTACCAGGGCGCGAGCCAGGTCTGGGGCGCGGTGCTGGTCTCGGCGCTCACGACAGTCATGGTCTTTATCCCGATCCTGGTCATGCAGCTCGAGGTCGGCCAGCTGTTCCGCGACATCGCCGTCGCCATATCGGTCTCGGTCATGTTGTCGCTGGTCGTTTCGGTGACGGTGATCCCGGCCCTGTCGCGCTACCTCCTGGGCAGCCGCCGGGGCGTGCCGGAGAAGAGCATCGTCCGCACCCGCCTGCCCGGCGTCGACTGGCTCGCCGAGCTTTTCGTGGCCTTCGTCATGGGGTCCATGCGCCGCATCGTGAAGAACCGCGCGGTGGCCCTCGGCGTCGTGGGCGGCGTGACCATGCTCGCGGCCGCCGGCGCGTGGCAGTTCCTGCCCAAGCTGGAGTACCTGCCCGAAGGCAACCGCAACCTGGTGTTCGGGATCATCATTCCGCCGCCGGGCTACAACCTGGACACAATGACCGAGATCGCCGAGGAGATCGAAGGGGCGATCAAGCCGCACTGGAAGACCGTCTCGGGCCCCGAATCGGAACCGGGCGAGCCGCCCAAGATCGAGCGCTTCTTCTTCGTAGCCAGCCGGGCCAACACCTTCCTGGGAGCGATCTCGGTCGATCCGCAGCGCGCGGCGGAGCTGATCCCCGTGCTGCGCGATCCCGTGTTCCGCGAGCCGGGCACCTTCGGGTTCATCAGCCAGCCTTCGATCTTCGGGCGCGGCATCGGCAGCGGCCGCAAGATCGACTTCGACATCTCGGGCCCGGATCTGGAGACGATCCTCTCTGTCGCCGGGCGCGCCGTGCGCCGGGTCGTGCAGGTCCTGCCGCTCGACCAGGGCAACCAGCTGCGCCCCAATCCCGGTCTCGAACTGGGCGCGCCCGAGGTGCGCGTAATCCCCGACCGCGTGCGTCTGGCCGACAACGGCGTCACCGCGCGCGAACTGGCCGAGACCATCGATACCTTCAACGACGGCCTGCGCGTCGCCGAAGTGACGGTCGGCTCGACGCGCCTCGACCTCGTGCTCAAGGGCCCCGAGGGCAACGTGGTCGAGACCCAGGGCATCGGCAACCTGCCGGTCGTGACCTCCTCGGGCCGGATCGTGCCGACCTCTTCGCTGGCGAACGTGATCCTGACCGCCGGCCCGACCGAGATCCGGCACCGCGAGCGGTTCCGCACGGTCACCCTGGAAATTCGGCCGGCCCCGGGGGTCGCGCTGGAATCGGCGATCGGGCAGCTGCGCAGCGAGGTGATCGAGCCGCTCGCCAAGGAGGGCCTGCCGCCCGGCATCAAGCTCGGCATCTCGGGCACCGCCGACAAGCTGACCCAGACCTGGGAGGCCATGGTGATCGAGCTGCTGCTGGCGGTGGCGATCGTCTATCTGGTCATGGCGGTGCTGTTCGAAAGCTTCTTCTATCCGCTGATCATCCTGCTCTCGGTGCCGCTGGCGGCGGCCGGCGGCGTGGCCGGCCTGGCGCTGCTCAATCTCACCAAGTTCCAGCCGCTCGACATGCTGACGCTGCTCGGCTTCGTGATCCTGATCGGCATCGTGGTGAACAACGCGATCCTGCTGGTCCATCAGACGCTGCTGCTCGTCCGCCAGGAGGGCATGGCGGCCCAGGCCGCGATCCTCGAGGCGACGCGCAACCGCATCCGGCCGATCTTCATGTCGACCCTGACCTCGGTCTTCGGCATGCTGCCCTTGGTGCTGTTCCCGGGCGCCGGCTCCGAGCTCTACCGCGGCCTCGGCTCGGTCGTGGTCGGCGGTCTCGCGCTCTCGGCCATGCTGACGCTCCTCGTCATCCCGCCCATGCTGACCATTCTGGTCGGCCCCCTCGAGCGCCGCGCCCGCACCGCCCGCGAAGAGCCAGGCCTGGCGGAGCCCGCGGCGGGCGAGTAGCGGCGGGCCTCCGGGCTCAAGCCGGATGGTCTTTCAGGGTCTCGAACTTCGGCCTTGTACGGGAAAGCCGCCACCCCCGAAGGCCGCCTCGCATGCGCGCGCCCAGCCGGAAGTCGACGTTGCTGTTCTGGCGGGTGGGAGCCGCCCACAGCATGATGAGCGGAAATTGGCCTGTACATCCAACGGCCGTTTGGGGTCAGGTCGAAGGGGTTAGCAAGGACGGCTTGCGTCCCTGCACAGGCTAACGGCTCCGCGCATCTTCCAAGATCAGATCGGC
This sequence comes from Rhodospirillales bacterium, assembly GCA_029859805.1. GTDB lineage: Bacteria > Pseudomonadota > Alphaproteobacteria > Kiloniellales > JAKSDN01 > CAMYKD01. The sequence goes on along the minus strand of JAOUCL010000070.1, from coordinate 16,205 downwards.
GCATTTCTCGCCGATCATGGTGGCGGGCGCATTGGTATTGCCGGAGACCACCGTCGGCATGATCGAACAGTCCGCCACCCGCAGCCCCTCGATCCCTCTGACCCGCAGTCGGGCATCGACCACCGCCCGGTCGTCGGGCCCCATCCGGCAGGTGCTGGTCGGGTGAAAAATCGTGTTCCCGCGTTCGCGCGCGAACTGCAGCAGTTCGTCGTCCGTTTGATGATCTTCCCCCGGTTCGCGCTCCAGCTTCAGATACTTGGCAAACGCCGGCGAGCGGGAAATACGGCGGTTCAGCTTCATGCCGTCCACGATGGTGCGGCGATCGTTCTCGGAATCGAGATAATTGGCGCGAATCGCCGGATGCTCCCGCGGGTCGGTCGAGCGGATCATGATTTCGCCCCGGCTTTCCGGCCGAAGATGACAGATCGAGGACATGACGGCGGGAAATTTGTGTAGTGATTGACCGGGTTTGTCGGCGCTGAATGGAATGAAGTGGAATTGAATGTCAGGGGTCGCGACTTCCGGTCGGGTCTTGGCGAACACGCAGACTTGACCGGCGCTGATGGTCAAGGGTCCGGTGCGGAATAAGGCGTACTGCAGCCCGATCATCGCCTTCTTGATCGGATTGTGCACATCGGTGTTGAGCGATCTTGCACCCTTTATTTCATAGAGCGCGCGCACCTGATAGTGATCCTGCAGATCCCGCCCGACCCCCTCCAAGGCCTGCACGACGTCAATTCCAAGCGCACGCAGGTGTTCGGCCGGGCCGATCCCGGAAAGCTGAAGGAGCTGCGGCGAATTGATCGCTCCGGCCGAGAGCACGACTTCCCCCCGGCACCGCGCCGAGCGGTCGACACCGTTGCTTTCCCATTCGACCGCGGCGGCGCGACCCTCGGCGACGACGATGCGGCGGGTCAGGGCGCCGGTGACGACGTTCAAGTTCTTGCGCCTTCGCGCCGGCTTCAGGTAGGCGGTTGCGGCGCTACAGCGAAAACCCCCGCGCGAGGTGATCTGGAAATATCCGACGCCCTCCTGGCGAGCGCCGTTGAAGTCGTCGTTGAGGGGAAGTCCGGTTTCCTCCGCCGCGGCGATGAAGGCCTCGCAAATCGGTCGCCGGTCGTGAATGTCGGACACCTTGAGGGGGCCGCCAACGCCGTGGAATTCGTCCTCGCCGCGCTCCTGGTCTTCCGACCGACGAAAATAGGGCAAGACGTCCTCGTAGGACCAACCGGGGTTTCCCATCTGCCGCCAGAGGTCGTAATCCTCCTTCTGGCCGCGCATGTAGACCAACCCATTGATCGAACTGGAGCCGCCGAGAACCCGGCCCCGCGGCCAGACGATGGAGCGGCCCGCGACTTTTTCGTCGGGCTCGGTGCGGTAGCCCCATGACAGCACTGGATCGAGCATCGTGCGGTAATAGCCGACCGGTATATGGATCCAGGGGTTGCGGTCGCGACCGCCGGCTTCCAACAGCAGAACCCGGTTTCGTGGATCCTCCGACAGGCGCGCCGCCACCGCGCAGCCGGCGGATCCCGCGCCGATGATGATGTAATCGTATTTCTACCACGGCATATTCCCTGCTCTCCCGATTATTCTCCGCATCTTATCATTCCCGAATGGAGCGCAAGCAAAAGACCATCGAAGTCCGGCACCGTGCCAACCGTACAGCGTCCTGCTTGGCATAGGGCAGGAAATCAAAAAATGCTGGATTTTCTGGACGTCAACAGTCGGAGAAGGACTTGGCGGCGCTGATGGACCCGTTGCTGGAGGCCGGTCTCCCGGATTGACCGCTCAGGGGCATGAGCGGTCATTGCCGACCGGTACGCCAGAACGAAAAATCATTCAGTGGACCGATTCAAATCAAGTCGAAAGGTCCATTGCGTTCTTGACAAGATATTTCCGACCGTCCTGTTTTGCCAATGTGATGAATTCATCCAACCTACTAGATGAGACCAAATGCAGCGCATGGAGTGCCGCAATGCGTTGGTATTCATCTCCCGTATTCCACGCTATCTCAGCCCACGCCTCTGTTTGGGTTGAGCCGATCTGCGCAAGAGCTAATAACGCTCGACGGCGTACATATTCGTGCCGATCCTTTAAGAATTCGAGCAAATAAGTCTCAACATCTTCGGGGCTGTCTTCAATTTCTCCAAGTCGGGATGCGATCTGCCACATCGCATCACGTTCATCGCATTTGATCGCAGCCTCTGCCAACAGAAAAAGGCATTCTTTTTGTTTCGCTATCTCATCGATTAGGATCTCGTCTTCATTGTCGCGGGCAATTATATACAGAACATTTTCCGTCTCGGTGAGGTTCCATTGTCTATAGTCTGTTTGTTCAACGAAGTTCGCGAACGCTGTGTAGATTTCCGCCCAGTCTGGATAGTCACACTCCCATTCGCCGAATCGCTGGCCAATGGGATAGTTAGTAAATGCCCAGTCTTTGAAATTTTGAATTGCTCTTTCTAGAGTCACATTGGTGTACCCAAGGTGAACATACGGTGGCAACACGACTGCCGGGTCACTCTGGATGTCCATATCAGTTTTGTCCGAAGCAGCCAACGTGTCTATACCTTCATCTAAGGGCACCATGTCGGCTCGGGGTCATTTTTCCCCGTACACCGGGGGAATCAGCTGCGTCCGGACCTGAGGGCACACCGGAAGGACTCACTTTGAATCCGGACCTCGCGGCCAGAAGGCCCGAGGGTGAAGGCCAAGCGGACCTGAATCGGACATGGCCGGTCCGGGGAAAACCAGCCATCAATAGCGGAACAAGATGTGCACGGTTGATCGACGCTGTCATGATGTCTTCGCGGCCTACCGAGACGATGCGCCTGTTTTTCGGCGTCAAGGCAACATAGTAGTGTTGTGGGGCAACGAACCAACACAGCGCTTGGAGAACGACATGGCGACGGTCCAGCCCTTCCGAATCGCCGTCCCCGACGAGACCCTGGAACGCATCCGCGCCAAGGTCGCCGGCTACGCCTGGCATGAGATGCCGAATGACGGCGGCTGGGCCTACGGCACCAACCTCGACTACATGAGAGAGCTCTGCGCCTACTGGCTCGAGGACTTCGACTGGCGGGCGCAGGAAGCCGCGCTGAACCGCTTCCGGCACTTCACCACGCCGGTCGAGGACATCGATATCCACTTCATTCATGAGAAGGGCAGCGGTCCGGCGCCCCTGCCGCTGCTCATCAGCCACGGCTGGCCGGGCTCGGTGGCCGAGTTCCTCGAGGTCATCGAGCCGCTGGCCCATCCCGAACGCTTCGGCGGCAGCGAAAAGGACGCCTTCGACGTGGTCGCCCCCTCGCTGCCGGGCTTCGGCTTCTCGGGCAAGCCCAAGCGCCCCATGGGGCCGCGCAAGATGGCCGGCCTGTTCGCCGAGCTGATGACCGGTGTGCTCGGCACCGACGGCTACCTCGCCCAGGGTGGCGACTGGGGTGGCGCGATTTCCAGCTGGCTTGGCTACGAGCACGCGCCGGCCTGCCGCGGCATCCACATCAACATCATGACCATGCGTCACCCGGGCGGCCCCCAGGGCGCGGAGGAGCAGGCCTGGGCCGCGCGATTCGAGAAAGAGCAGGAGCCCGAGATGGGCTACCGGACCCAGCAGGCGACCAAGCCCCAGACGCTCAGCTACGCGATGATGGACAGTCCCGTCGGCGTCGCGGCCTGGATCATCGAGAAGTTGAACTCCTGGTCCGATACCGAGGGCGACGACATCGAGAGCGTCTACACCAAGGACCAGCTGCTGACCAACATCATGGTCTATCTCGTTACCGGCACGTTCAACACCGCCAGCTGGATCTACGCCGGCCGCCGCGAGGAAGGCGGCCGCATCCTGTCGCCGGAGGGCAAGCGCATCGAGGTGCCGACCGGTTGCGCCCTGTTTCCGGCCGAGATGCTGTCCTGGCCGCCGCGCAGCTATGTCGAGCGGGTCTATAACGTGACGCACTGGACCGAGATGCCCCGCGGCGGCCACTTCGCCGCCATGGAGCAGCCCGACCTGCTGGTCGAAGACATCCGCACCTTCGCCCGCAGCCTGCGCTAGCCCGGATATCTCGCCGCTGGGCTAAGCCTTGCCCTTCCAGGGCACCAGCAGGCGCTCCATCCGGCGCATCAGCACGTCGAAGAAGAAGGCGATCAGGCCGATCACGACGATCCCCAGGAAGACGATGTCGGTGGCCAGGAAGCGCGCGGCGTTCAGCACCATGACGCCGATCCCCGCCTTGGCGGCGACCATCTCGGCCGCGACTAGGGTGGTCCAGCCGAAGGCGATGGAGATCCGCATCCCGGTCAGGATCTCCGGCAGCGCCGCCTTGAGGACCACGTGCCACATGACCTGATGCCGGCTCGCGCCCATGGAGTAGGCGGCGTGGATCTGCTCGATCGAGCAGGACCTGACGCCGGCCCGCGCGCTGATCGCAAGCGGCGCGAAGCAGGCGAGATAGATCAGGATGATCTTGGCGAAGTCGCCGATCCCGAACCAGATGATCGTCAGCGGCAGGTAGGCGAGCGGCGGGATCGGCCGGTAGAACTCGATCGGCGGATCGAAGACACCCCTGGCAAAGCGGTTGACGCCCATGGCGATGCCGATGGGGATGGCCGTGACCAGGGCCAGGAAGAACGAGCTGAAGACCCGGTAGAGGCTCCACAGGATGTGCTGGTGCAGGGCGTTCTCGCTGAAGCCCAGGCACTCGGCGACGACCTCGTCCCGGGCGCCGATGAACACCAACAAGGTTTCCATGTAGTGGTCGTAGCAGGAGATCTTCAGGAACTTAGAGAACACCAGCCCGGGCGGCGGCACAAACAGCGCCCTGATCAGCTCAAGCTCGGTGACCAGCCACCAAGTGCCGAGAATGACGACGATCGTCACGACGCTGATCAGCGTGCTTTTCCCGGTCCCGGGCGCCCCGTAGGGGTCCTTCGTCTCCTGTCCGTTGCCGAAGATCCGCGAGAGCGCCATGGCGATTACTCTTCGATCTCCTCGCCGTAGATGATCGACAGGACCTCTTCCCGGATCTTGATGAAGTCGGCATGCGATTTGATCTTTCTGGCGTCGCCCAGCTCGAAGTACCGCTGGCAGAAGTCCAGCTTGTATTCATGGGTGATCCGGCCGGGGCGCGGCGACATCACGATCAGGCGGGTCGCCATGAAGAGCGCCTCCTCAACGGAATGCGTGATGAAGAAGACGATCTTCTTGGTCCGTCTCCAGACCTGCAGGACCAGCTCCTGCATGTTCTCCCTGGTGAAGGCATCGAGCGCGCCCAGGGGCTCGTCCATCAGCAGTATCTCTGGGTTCGTCGTCAATGCCCGGGCCAGACCGACGCGCTGCTGCATGCCGCCCGAGAGCTGGTAGATCGGGTGGCCGCCGAACTCGGACAGGCCGACCAGGTTCAGGTTCTCCTCCGCGATCGCGGTCCGGTCCTTGGCGCCGACGCCCTGGATCTTGAGCCCAAAGGCCGTGTTCTCCAGGACGTTGAGCCAGGGGAAGAGGGCGTGCTTCTGGAACACCACGCCCCGGTCCCGGCCCGGGCCGGTGATCGGGCTGTCGTGCAGCAGTATGGCGCCGGAGGTCGGAGGCAGGAACCCGGCCATGACGTTCAGCAGGGTCGTCTTGCCGCAGCCCGACGCGCCGAGCGCGACGACGAACTCCTCCGGTTCAAATTGGAGATTGATCCCCTCGAGGGCGGTCACGCCCCCCCCGCCCGTGGCGGCGGGGAAGACCATGCCGACATCCTTGAGGCTCATGACCGCGGGCATGAAAGACGCCTGGGGCGTGAAAGGCAGGAGGGTGGCCCGGGCACGGCGGCCCGGGGCCCCCTCACGACGCCGGAGCTAGCACTTGCCGTCCAGGACCATTTTCACGAAAGTCGCGTTGGACCCGCCGTCATAGCTGTCCAACACCTCGTCGATCTTGCCCTGATCCTTCAGGAACTCGGAGGTCGCCTGAAGCGCCTTGGCGACGCCACCGCCGAGCCATGTCGCCGAGGCCTGCTCCTCCAGGGTCGGATAGCCGTAGAGCGCCAAGACCCCGCCGACCTGGTCTTCCTGGCCCGAAACCGCCTGGGCGATGGCCTTTGCCTTACCACTGCCCGGACCATAGTCCTTGGGATTGGCCCTGTACTCGGCGTCTGCCGCGGCGACCATCTTGACCCACTGGCAGGCAAAATCCGGGTTCTCGTCCGTGAAGCCCTTGCGGGCGACCATGGCGTCGAAGGTCGCCTTGCCCCAGTTGCTGAGGTCCCCCGAGGTCAGCAGAACGTGGCCCTTGCCCTTCATCCGGCCGAGCGCCGGGTCCCATACGAAGCCGCCGTCGATGTCGCCCCGCTCCCAGGCGGCGACCATGTCCGGCGGCGACATGTCGAGCACGTTGACCTCCTTGGGTGAGATCCCCAGCTGCTCCAGGGCGAACATCATGTGGAAGTGGGTCGTCGACCCGAAGGGCACGGCGATGGTCTTGCCCTTGAGGTCCTGCGGCCCGGTGATCTTGTCGTTGACCACCAGGGCTTCGGCGTCGTTGATGTTGTCGTAGATGTAGATCACCTGAAGGTCGACGCCTCGGCTGTAGCCCGCGGCGGTCGGCGACGAGCCGTTGAGCGAGATGTCGATGGAACCGGACGCCATGGCGTTGATCACCTCGGTGCCCGACGTGAATTTGAAGAACTCGATGCTCTTGCCGCCGAGCCCTTCCTTCTGCAGCTTCTCCATGTTCGCCTTCCAGGGACCGTAAACCAGCTGGTAGCCGATGTTTACGTCGGCGGCATTCGCCGTTCCCATCAAAAGGGCGAACGTGGACAGTGCTGCGATCCAGATCTTTTTCATTTTTCTCTCCCCGTTCCTACTAGTTTGGCAATTGTTGGCGAAATCTCATCCTTCGTTTTCCTTTTGGCCTCAAGAAACCTTAAACCCAGACCGCCGTGGGGACAAAGCGGTTTATCCGCGAGGCGCGGTCGGTTATCCGCGACGCCTCAACGAGCGCTCATCCCCGGGCGGCAATCGGTGGGGGAGTCGAAGGTCTCGTCTTCGGGCCCGGGGTCTACCATCTCAGCACGAGGCCGAAGACGAAGAGCGCGGCCCAGCCGATGAGGAAGGCGACGCCGCCGAGCGGTACGACGCTTCCCAGCGCCTTCACGCCGAGCACGGCCATGAGGTAGAGGGTGCCCGAGAACAATATGGTGCCGAGCAGAAAGGCCCAGCCCGCCACGCCCAGGGCGATCGGATGCCGCACCTCGCGGCCGGCCAACCAGGCCACGGCCAGGAGGGCGAGCCCGTGCGCCAATTCATAGCGCGTGCCGGTCTCGATCCAGCCAAGCGCCTCGGGCGACAGCCGACCCTGCAACAGGTGCGCCGAGAAGGCGCCCAGGGCGACCGCGATGAATCCATTCGCGGCGCCGGCACAAATCCACAAGCGAATCACGGTCCCCTCCTCGACTTGTTCGTCTTCCCTGGTCCATATCCGTGTGTCCCCCCTCCCAATGGCGGCCGCCGAAAGGCGCGGCCACTCAATCGTCCCAAAGGCCCCGGCGACTCAACACGGCTTTCAGCATAGCAGGCCGGTCGGTAATGATCCCGTCGACGCCGAGATCGATCAGGCGTTCCATCTCCGACTCCTCGTTGACGGTCCAAACCTGGACCTGCAAGCCGCGCCTCCGGGCCGCGGCGATCAGCTGCCGGTCCACCACCGGCAGGCCGCGGTAGCGCACCGGGACCTGCGCCGCCGCTTCGACGAAACCGCCGACCGGCAGGCCGAGACTGGCCAGGCGCAATCGTAGGACCCCTCGACTGCCGAGTGAGGTGCAAAGCCGTGGCCCCAGCAGATCCCGCATTCGATTTACCCGCGCGTCGGAGAACGAGCCGATGCACACGTGGTCGAACACGTCGGTTCGCCGGATGGCATCGGCAAGCGGCTCCACGGCCTGATCGCATTTCGGCTCGATGACGTAGCGCACCCCGGGCCAGGCGTCGAGCACCTCCTCCAGGCGCGGTATCGGCTCCCGCCCGTCGACTCTCGCACCACGCAGTTCGTCCCAGGTCAGCTCGGCGACCGCGCCGGTCCGGTCGGTCAGGCGCTCGAGCCGCTCGTCGTGGAACGCCACGGCCACGCCGTCGCGGGTCACCTGCACGTCGGTCTCGATGTAGCGGAACCCGAGCCGCACGGCATTCTCGAAGGCGGCCATGGTGTTCTCCGGACCTTCCTCGGCTCCGCCGCGGTGGGCCAGGGCCATCGGCCGAGGATGGTCGAAAAATGGGTGCCGCGTCGCGGGCATGGTCATGAGCATTGGGTCGGCATACTACTGGTAAAGGTCATGGACGACGACCATTGATATAGTGCGTCCACACCGCCGGGGCGAGTAGCCATGGCGCAGACCGAGTTTCCCGCCGGGTTGTAAGTAAGATTCCGTATTGCAATCCCAGTGAGTAGTCTTATGATACTATACGTCTATAATGAATATCTCGCGACAACCGGATGAAGGGCGAACAGGTTTCTTATGACAACCCAAACACTCGTGCGTCGGTCGGCACCGAATCCGATCGATATTCATGTCGGCGGGCGCCTGCGTTTGCGGCGCTTGGCCGTAGGTTTGAGCCAGGAGCGGCTCGCCAAGTCAATCGGCATCACTTTCCAGCAAATCCAGAAGTATGAACGCGGCACCAACCGCATCGTTGCGAGCCGGCTGCACGACCTTGCTCGGGTGCTCGACGTACCGGTCGGCTATTTCTTCTCCGACATGGGAGAGGGGACGCTGTCCGACTCCGCCCCGGCGCCGCGGGAAGAGGCGATGGCCTTCGCCCATGACCTCATGGGGGAGCGGGAGACGCTGGAACTGGTGCGGTCCTATTACAACATTTCCGACCCCAGAATTCGCAAACGCCTCTTCGATCTGGTAAAGTCGGTGAGCAAAGCGGTCAACTAAGCCAACACAGAACGGGGCAACACCATGCAGCGTCGCGCGCGGATCGGTTCGATCCTGCGGGCGGCGCTGTTCTTTGTGTCCGTGACCGGTTGCCTGGCTGCGGCAGCATACTCGGCCGGCGTCGAACTGCGCGGCCAACCCGAGGTGATTGCGGGCGACATCGTCGAATTGCAGGGCCAACGCCTGCGGCTCGACGGCATCGACGCGCCGGAGCCCGGACAACACTGCATCGTCGAGGACCGCCTGTACGATTGCGGCGAGGTGGCGCGCACGGCCCTGCTCGACCTGACCGCCGGCGTCGAGGTGGTCTGCCGGCCGCTCGGTCCCGGACCCGGAGGCAGCAGGACCGCGCGCTGCTTCGCGGCCGGCTACGATCTCTCGGAAGGCATGGTCTATACCGGCTGGGCGCTCGCCGATCCCGCGACGCCCAAAGTTTATGGCCCCGTGCAGGAGCGGGCGAGGCAGTCGCGGCACGGCCTCTGGCGCGGGCGTTTCGTGGCGCCCTGGGACTGGTCGGCCGGCAAGCGCCTTCCCGAAGAGGACGGCCGCTGAGCCTCGCCCCACGCCTCCAACGCTCTTGCCCGGACGCCGTCGCTGGGTCGAATATCGCTCCGAATGGAATGGGAGTCGACCGCCATGGAGGGCGCGCCTTGGCCGCTTGCCGCCGACCTCGAGACCGAGCTCGCCGCCGCGCTCGGCCGCCTGGCCATCGAGAACGCGCTGGCCCTGCCGCTGCTCGGCCCGGCGGAACGGGGCCCGCTGGTCGAGGCCGCGGAGCGCCTCTCCTACCGCGCTGCCAGACCGATGCTCGGCGAGGGCGAGCGGACGGTACGCCAGGATTTCGAGCTGTGCATGACTGTCGAGTCCGGCAGCCCGTTTCACGCCCTGGCGGCGGCCCTCGAGCGCGCGGTAGCGGGCGCGCTGGCCCGCCTGAACCCACCGCCACTGGCCGCGCCGCCCCGGTTCAACGATTTGATCGTGCAACGCTACCGCCCGGGTTCCCTCGGCATCACGCCGCACCGCGACCACATCCGCTATCGGGACCTGGTGGCCATCGTGACCCTGGCCGGGCGGGCGCGCTTCTTCCTTTGCGCCGACCGTAGTGGCTGCAACGCGCGCGAGGTTCCGATCCCGCCGGGCAGCCTGCTGCTGATGCGCGCGCCGGGCTTCGGCGGCCTTCGGGACCGGCCGTTCCACATGCTGTCGGACGTGACCGAGACGCGCATCTCCCTGGGCCTGCGACACGACGTCGAGGCAGGCTGACTCGCTTCAGCCGGTCTTGCCGTCGGGTGGCGGCCCGTCGCTGTGGGGCAGCCGGGCCTTGCGCTCGATGTCGCCCAGGACGACGCCGAGGTTGCGGGCGTATTGCTTGGCGGCCTCGCGCGCGGGCTGGAAGTCCCAGGGCGTATGACGGCCCTCGGAAATCGCCCGGAAGGCGAGCCGGCGCCGGCGCTGCGACAGGAGCACCGCGCGCCTCAGGGCGGCGAGGTCCCAGCGCGCCGCCACCTGGGCCTCGAAGGCGCGCTCGGCCTCGGCGTGCGCGGCACGCCCCGCCAGGTTGTCCAGCTCCAGCGGGTCGGCCTCGAGATCGAACAGCTGGGGCGGCGAGGCCTCGCCTACGACGTACTTGAAGCGGCCCTCTCGCACCATGACCAGAGGTCCGGCCGCGCCCTCGCCGAGGTATTCGCCGAATACCCGATCCACCCAACCCGCCTCCCGGCCGTCGAGCAGCGGCATCAGGCTGCGGCCCTCCAGCGGCTCCGCCGGCGCGGGCGCCGCGCCGGCGGCGAGATCGCAGAGGGTCGGGAAAAGGTCGAGCAGGGAGACGCAGCGGGCCACCCGGCGCGGCGCAAAGCGGTCCGGCGCGTGGACGATCAGCGGCACCCGCGCCGCCCCCTCGAAGAAGGTCATCTTGTACCACAGGCCGCGCTCGCCGAGCATGTCGCCGTGGTCGGCGGCGAAGATCACGATGGTGTCCTCGGCAAGCCCGGTCGCCGCCAGGGCGTCCAACAGGCCGCCCAGCTTGTTGTCGACGTAGCTGATCGCGCCGTAGTAGGCGCGGCGGGCGTTGCGGATACGCGCTTCGGTGACGTCGTAGCGCTTCAGGCCGATGCAGCGGGCGATCCGCCGGCTGTGGGGATCCTGCTCCTCGAGCGGGATCGCCGGCACCCGGGGCATGTCGATCTCCGCGGCATCGTAGCGCTCCCAGTAGGGCCGGCCGATCGTGTAGGGGTCGTGCGGGTGGGTGAAGGAGGCCAGCAGGAAGAAAGGTCGGTCGTCGTCGTCGCGCGCCAGGTCGTAAATCCGGCGTTCGGCCTGAAATGCGACGTCGTCGTCGAAGTCGATCTGCTGGCTGCGCGCGCAGGGCCCGGCCTCGACCACGCTCAGCATGGTGTGGAAGTAGTCCTGATGCCTTTCCGGGTGCTCCCAGTCGGGCGTCCAGCCGAAGTCGGCCGGGTAGATGTCGGTGGTCAGCCGCTCCTCGAAGCCGTGCAGCTGGTCCGGGCCGACAAAGTGCATCTTGCCGGCCAGCACCGTGCGGTATCCGGCCAGGCGCAGGTGGTGCGCGAAGGTCGGGACGGACGCCGGGAACTCGGCGGCGTTATCGTAGGCCCCGATCGCCGAAGGCAACTGCCCGGACAGCATGGAAAAGCGCGAGGGCGCGCAGATCGGCGAATTGCAGTAGGCCGCGTCGAAGACCACACCGCTCTCCGCCAGCCCGGCGAGGCGCGGAGCCTTGACCACCGGATGGCCGTAGACCGGCAGGGCCGGCGCGGCCATCTGGTCGGCCATGACGAAGAGGATGTTGGGTGTCTTGTCGGGCATCTCGGAGCCTTTCTGCTTTCGGCTAAAGCCGAGCTTTTCGATCCAAAAAATCACCCCCACCCCGACCCTCCCCCGTCGAGGGGGAGGGAGAAACGGTCGAGCGACCCCGCATTCCCCTCCCCCCTTGCGGGGGAGGGCCAGGGTGGGGGTGTTCGGCCGGCGCACGGGATTCCCCGCTATACCGGCCTAATCAGCAGCATCTCATTGCCGCCTTTCTGGAACTCGTAGTCGACCTTGCGGATTTCGGTCGCGAGGCCGCGCCCTTGCAGATGGTCGATCACCGGCGGGAGGTGGCGCGAGCGCTCGCCCTCCATGTCGAGCAGCGGAAAGATTCGGACCTCCGGCGCGACGCGGCAGAGCTCCAGGACGGATGCCAGGTGAAAATCGAGGTCGAACTGCGCGCTGTACAGAAACAGGAAGTGGGACGAGAGCGCGAGGTCGAAGGCCTCGTCCTCGAACGGCAGGTCGGGCAGCGCGGCCTCGAGGTAGCGGCCCTCGGCGAGGCCCTCCTCGTAGTCTTCGAGGAAATGCTTCATGGCCGAGAACCGCGTCGCCTCGAGATTTTCCGGCGTGCCGTAGGCATCCCAGACGAAGCGGTGCCCGGCACTGCGCAGACCGGCCGCTATGGCCTCGCGGCTCTCCTCTATGCGCGCCTTGATGTCGTCCTTGGACAGGCCGTAGAGCGGGTCGGCGGCGACCACGAGATGACCGAGGCGGCTCGCCTCCACGGTGAAGGACGACGGCCCGCCCGCGCAGTCCAGGATACGCCGGTGGGGCGGCACGCCGGCCAGGTCGAAGAACGCGGTGTACTCCGCCCGGTTGCGCCCCCAGGGCACCGCCGTATCCAGTTTGAAATCCCCGGCCACGGAAAGGTCAGACCGAGGCGAGCCCGAGTAGCTCGCGCGCCTCGGCGGCGCTGGCCGCATGGGCGCCGTAGTCGGCGCAGAGGCCGGCGAGGCGGGCGACCAGATCGGCGTTGCTCGACGCCAGGCGCTCGCGGTCGAAGCGGACGTTGTCCTCCAGCCCGGTGCGCAGGTGGCCGCCGAGCTCCAGGGCCCAGCGATTGACCTCGAGCTGGTGGCGGGCGATGCCCGCGGCGGTCCAGGTGGCGTCGGGCAGCAGCTCTGCAAGCTCTGCGATCAGGAACTCCAGGACCTTGCGGCGCGCCGGCAGGGCGCCCGGGATGCCGAGCACGAATTGAACATGGAGCGGCGCGCGCAGCAGCCCGCGGTCCAACAGCTTCGCCGCGTTGTACAGCATGGCCAGGTCGAAGACCTCGATCTCCGGCTTGATCTCGTGCTCCAGCATGGCGCCGGCAAGCTCGTCGATCAGCGCCGGCGCGTTGTCGTAGATCCAGTTCGGGAAGTTGACCGAACCGGTCGCCAGGGACGCCATGTCGGGCTTGAGTGAGAGCGCCGCGCCGCGTTCGGCGCTGCTCCGGCCCCGCCCGCCGGTCGAGAACTGCACGATCATGCCTGGGCAATGCCGTTTGACGCCCTCCTGGACCTCGGCGAAGAGCATCGGGTCCGAAGACGGCTCCTCCTCGGCGTCGCGGACGTGGATGTGGACGAGCGAAGCCCCGGCCTCGAAGGCCTCGTGGGTCGACTCGATCTGCTCGGCCGGGGTCACGGGCACGGCCGGGTTGTCCGCCTTGCGCGGCACCGAACCGGTGATCGCCACGGCGATGATAGCTGGTCTGGTCATGGGACAGTTGTAGCGCAAGGCTGCCCTTTGCGCGAGCGCGGCGAGATGCTAGTACCAGCCCCGCCCTGGCTGCGGAACGGGCCTCGCCCCTCGTCCCTCGGCAGGCTCGGGATGAGGAAGCTCAGGGTGAGGCCCTCATGCTGAGCCTGTCGAAGCACAAGGGCCGCGTCCGTCACACAATCCGGCCCTGCCCAGATGCGCACAGACGACTTCGATTTCGACTTGCCGCGCGAGCTGATCGCCCAGCACCCGGTGCGGCCGCGCGACGCCGCGCGCCTGCTCGAGGTCGGGGTGGAGCTGGCGGACCGCGCCTTCCGCGACCTGCCGGACCTGCTCGAACCCGGCGACGTCCTGGTGTTCAACGACACGCGGGTCATTCCGACGAGGCTCGTTGGGCGGCGCGGCGCGGGCAAGGTCGAGGTCACCCTGCACAAGGCCGAGGGCGAGGGGCGCTGGCGCGCCTTCGCCCGGCCGGCCAGGAAGCTCAAGCCCGGCGACCGGATCGATTTTGCGGGCGGGCTCGCCGCGGAGGTGGCGGTCAAGGCCGAGGGCGGCGAGGTCACGCTCGCCTTCGACCGCGCGGGCGCGGACCTGATGGCCGCTCTGGAGGCCGAGGGCGCCATGCCGCTGCCGCCCTATATCCGGCGCCAGGCCGGCCCCGATCCGCGCGACCGGGACGACTATCAGACGGTCTTCGCACGCCGCGACGGCGCCGTGGCCGCGCCCACGGCCGGGCTGCACTTCACCGAGGCCGTGCTGGCCGCGCTGGAGGCGCGCGGCGTCCGCCGCGTCGCCGTGACCCTCCACGTGGGCGCCGGCACTTTCCTGCCGGTCAAGGCCGAGACCGCGGAAGAGCACAGGATGCACGCCGAGGCCGGCCTGCTGACGGCGGCGGCGGCCGAGGCGATCGAGGCGGCGCGGGCGAGTGGCGGCCGGGTGGTCGCGGTCGGCTCGACATCGCTGCGCCTGCTGGAGAGCGCAGTGGCGGCCGACGGACGCCTGCGTCCCTTCGAGGGGGAGACCGACATCTTTATCCTCCCGGGCTACCGCTTTAAGGTCGTCGACCTCCTTCTCACCAACTTTCACCTGCCGCGCTCCACGCTGTTCATGCTGGTCTCGGCCTTCGCGGGCACCGAACGGATGAAAGCCGCCTACCGCCACGCCATCGAGTTCGGCTATCGCTTCTATTCCTACGGCGACGCCTGCCTGCTGCACCGGAAGGGCGCGCCGTGAGGGCGCCGACCTTCGGCTTCGACCTGCTGGCCCGAGACGGCGCGGCGCGGCGCGGGCGGGTGACCACGGCCCACGGCAGCTTCGAGACCCCGGCCTTCATGCCGGTCGGCACCGCCGGCACGGTCAAGGGCCTGACGCCCGAGCAGGTCGCCGCGACCGGCGCCGAGATCGTCCTCGGCAACACCTACCACCTCATGCTCCGGCCCGGCGCCGAGCGAGTCGCGAAACTCGGCGGCCTGCACCGCTTCATGAACTGGCCGGGGCCGATCCTGACCGACTCCGGCGGCTTCCAGGTCATGTCCTTGGCCGAGTTGCGCAAGATCACGGACAGGGGCGTCACCTTCAAGTCGCACATCGACGGCAGCCGCCACGAGTTGACGCCGGAGCGGGCGGTCGAGATCCAGCGGCTCCTGGACTCCGACATCACCATGGTGCTGGACGAATGCACGCCCTTTCCGGTCAAGCGTGACGCGGCGGCCAGGTCCATGGCGCTTTCGATGCGCTGGGCCGCACGCTGCAAAGAGGCCTTTGAGGCGCGGCCCGGATACGGCCTCTTCGGGATCGTTCAGGGCAGCGTCTTCGAGGACCTGCGCGAGCAGTCCGCCGCGGCGCTCACCGGCATCGGCTTCGACGGCTATGCGGTCGGCGGTCTCGCCGTCGGCGAGGGCAAGGCGGACATGCTCCGCATCCTAGACGTGACGGTCCCTGCCCTGCCCGCCGAGCGGCCGCGCTACTTGATGGGCGTCGGCAAGCCCGACGACATCGTGGCCGCGGTCCGGCGCGGCATCGACATGTTCGACTGCGTGCTGCCGACCCGCTCGGGGCGCACCGGCCAGGCCTTCACCCGGCGCGCGGTCTTGAACCTGCGCAACGCGCGCCACCAGGACGACCCCCGGCCGCTCGACCCGGACTGCCCCTGCCCCGCCTGCCGCGACTATTCCCGCGCCTACCTGCACCACCTGTTCAAGGCCGGCGAGATGCTGGGCCCGATCCTGCTCACGCTCCACAACCTCGTCATCTACCAGGAGCTCATGGCCGGGCTACGGGCGGCCATCGAGGCCGGCACCCTGGAGGTGTTCATCGCCGCCTTCGAAGAGCAGCAGGCCGAAGGCGATCTGCCGACGCTGTAGGCTCCCCAGAAAATGTGGTCCGACCACATTTTCTGGGGGGTTTCAGCTACGGGCATTCGCCCTGTCGGTCCACTTCCGTGCAGCCGCAGTCCTCGATCTGCGGGATCGACCCGGCGGCCAGGACACAGCCGAGAAAGCCCTGCACCTCGGCGGTATCGGTCCGCGCCATGATGGCCGAAGCCCGGCATATGGAATCGCCCGAGCTCGTTATGGCGACCTGCAGCTCGGCGCCCCCGTCGTCGTAGAACAGCGGGCCGCCGGAATCCCCGCCGCAGGCCCCGGTGTGGCCCCGGGCCGGGTTCTACGAGCCCATCATGAGGTTCATGTTCGGCCCCATGAAGCCGACGAACGCGGTCCCGGCCGTGAACAGGCGGACGCCCAGCTTCGACAG
>JAOUCL010000302.1 GCA_029859805.1 Rhodospirillales bacterium | reverse complement strand
GTAAACTTCTGAATATTGCTTCTCAACCACGACTGGGGATACTTGATTGCTCGTGAAGTCGCGGGGCATCTGGGTCCTGAGCCAGGTCTTCTGGCGTTTGGAATAGCGCCGGGTCGCCTGCTGGGCCTGCGCGACTGCGGTTTCCAACCGCAGTGCACCATGGAGGTGGGCGGCCAGCTCCGGCACGCCGAGCGCCTTCATGACCGGAAGCTCGGGATCGAGGCCGAGGTCCAGGAGCGCGCGCACCTCGTCCAGGGCGCCGGCCTCGAGCATACGGAGAAATCGGCCGTCGCAGGCGGCATGGAGCGCCTCGCGCGGCGGCATCAGGGCGATGCAGAGAAAGCGGTAGGGGGCCGCCTCCCCGCCGTCCTCGGCCTGCCATTCGGCGAGCGGGCGGCCGGTCGCCTCGAGCACCTCCCAGGCGCGGATCAAGCGCTGCGTGTCGCCCGGCCGCAGGCGCGCGGCCGTGACGGGATCGCGCGCGGCAAGCTCGGCGTGCATGGCCGGACCGCCGCGCGCCCGGTGGCGCTCGCGCGCGGCCGCGCGAAGCGGCGCCGGGATCGGCGGCAGTTCGGTCAATCCGCGGACCAGCGCCCGCAGGTAGAGCCCGGTGCCGCCGACCACGAACGGCAGGCGGCCGACCTCCTGCGCCGCCGCGATCTCGGCCAGCGCCAGGCCCCGCCAGCGCCCGGCCGAACAGGCGGCGGCGCCCGGCAGCACGCCGTAGAGCCGGTGCGGCGCCAGCGCCATGTCCTCGGCGCTCGGCCGCGCGGTCAGCACCGCCAGCTCGCGATAGACTTGCATTGCGTCGCCGTTGACGACCACGCCGTCGAAGGCGCGAGCAAGCGCGAGCGCCAAGCCCGACTTGCCGCTGGCCGTCGGCCCGGTCACCACGACGACCGGGGACCGGGTGTCGGCCTGTCCGTCGGATCGGGTCTGGTCCTTGGTCACGTCACACCACTTGTGCCACCACGCTCGTCTCTTCTATATGGCGGTCCATGCGTTTTGTCCTCACCTTGATCGCCGGCAGGCCGGACGTTCTGACGCCGGAGCTGGCCACCGTGGCCACCGCGTCGCTGCTCGCGAGCGGCGCCGAGATCGGTCCGACCGTGTGGCTCGCCCCGGGCCTCGCCTGCGATATTCCCTTCGAGGCACCCGACCCCGAGGACCACGGGGCTCTGCCCGCGCGGCTGCCGAGCAATCTTCCGCTCGACCTCGCGATCCAGCCGGCCGAGGGCCGGCGCAAGGCGCTTCTGGTGGCCGACCTGGAATCGACCATTATCGGCCAGGAGATGCTGGACGAGCTGGCCGAGGCGGTCGGCCTGCGCGACCGGATCGCCGGGATCACCGCCCGGGCCATGGCCGGCGAGCTGGATTTCGCCGAGGCGCTCAACGCCCGGGTCGGGCTTCTGAAGGGCCTGCCGGCCGGCGCCCTCGACGAGGCCGGCCGGCGCATGACGCTCAACCCCGGGGCCCGAACCCTGGTGCAAACGCTGCGCGCGGCGGGGGCGGCGACGGCGTTGGTTTCGGGTGGCTTTACCTGTTTCGCCGAGCCCATTGCGGCGGCCTGCGGCTTCGAAACGGTGGTGGCCAATCGTCTGCTGGTCGAGGACGGACGGCTGACCGGCCGGGTGGCCGAGCCGCTGGTAGACCGAGACGCCAAGCTCGCCACTCTCGAGCGCCTGGCCGCCGAGCACGGTCTCACGATGGACGCGGCCTGCGCGGTCGGCGACGGCGCCAACGACGCGGCCATGCTGGCCGCCGCGGGCCTCGGTGTCGCCTATCGCGGCAAGCCCGCGGCCCAGACTGCGGCGCGGGTCTCGATCGACCACGGCGACCTCACGGCGCTGCTTTATCTTCAGGGCTACCGGCGCGAGGAGTTCCGCGACTGAAGACGAAAACGGCGGCCGCAAGGGCCGCCGTCCATGTCGTCGATCCGGCTTTAACTCAACTGTTGTCGAGGCGTACGGCGACCCACTCGAAATCGCTCTTGCCCTGGCGGAACACGAGGAGAGTGACGACGCGGTAGTCTTCGTCCTTGGCCTTTTCCACCAACTTGGCAACGTCGTCGGGACTTCTGACCTCTTCCAGGTCGATCTCGACGATCACGTCGCCGGGCTTCAGGTTCTTCTCGGCCGCGTTGCCGCCGGGCAACACGTCCGTGATCACGACGCCGTTGGTCTTCTCGTCCAGCTCAAAGCGCTGCGCAGCTCGGGGGTGATCGTCGCGAGCTTCAGGCCAAGGGCCTCGACGTCGCCGCTCTCGGTCCCGCCGGGGGTCTCCTCGGGCAAGGCGGCAACCGCTGCTTCGTCCTTCAGCTCGCCCAGCTCGACCTTGAGCTTGACCTCTTTGCCCTTGCGCCAGACCACGACCGCGACGTCCCTGCCGACGGGCGTCTCGGCCACCATGCGCGACAGGTTTCGGTACTTGGGCACGGGCCGGCCGTTGAACTCGAGGATCACGTCGCCCTGCTTGACGCCGGCGGCCTCGGCCGGGCCGCCCGGGCTGACGGAGGCGACCAGCGCGCCGCGCGCGCTGTCCAGCCGCAGGCCCTCGGCCAGCTCGTCGGTCACGTGCTGAATGCGCACGCCGAGCCAGCCGCGGCGCACCGCGCCGTGGTCGCGCAGCTGCAGGACGATGTTCTCGGCAAGGGCGGAGGGGATCGCGAAGCCGATACCGATCGACCCGCCCGAGGGCGAGAAGATCGCCGAATTGATGCCGATGACCTGGCCCTTGATGTTGAACATCGGGCCGCCCGAATTACCCTTGTTGATCGCCGCATCGGTCTGAATGAAATCGTCGTAGGGTCCAGCGTTGATGTCGCGCTGGAGCGCCGAGACGATGCCCGCGGTGACCGTTCCGCCCAGACCCAGGGGATTGCCGATGGCGATCACCCAATCGCCGATCCGCGTGTCCTCGGACTGTCCCCACCTGGCGGCGGGCAGCGGCGTGGGGCTTTCGACCTTGAGCAGGGCCAGGTCCGTCTTCTCGTCGCTGCCGACGATGGTCGCCTCGAGCGTCGTATCGTCGGCCAGGCGCACGGAGATCTCGTCGGCGCCGGCGATCACGTGATGGTTGGTGACGATATAGCCGGTCCGGTCGATGATGAAGCCGGAGCCGAGCGAATTCTGCCGGCGGCGCGGCGCCGGCTCGCCGCCGCCACCGCCGCCGCGACGCTCGAAGAACTCGCGGAAGAATTCCTCGAATTCCTCCGTCCCGCGGCCTTGTTCGACCGTCTGGGTGGTCGAGATGTTGACCACGGTGGGCAGCAGCTTGTCGACCAGATCGGCGAAGCTGTCCGGGGCCCCGCGCGCCTGCGCCACGGAGGACAGTGCCAGGACGGCGAGCAAGAGCGGGGCGGCAATGAGAAAACGAACCACCGGCGGGGTCCGGTGAAGGGGGATCGTCACCTGCGTCACGTCATGATCTCCGAACTCTGGATCGCCGCGCCGTGCGGGCAGGCGGCCGGTCCAAAAAATGTTTCGAACAATGTTTCGTGTGCTCCAATGTGGAGGCCGCACTATCAACTTTCAAGCAAGACTAGCACGTATCCGGGCCTGGGCGAAGCCGGCCGCGGGCTCTCGGCGTCAGCCGCGCAGCAGCCAGACGAAAAACACGCCGCCCGCCGCCGAGACCACGCCGGCGACGCGCAGGGCCTCGGGCGGCACCTCCGCCATGCGCTCGAGCAGCCAGCGCAGGCGGTCCGGAAAGATCGCGAGGATCAGCCCCTCGATCACGAATACCAGGGCAAGACCGGTCAGCAGGTCGGTCATACCGCACCGCGCCTAGCCCGGCATCGTCCGGGAACCGCCGGGCCGTGGCGCATCGGGTATCAATTGCCCGCGCCTCCCCCGCCGCTGGTGACGGTGCCGAAGAAGTCGAAGAACTCGCTGTCCGGCGAGAGCACCATATAGGTGCTGTCGCCGGACAGCGCGGCCTCGTAGGCCTGCATGGAGCGGTAGAAGTTGAAGAAGTCCTGGTCCTGGCCATAGGCGTCGTTGAGGATCTGGGTGCGCTTCCCCTCGCCCTGGCCGCGCAGGATCTCGGCCTCGCGCTTGGCCTCGGCCCGGATCACCGTCGCCTCGCGGTCGGCGGTCGCCATGATCCGCTGGGCCTGCTCGAATCCCCGGGCCCGGAACTCCGCCGCCTCGCGCTCGCGCTCGGACCTCATGCGCTGGTAGACTTGGTCGCTGATCTCGTCGGGCAGATCGGCCCGGCGGATGCGCACGTCCACCAGCTCGATGCCGAAGCGTTCGGCCTGGGTGTTCACCTGGGCTTGAATCTCCGCCATGATTTCGTCGCGCTCCTCGGACAGGACGCTGGCCAGGTTGAGTTTGCCCAGGACGCCGCGCAGGGCGGCGTTGATGATCGGCCCCAAGCGCTGGCGCACGCCGCCCTCGGTCCGCACGGCCTGGTAGAACGCCAAGGCATCGGTGATGCGGTAGCGGGCGAAGGCGTCGACCAGCAGGCGTTTCTGGTCCGACAGCAGGACGCGCTCGACCGGCGGATCCAGGTTCAGGACCCGCTTCTCGTAGTACAGCACGTTCTCGACCCAAGGCAGCTTGAACTGCAGACCCGGTTCGGTGATGACCCGCTTGGGGTTGCCGAGCATCAGCACGATGGCCTGCTGGGTCTGGTGCACCGTGAACAGCGCGGTGAACAGGACGGTGCCCGAGATGATGACGAGAATGCCGAGAATAAGGGAAAGTTTCCGGCTCATGATCCTGGCTCCCTCACGCTAATTGCCGGGCGCCGAGCGGCGCCGCAGTTCGTTGAGCGGCAGATAGGGAACCGCGCCCTGCGCGCCGGAATCCATGATCACCTTGTCGGTCCCGCTGAGCACCTCCTGGAGCGTTTCCAGGTACATGCGGCGCCGGGCCACCTGCGGGTTCTGCCTGTAGGCCGCGTAGACCGAGAGGAAGCGTTGCGCCTCGCCCTCGGCTTCGTTCTCCAGCTGCTCCTTGTAGGCCTCCGCGTTTTGGACCTGGCGCACCGCCTCGCCGCGCGCGCGCGGCAGGATGTCGTTGCGGTAGGCCTCGGCCTCGTTGCGCAGGCGGTCGAGATCCTGCCGGGCCCGCTGCACGTCGTCGAAGGCATCGATGACCTGGGCCGGCGGCTGAACGTCCTGCAGCTGCACCTGGGTGATCTCGATGCCCGCCTCGTATTCGTTCAAAATGACCTGCAGGCGCCCGCGCGTGCGAAGCTCGATCTCCTGGCGCGCCTCGGTCAGGGCCGGCTGGATGTCGGTCTGGCCGATGATCTCGCGCATGGTGCTCTCCGCCACGATCTTGGTGGTCTGCTCGGGGTCGCGAATGTTGAACAGGTACTGTCCGGCATCGGCGATCTTCCACTGCACCGTGAACTCGATGTCGATGATGTTCTGGTCGCCGGTCAGCATCAGGCTTTCCTCGTCGACGTCCCGTTTCTGGCCGCGCCCGCGCTCGCCGATCGAGATAAAGCCGACCTCGATCTGTTGGATCTTGGTGACGAAGGGCGTCTCGACCGTCTCGATGGGATAGGGAAAGTGCCAGTTGAGGCCCGGCTCGGTCGTATCGACCCACTTGCCGAAGCGCAGGACCACGCCCTGCTGGTCCGGCTGGACCCGATAGAAGCCGGTGATGACCCAGATGAACAGGAGCGCGGCGATGACCAGGAGCAGCCCCTGGCCCGACCCCATGCCGCTGGGCAGCATCCGTTTGAAGCGGTCCTGGCCCTTGCGGATGAAGTCCTCGAAGTCGGGGGGCCTCGGCCCGCCGGGCCCGCCGCCGCCCCAGGGTCCGCCACCGCCGCCGCCACCGCCGCCGCCACTGCCGCCGCCGCCGGATCCGCCGCCCCAGGGTCCGCCACCGCCGCCGCCTTGTGATTTCCAGGGCATGAATCGAAGTCCTCGCCTGTTCGTTTTGCCG
>JAOUCL010000301.1 GCA_029859805.1 Rhodospirillales bacterium | reverse complement strand
ATCGCCGCCAGGGCGGCCGGAAACAGACGGACGATCTGGAAGAAGGCCCAGTGGCAGAACACCATCGGCAGCGCGATAACGTAGGCCGTCGCAAGCAGCACCTCGGTACTCAGGCTCGCCGGAGCCGGCAGGTCCCCGATCAACAACGCCCCGGTCACGACCGGAACCGCCCCGAACAGAAGCTGCCAGCCGGCCAAGCGGGCGCTGCCGACCGACCAGGTAAAGCGCTTGAGCAGCACCGTCCCGGTCGCCCAACTCGCCGCGGCGCCGAGCATACAAAGAGCGCCTAGAGGCGCCGAGCCGATCACCCTCAGGTCCGGTCCGATCAGGACGGCGAGACCGGCGAGCCCCAAGAGCAAGCCGACCAGCTTGGCCGCCGTCAGGCGCTCGCCCAATATCAGACTGCTCAGCAGGGTCGCCCAGAGTGGCATGGTAAATGCGATGATCACCGCCCGGCCGGCCGGGATCAGGCTGACGCCATAGCCCGAAAACAGGTGCCAGCCGACCACGTTGAAGATCGCGCAGAACATGAGCGGTCCGATCTCGCGCCGCGGTATGCCGAGCGAGCGGCCGCTCAGGCCGGACAGAACCAGCAGCCCGATGCCGCCGCCGAGCAGGCAGAGACTGCGGAAGCTCCAAACCGGGATCTCGCCCAACGCGATTTTCATCAACGGCCAGTTGGCGCCCCAGAACAAAGTGACGCCGGCCAGCAGCAGAAACCCCGTCGGCGGCAGCGAGTCGGCGCGGCCCGGAGCCGGGGGCGCGCCGTCAATCGTCATGGTCTTGTCCGTCGTGCTCCGGCGGACCGCCTGCCTGCGCCGCCTTGCGCGCGGCGAGTCGGGCGAGCACGGCGATCTTTTCCTCGGCACTCAGGATCGGCCAATCGCGGATCTCGTCGATCGAGCGGTGACACCCGATGCAGCGCTCCGTCGCGTCGTCGATCTGGCAGACCGAGATGCAGGGCGAGGGAATCGTGGTGTCCAAGGCCGGTGCGCGCCGCTGTCGTCGGCGGCGTATCTCCCGACGGGCCCCTGGGGCGGGGGATGTCTCGCTCAAGCGCGCTCCTCGGTCGGACATGCGCGGCATTCTAGTGGCTCACGTGCCGCCGTCCAGCGATTCCAGGGGCGGGTTCCTGTCCGATGTTCGGCGTGACTCATCTCGACCGTGTGTGCAAACGCCCGTCCGACCCGTTACGCTGCCCGGCGCTTGGGTGTTGACCGGAATCGCCGGCGCCGCTTCGAGGGGCCCGATCGGGTGCTCGGAGCCTGCGATGGGGTCTGCGAGTCAGGAGCGGCACGCCTGTGGCTCGGTTGACCGCCGGCGACCGCCAGCGGGCGTTTCGTCAATCTCTCTATGGCGCGAAGGTAGGCTTGCTCGGCCGGGTCGCAGAAGGACAGCGCACTGCCCTCGGCGCCCGCGCGCGCGGTCCGGCCGACGCGGTGGACGTAGCTCTCCGGCTCGTTCGGCAGCTCGTAGTTGATGACATGCGTCACCCCGTCCACGTCGATCCCGCGTGCCGCGATATCGGTCGCGACGAGGACCCGGGCCCGGCCCGTCCGAAACCTTTCGAGGGCGCGCTGGCGGGCGCTTTGGGACTTGTTGCCGTGCAGCGCCTCGGCAGCGGTGCCGGCCCTGTCGAGCTGCTGGGCGACGCGGTTGGCGCCGTGCTTCGTGCGCGTGAAGACGATGACCCGGGCCAGTCCGGGATCGCCCAGCAGTTTGGCCAGAAGGGCACGCTTAGCCGCGCTCTCAACGAAAAACACGCGCTGGTCGACTCGATCGACGGTGATCGCCTTGGGGGAGATCTCGACGCGGTCCGGGTCACGGAGGATCTCTCCGGCCAAGCGCTCGACATCGGCAGGCATCGTTGCCGAGAAGAGCAGCGACTGCCGTTGTCTGGGCAGCGCCTTTATGATCTTCCGCACGTCCCGAATGAAACCCATGTCCAGCATGCGGTCGGCTTCGTCCAGAACGAGAAAGGACACCTTATCGAGCCGGATATGGCCCTGACCGATGAGGTCGAGCAGGCGCCCCGGGGTCGCGACCAGGGTATCGACCCCGCGGGCCAAGGCTTTGACCTGGGGTTGCTGCCCGACGCCGCCGAAGACGACGGCGTGGCGCAGCGCGAGGTGTCGCCCGTAGGTCTTGAAACTGTCCCCGATTTGGATCGCGAGTTCGCGCGTTGGGGCGAGGATCAGTGCCCGTGTCGCGCGCGGGCCTGCGGGTGCACGCGTTTCGAAGAGGTGCTGGAGGATCGGCAGCGCGAAAGCCGCGGTCTTGCCGGTGCCCGTCTGGGCGATGCCGAGCAGGTCCTTGCCGGTGAGCAGCATGGGGATCGCCCGCACCTGGATCGGCGTGGGACTGATGTAGTTCTCGGCCCGCAGGGCGCGCCGAAGCGGCTCGGCCACGCCGAGTTCGGAAAAAGAGGTGTTCGTCAAAATAGATATCCTTCTGCGCCAAGCGGCGCGCGCGCCATGGGGGCCCGCAGACGCGTACTGCGCGTTACCGCTTTCCACGCGCACCTGGAGCAAACGGAGATTTTCTGGGAATGGTCTCGGGATGAGGCGCTTCCGATTTCCAGGAAGCGCATCGCGCGATCACGAGGAATGTACGTCTAAAGATGGCCTTGCGTCTCGCCAATGTCAAGCTTCGACAAGGCGCGCGCCCCTGCCCACCCCCTCTCGGGCGCATGAGCCTGGCATGCGCCCGCTGCGCGTCAGCCTTCAGATCCGGCTTTGAGCGGGGA
This sequence comes from Rhodospirillales bacterium, assembly GCA_029859805.1. GTDB lineage: Bacteria > Pseudomonadota > Alphaproteobacteria > Kiloniellales > JAKSDN01 > CAMYKD01. The sequence continues at coordinate 3,194 of JAOUCL010000301.1, read as the reverse complement.
GGTTCATTCGCGCAAGGACCGGAGCCAGGATGAGGAAGAGCGGGCCCCATACGGCCGTGAACACGCCCAGGCTGAGCAGCAGTCCGAGGGCGAGGCTCGCGCCTTCGGGCAGCTCGTTCTGCAGGAGCGAGAGGCCGTAGGCGAAACCGGCACTACCAATGAGCGCTACGGCCACGCTGCCGATCACCGTCACGACCCGTCCCCTGAAGGACCCGGGACGCGCACTGAACAGGATCAGTGCCGCCGGCAGGACGGCCGAGAGGCCCGCGACCAGGTCCAGGGGCGCGAAGGGTGCGCCCAGGCGCGTATGGACCAGCCACTGAACCGGCGGGCTGGCAAGCAGCAGCGCGCCGAAGATGACGGCCCTGATGCGCCAGTCCAGCGGGGTGCCGAGCACCCGCCGGCCGCTGTCGCGCGGCCTCGCCACGGCTTTGGGCTCGGGTGGAGCCTCCGGTCGCTTGCTCCGGGCCTTGCGGAACTGGTCCAAGGCCTCTCGGGGCACTGCCGGGTCGGCGGCGGGTTTGGCCGAGGTCCGACCCGGGTTCTGCCCGACGCTCTGCTGCCGGCTAACCGCTTGTCGGTACCGGGCGAGCGCACCGTCGCTCCGGCCCTCGGTGCGGTCCCGACCCGGGGGCGGCCCATCTTGAACCTCCGGCGCCACCGCCAGGGGGTCTACGACCTCCGCCTGCCGGTTTTTGAGCTTGTCCAGTGCCTTCTGGTACCGATCATAGGTATCTTCGAGATCGCTCGGCAGGTCCTCTTGGTCGCTCGGTACGCGGTCGGGTTCGCTGGGAATGTCCTCGCCGGGCTCGGCCAAGCCTAGGGCACCGCTCGAAGCCGCGGGCTGCGCGTCCTCACTTGCCAGGGGGTCCTCCAGCGCGGTCTGGGTCGCCGTCTCCGGCGATTGCCGCCTGTTCAAGGCTTGGCGGTATTTTTCCAGGGGATCCTCTGATCCGCCCGTGCGGTCGTTTTCCGTCATGCCCCTCTCTCCGATCGGATCGCCAGTCTAGCGCGGGCGGGTTGCGAGGAGGTTAAGCTGATCGGCCGGACAGCTCATGGTACGCCGGGTTCTCCTAATCGGCGAAGGTATGCGAGGACAATAAGAGAAACTGTCCGTGACCCGGGCAGGGTTGGTAATGGTTAAACGCTTTGCTGAATCCGGTCGAGCCCCGCCAAAGTCCGGGAGATTGCCTGCCTGCACCGCCTTGCGCGCGGCGAGCTGGTCGGGCATGGCGGTCTTTTCCTCGGTACTCAGGATCGGCCAATCGCGGATCTCGTCCATAAAGCGGTGGCAGCCGATGCAGCGCCCCGTCGTGTCGTCGATCTGGCAGACCGAGATGCAGGGCAGGGGAATCGTGGTACCGAAGGTCCGGGGTGCGCCGCGGCCGGCGGCAGCCCCTGCGGCGGCGCGCTCGGGTCCAGCGAATCCGCGCCCCGCGACGGCGACACCTAGCAGGCACCTACCGTCAAGGTAAGCAGGAGCGAGGTGGCGGAGCAGAGCGCGCAGGTGATGTAGGTGACGGCGTCGATGAGCTTGGCGTCGAGATCCCGTCCGCTCAGGCGGTCGGCGAGGAATTTCATGTATCCGACAGCGGGCCTCTCCTCGCCCATGCGCTCTTTCAGCGTCCACTGTATGTCGGTGAGCAGGCAGTATCCGAGGCCATGGAAGATTCCAAAACCGAGCCAGGAGACGCCGACCAGCGCCATTATTCCAAGATGTAGAAGCCGGGTCTCGCAGAACGCCCATCCAATAAGGGTGAAGACGATAAGACTCTGATGCGCCAAGTGGAGTCCGATATTGAGCGCCTCGAAGCCCATCTTGCGCGTGGAGACACGCCTTCCGCTGACCGGTCCTTTCGAAGTCATCCCCGCCGGGCTCCGGCTTGCTGTGCGGCGCGTCAGCCGGCCATCGCCGCTTCGGTTGCCGCCGCCTGCGGACTGGCGAGAATCTCCTGCGCGTGCTTCAGCACTTTCTCGAAGGCGGCCGCGTATTCGTCCAGGAGCGGCATATCGGCATTGGGGAAGGCCGGCAGACGGATCAGCATGCCGTTGGCCGCTTCTGTCCGGGGCAGGGCGTCCGGCCGGTAGTCGGGGGGTTGCAGGTCGGGCGGCAGGCGCAGGGACTGCAGGACGTGACCCTCGGTGAAGAAGGGCTGCTGGTGGAGCAGGGGATAACGAGGCGCCGCGACGAGGCAGCCTTCGGCTTGCAGCGCCCGGATCATGAACGGCATCGGCAGCGGTATGCCCTCGGGCTCGTGGCGGATGATGAACTCGAAATACACGCGCTCGATGTGATCGGGCGGCAGGAAGGTGTGGAAGCCGAGCGCCTCGAGACGTTGCGAGAGATGGACGATGTTCTCTTTTCGCCTGCGGTTGCGTTTGGGCAACTCTTTGAGTTGGCTACGTGCGATCGCGGCCGATATCGGGGCTATCCGGGTCTTGATGCCGAAGCTGGTCGCGGCAAATCGGCGTGCCGGGGTTTCGAGCGCGAGAATGCGCGTGATGTCGCCGAGCAGGATGGCCCGCTCGTAGTATTCGTAGTCGTGGCACAGGAAGACGCCGCCTTCGCCGGCCGGCGCCAGCTTGTCGCCCTGCAGGCTGAAGACGCCGATGTCGCCGAGCGCGCCGCAGGGCTTGCCGCGCCAAGTGGCGCCGTGGGCATGGGAGGCGTCCTCGATGATCCTGAGATTGTGCTTGCGCGCGATCGCCAGGATCTCGGTCATCTTGCTCGGCAAGCCCCATAGGTGGACGACGACGATGGCACGGGTGCGCCCAGTAATTTTCTGTTCGATGTCCTGCGGGTCGAGCCCCATGCGCTCGGGCTCGCTTTCGCAAAACACCGGAACCAAGCCGAACCAGAGCATCGGCAGGACCGAGGCCCAGAACGTCGCCGAGGGGACGATGACCTCGTCTCCCGGCTGCAGGTCCAGTGCGAAGAAAGCGGCGATCAAGGCCGCTGTGCCGTTGTTGTGTGCAAGGGCGTAGGGCTCGCCTGTGAAGGCGGCGTAGTCGTCCTCGAGCTCGCGGATGACCGGATGGGTCGAGATATTGCCGTCGCGCATGACCGCAAGTGCCGCCTGCTCGTCCTCTGCGGTGAGCAGGGGCCAGCGGTTGGCCTCCCGCTGATCCAGGGTCACCGCCGCGGGCCCGCCGAGAAGGGCAGGGAGTTCGCTGTTCTCAATAGCCATGTCTCA
>JAOUCL010000299.1 GCA_029859805.1 Rhodospirillales bacterium | reverse complement strand
CTAGAACCCGGGCCGGCCAGGGTTCTAGGCCAAGCGGGCGGCGGGGTCAAGCCCGGGAGAGTCTTTCTTGGTCCCTCAAACGCCGGGCGGGCGCCTCCGCGCCCTTGGCTTCGCGCGCACGAGCGCGCGGGGCCTCAATGGCCCAATGAACAAAGCGGACCGGACCGCTTTGTGCGCAACGGGCAGAAGAACCTGCGCGGAGGACCCGTGTCCTTCGCGCACTGGGCCGTTGAGGCCCCGCGAGCCAATGCGAGCGAAGCCAAGGGCGCGGAGGCGCCCGCCCGGCGTTTGAGGGACCAAGTTAAAGACTCTCCCGCACCCGCCGCGGTCACTTCTCGGTCGGCGCTTGGCCCAGAAAGCTCTTCAGCAGGCTGAGCGCGGCCACCGTCGGGGTGATCCGGCCGGCCGTGACCTCGGCCTCGAGCGCGGCCAGACGGCGCGCCACCTCGGGATCGGCTTTCAGGGCGGCCAGCAGGCTCTCGCTGACCTCGTTCCACATCCAGGCCTTGGCCTGGCGGGCGCGCTTGGCCTCGAAGGCGCCGTGCTCGCTTTGCACCCGGCGGAATCGGCCGACCGTCTCCCAGACCTCCGCGACGCCCCGGCCGGTCAGCGCCGAGCAGGTGAGCACCGGCGGGCGCCAGTCGGGCGTGGCCGGGCGCAGCAGGTTGAGCGCGCTCGCGTACTCGGCCGCCGCCCGCCCGGCCGCCGCCTCGAGCTCGCCGTCCGCCTTGTTGATCACCAGCAGATCGGCCAGCTCGACGATGCCCTTCTTGAGGCCCTGCAGCTCGTCGCCGCCTGCGGGCAGCAGGAGCAGCACGAACATGTCGACCATGTCGGCCACCGCGGTCTCGGACTGGCCGACGCCGACGGTCTCGACGATCACCACGTCGAAGCCGGCCGCCTCGCAGGCGAGCAGCGCCTCGCGCGTGCGCCGCGCCACGCCGCCCAGGGTGCCGCCGGTGGGCGACGGCCGGATGAAGGCGGCCTCACTGCGCGCCAGGTCCTGCATGCGGGTCTTGTCGCCCAGGATCGAGCCGCCGGTCTTCTTCGAGGAGGGGTCGACGGCCAGCACCGCGACCCGGTGGCCCGCCTCGATCAGGCGCAGGCCGAAGCCCTCGATAAAGGTCGACTTGCCGACCCCCGGCACCCCGGAGATGCCGAGCCGGACCGAGCGGCCACTCTCCGGCAGCAGACGCGCCAAGAGCGCCTCGGCCTCGGCCCGGTGGTCGGCCCGCGTGGATTCGATCAGCGTGATCGCGCGGGCCAGCGCCCGCCGGTCGCCCGCCAGCACCTTTTCGGCCAGGCCCTCAGGCGCTGCGGCCTTGGCGGCTTTGTCGCGGGGCATCAGGGGTGGCCCTCCGAACCGCCGGGACACCGGCGCACCCCCACCCCAACCCTCCCCCGTCGAGGGGGAGGGGGCAGTGTGGAGGGTCCTCGAACTCCTCCCTCCCCCCTTGCGGGGGAGGGTTGGGGTGGGGGGCGGTTCGATCGCGCAAACATGCCGTTGCTACCCCTCCTTCCGCGTCTCGGCGCCGGGGCCGAGGGGCTGGCCGTAGCTGAACTCGACGAAGTTGCCGTCCGGGTCCTTGAGGCCGCAGTAGTAGCCGACCGGGTAGGGCTCCTGGCGCGGCGGCCAGGCGAGGCAGCCGGCGGCGCGGCCCTGCTCGGCGACGGCGTCGACCTCGGCCCGGCTCCCGAGGGCGAAGCCGAAGTGGCTGTAGTCGCCATCGCCCTGGTCGCGCCCCGGCCCGCCCGGCAGCAGCACGAAGACGAAGTCGCGCTCGCGCCCCGGCTCCGCCAGCCAGACGATGCGGCCGGACCCCTCGCCGCGTTCGCGCACCGGCGCCAGGCCGCAGAGGTCGCGGTAGAAGGCGAGGCAGGCCTCCAGGTCGCGCACGTGCAGCGCCAGATGGGTGAGACGGGGTTTCATGGCCGCCAACCTAGCGCGCGCCGCGGGCCGGGTGAAGAGGCGCGATGCTGTCTTCCCAAGGCGCCCGGACGCCGGGCCGGCACCGCCGTCGCGGCCCTCTTGGGGGCATTCATGGGCCCCAGGACACCGTATAGGGGCAATTACGGCCTTGCCGGGGCCCCGCGCCGGTCCCATGTGTAAGAACTGCATGCCCGGCTCCCTTGTGCGCCGGCCGTATCGCGATGAACGGGTTTGGGGCAGCACGATCAAGGGACCGAGAGCCATATTCTCCACCTATAGCCGCGGCGAGCGGATCGCCGACGGGTTGATCCATGTCCTCGGCGTGACGGCCGGCTGTATCGGCGTCGCCGTGCTCATTGCCATCGCCCTGCTCCGGGACAGCGCGCTCCTGACGCTCAGCCTGACGCTCTACGGCTGCGGCCTGCTTGCCATGCTGACCTTCTCGGCGCTCTACAACACCTCGGCCCACCCGGCGCGCCGGGCGCTGCTGCGCCGCTTCGACCACGCCGCGATCTTCATCATGATCGCGGGCAGCTATACGCCCTTCGCCCTGCTCAAGATCGGCGGCGCCCTGGGCTGGGGCCTGGTCGGCTTCGTCTGGCTGGTGGCGGCCGGCGGCGCGGCGATCAAACTGCTCCGGCCACACTATCTAGAGGGCCGCACCGTGGCCGTCTGCCTCCTGCTCGGCTGGACCGTGGTGGTCGCCTTCGGGCCCCTGGCCGCCGCGCTGCCGGGCTGGTCCCTCGCCCTGCTCACGGCCGGCGGCCTGCTCTACAGCGTCGGCGTGGTGTTCCACCTGTGGGAGCGCCTGGCCTTCAACAAGGCGATCTGGCACGGCTTCGTGCTGGCGGGCGCGTCCTGCCACTACGCCGCGATCCTGGGCGCCGTGGCGCTGCCCGGCACCACCGCCTGACCGCGGCCGGCCGGGCCCCCTGCCGGTGCGCGCCACCTCTCTTTACTCCGCCGACCGGCGCCCAAAGACGCGGCGCGGCCTGTGCCCTGGGCGCATGGCCCGCTTGTTCTTTGCCCGTTGGTAATGCCGCGGCCATAGGAATCCCCCTTAACAGCGCTTTCGTCAAACTCGAGAGGGGGCATTTCGATGGACGGACACCCGGCCGGACAGAGCACGGCCGAACTGGAGGCGCTGCGCGGCGAAACCGACCGCTTTCTCACGAAACGCCTGGTCCTTTGGGCGATTCGCTGGATCATCGGCTTCGCGATCATCGCCGCCGTCGATTACTTCTTTGACGGCGTCGGCTGGCTGTGGTGGGCGGGCGGCGCCCTGGCCGCGACCACGCTGATCCTGATGCTGGTCATGCACTGGATCATGGCCCGCAAGTACGCCGAGGTGCAGGGAAAACTGGACGAGCTGAACGACGCGATCCGGGCGTCGGGCGAGGATTAGGACCTCTCGGCGCTGGTCGCTGTCATCCCTCTTGTCCGAGCCGCCGGCACCGCCTGACGGCCACCGCGCAGCCTGCCGACCCGACCTCTCCGACGAGGACAGCGCCCGTATCGCGGCGTGCGTCCCGGGGGCGCGGCACCGTTTTCGGCGGAACGAGCCCATGCAAAGCAAACAGTCGTTTGTTTTCAATAGGTTAGTGGAACACCAGGGAGACCGGCTCGATACTATAAGCCTTTGAAAACAAAGAGACTCTATGAATATTCATATTTTGTTCTTGACAATTGCCATGAAATATGCTTAAGTCCCTATATTGGGAGAGCAACCGCCGGAGAGAACCTCATGACCAGCCAGGCCGCGACCTGTTGCACCGAAGCGCCCCAGGGCGCGCCGCCCGAAACCGGCCGCGCCCTTGCCGATGGGCCCTGCGCGCCGGACAGGGCGCCCGGCCCGGCCGCCGGCGCGCGCCACGGCGACCGCGAGGCGATGCTGGCCGAGCAGATGGCCGCCTGCCATCGCGTCGTCCTGGACTGCCTGGGCCGGGCCGGGCGGGCCGGCGACGCCGAGGCCGCGCGCCACGGCGAGCTGCGCCTGGCCGCCCGCTTCATGGCTCTCTTCCTGCGCCAGTCGGGCGCCCTCGACCGCCACCGCGACCACCTTCGAAGGGCGCGCGAAGCGGAGGAACAGGCCGGGCGCGACAGCCTCAACCGCCAGGTCTCCCTGGCCGCCGCGCAGGGCCGCGGCCTGGCCCAGGGCTTCGAGGCGTCGCTGCGCCGCTTCGAGCAGGCGGCGCGGGAGCGGTCGGCGGCGGCAACGGACCGGGAGGCCGGGGCGCCGCCGGGCACCCTCGCCGCCCCGGCCGAACCCGCCCAGCCAGGGGCCGAGGACGCCGCCACCCCGCCGGACGGCGACCCGGCCGACCCCGCCCCCTACCCGCGGGGCGACGACCTGGAGGGCTGGATCGAGACCTTCGCCGCGCCGCCGCGCCGAGCCGGGCCCGCCCCGGCCGAACCCGCGCCCAATCTCACCCGCCAGCAGCGCCGCGCCGCCAAGCGCCTCCAGGAGAAGGCCGCGCGCAGCACGAAGGCGGGGTGACGGAGGGATCGGGTCGCCGGCTCGGGACCTCGACTAGCACAGTTTGGAAAGATGACGCCGAGGCCGTCGGGCCGATATCGCTCTTGGCGGACACGCGCGGGGTCTTGTGCTAAAACCCTCCGCACGCCGCCCTGCCAAGGACCCCGCCCGTGCCGATCGCCTATGACATGCCGCTCTACCGACCGCCCAGCGAGGGCGCCAACCTGATCATCCAGGCGACGCTCGGCTGCTCGTTCAACCGCTGCACCTTCTGCTCCATGTACCGGGACAAGACGTACCAAGTGCGCCCGCTCGACGCCGTCTTCGCCGACATCGCGGCCGCGGCGCGCGACTGGCCGGGCGCGCACCGGGTGTTCCTGGCCGACGGCGACGCGCTGGGCCTGCCGATGGACCACCTGATCACGATCCTGGAGCGCCTCGCCGCCACCTTCCCGGAGCTCGCCCGCGTCTCCGCCTACGCCACGCCGAAGAACCTGCTGGACAAGCCGGCGGAGGAGCTGGCGGACTTGAAGGCGCGCAAGCTGAGCCTAGTCTATATGGGCATCGAGTCGGGAGCCAACGCGGTCCTGAAGCGCGTCAAGAAGGGCGCCTCGCAGACCACGCATGCCCGCGCCCTGGGCCGCGCCCGCGAAGGCGGGCTCAAGGTCTCGGCGACGGTGATCCTGGGCCTGGGCGGCCGGGCCGGCTGGCGCGAGCACATCGCCGGCACGGCCGAGCTGATCAACCGCGAGGCGCCGGCCTATCTCTCGACCCTGCAGCTGGGCCTCGAGGACCGGATGGCCGGCGACTTCCTGGCCGCCCAGGGCGAGGGCTTCGAATTCCAGGACGACGAAGGCATGCTCGCCGAGCAGGAGCTCCTTCTAAGTTTGCTCGACCCGCCCCGGCCGGTCATCTTCCGCTCCAACCACGCGTCCAACTGCCTGCCGCTGGCCGGCACCCTGCCCAAGGACCGCGACGCCCTGCTCGCGGTCGTCGCCGCCGCGCGCGCCGGCGGCGCCCCGCTGCGCCCGAAGTGGCTTCGGGACCTGTGAGGAGCGGCCACGGGTGCCAGAAAATATTGTGTCCCCGAATTGTAGTGTCCCCGAATTTTAGGTGTCCCCGAATTGTAGGGATCACGAAGGTCATGCGCAGATTCGTCCGGATCGGGCTTGCGATGAGCGTCCTGGCCCTTCTCGCCATCCAGCCCGCGTTTCGCAGCCATGCAGTCTCGGACGACGAGTATTCCGCAAAGCTCGTGGGCACTTGGGCAGGAACCTATGTTGATGAGGGGCGCGGGGAGAAACAGTATGGCGAAAAAACGTACTGCCCAAACGGGACCGCAAGCGGTTTTATCGTATATTATGAGTGGGTTCGGGAAGAAGGCTATAAAGAGCATGAGCGGTATTTCTTTAAGAGCAGATGGAAAATAGAAAATGGCATTCTATTTGCTTTCGATATCGTGTTTTACCCGAAACCATGGACAGGAGCTAAGATCCTAAAGGACAGGATCTTAGAGCTGACGGAGGATAAAGCCGT
>JAOUCL010000300.1 GCA_029859805.1 Rhodospirillales bacterium | reverse complement strand
AGTCGCTCAGGGAGATGACGAGATTGGGTTCCATCGCCCGGGTCAAGGCGTGGGAATACGGGCTCTCCTTCATGGCGCCACCGACCAGGGCGTGCAGGGACGCAAGGTGGCGGTCCATCGCAGTAATCTTGGGGGCTTTGATGGCCATGCGATGCAAGGCGAATTGTCGCATCGACAGGCCGATGATCCAGTCGGATATCACAAGGGGGACTCGCGATGGCGAGAAGATGGGCAAAGAAGCCAGGAAATGCAGGGTTCGCGAGGCCCCCCCTGGAAGGATGCCTTTGACCACCAACCGCCCGATGATCACCAATTGCCGGAGGACCGAGAACTCGCTCTGATACGACGGCGCACGAAGATAGCGGACCTTGTTGCGGATTCGCCGGGCGATCGCGCCATCAGCCAGCAATCGGGCGTAAAGGTCCTGGTAGGCCGCCACCATGGCATCATGAGACATGTTCTTCGGCACGATGTTGGACTGTGGCCTTGTATTGTTGGTCGCATCCTCGACCGCCTTGAGCCGGCCTTCCCGCTCCATTCGTTCATAAAGAGGGGTATGCGGCAGGGCGATGAGCAGCCCGATCATCGCCGACTGAATGCCGGAAGCCGTGATGAACTCGTACTGATGCTCGAACGTCTCGAGTGTGTCGTTATCGAAACCGATAATGAAACCGCCGAGGACATCGATCCCGTAGGAGTAAATTCGCCGGATCGAGGTCAAGGCATCTTCATGAAGATTCTGAGTCTTCAAGGTTTCCTTGAGGCTGGCCGGATCGGGCGATTCGATGCCGATGAAGACCCAGCCGAAGTTCGCGGCGCGGAACAGCTCGAGTAGCTCGGGATCCTGCGCCATGTTGACCGAGGCTTCGGTGCCGAAGGTGAAGTTATAGTGGTGCTGCTCCTGGTAGCGCGCGAGGAACCGCAACAGTTCTTTCGCTCGTGGACGATCGCCGATCATGTTGTCGTCCACAAAAAAGACGCTCCGCACGCCGGCCTTGCGCAGTTCGTCCAGTTCGCCTTCTACTTGCTCGAGGCTTTTGACTCGGGGCTTGCGGCCGAACATAACGATGATGTCACAGAATTCACAGCGATAGGGGCAGCCGCGCGAATATTGGAGCGCGGCATAGGAGTAGCGCTCGAGTTTCAAGAGGTCGAAGCGGGGAACAGGCGAATCGGTGAGATCAACCGTTCCCGCCTCATGGTACATTGGTTTTGGAGAGCCCCGGGAATAGTCTCGGCAAAACTCCTTCCAGATATATTCCGCCTCGCCGGCGACTACGGTATCAGCCAAGGACGTGTACTCCTCGCGACACAGCGAAGCGTAGCTGCCGCCAGCGACCACGTAGTAACCAAGCCCCCGGTAATAAGCCAACAGCTCGCGTTGGCGAGGAAACTGAACACCCATGCCGCAGACGCCGACGATATCGGCCTCGGGCGCGAGGGGAACCGCTTCGACGTTCTCGTCGACGACCTCGACTTGCCAATTCTGCGGGCAAAGCGCCGCTAGCGTGGCCAAGCCGAGCGGAGGATTGACCGCGCGCTTTTCGGGCAAGACATCATTGATGGCCCACTTGAAGCTCCAGAAGCTTTCGGGGAATTTCGGGTTGATGAGAAGCAAACGCATAAGCCCTTCAATCGCCTTTCAATCGCCGTTTGAGAGCCTGCAACGGTTTGATCCTAGCACACGACGACGTGCCGCGCAGCGTTAGGTTACGACGAGGGCGCCTTACGTCGTACGTCTCCTTCGGGTCAGGTTTCACAGTCCACAACATGACCCTCGAACGGCCGCTTTCTGATCCGAAACCAGCCCCCGGGCCAAGCGGCCCGATCGGCTATTCCCGGCCATTCGGGGACAGCCGGTTTCAGACTGACCCACCGCCATGCAATTTCCTTGGCATCAATCCGCCGATGTGTATGATGGCGCGCCAATCGATTTACGGGTCATTTCCCAAGAGGTTGGCATGGATATCCGCGAAGCCCTCACCTTCGACGACGTTCTTCTCGTCCCTGCGGAATCCGCCATCCTGCCCAGCCAGACAGACATTCGCACCCGCCTGACCCGGTCGATCGAGCTCGGCATCCCGCTGCTCTCGGCCGCCATGGACACGGTGACCGAGGGGCGCCTGGCCATTGCCATGGCCCAGGCCGGCGGCATCGGCGTGATCCACAAGAATCTGGACGTGGCGGCCCAGGCCGACGAGGTGCGCAGGGTCAAGAAGTTCGAAAGCGGCATGGTGGTCAACCCGGTGACGATCCACCCCGACGAGCCGCTGGCCAACGCGCTCGCCCTGATGGAAAGCTGGCGCATCTCGGGTATCCCGGTGGTCGGGCGCAAGTCTGGTCCCCTGGTCGGCATCCTGACCAACCGCGACGTCCGCTTCGCCCAGGACATGCGGCAGCCGATCAGCGAGCTGATGACCCAGGACAACCTGATCACTGTCAGCGAAGGGGTCGGCCGCGACGAGGCCAAGCGCCTGCTGCACCAGCACCGCATCGAGAAGCTGCTGGTGGTCGACGGCGACTACCGCTGCATCGGGTTGATCACGGTGAAGGACATCGAGAAGGCCGAGGCCCACCCCAATGCCTGCAAGGACGAGCAGGGCCGCCTGCGGGTCGCCGCGGCGACCGGCGTGGGCCGGGACGGCCTGGTCCGGGCCGAGGCTCTGCTGGAGGCGGGGGTCGACGTCGTCGTGGTCGATACGGCGCACGGCCATTCCGCCGGCGTCATGGACGCCGTCGGCGAGGTCAAGCGGCTGTCGAACGACGTACAGGTGATTGCCGGCAACGTCGCCACGGCCGAGGGCGCCCGCGCGCTGATCGACCACGGCGTCGACGCGGTCAAGGTAGGCATCGGGCCGGGCTCGATCTGCACGACCCGGGTGGTCGCCGGGGTCGGCGTGCCGCAGATGACCGCGCTCAGGGATACCGTGGAGGTCTGCCGGAGCAGCGACACGCCGGTCATCGCCGACGGCGGCATCAAGTTCTCGGGCGATATCGCCAAGGCGATCGCCGCCGGCGCCGACTGCGCCATGGTCGGCTCGCTCCTGGCCGGCACCGACGAAAGCCCCGGCGAGGTCTTCCTCTACCAGGGCCGCTCCTACAAGTCCTACCGCGGCATGGGCTCGCTGGGTGCCATGGCGCGCGGCTCGGCGGACCGCTATTTTCAGCAGGAGGTGGCCGACACGCTCAAGCTGGTGCCCGAGGGGGTCGAGGGGCGGGTGCCCTACAAGGGCCCGGTCGGCAACATCATTCACCAGCTCGTCGGCGGCCTGCGCGCCGCCATGGGCTATACCGGCAACGCGACCCTGCCCGACATGCAGCGCGGCTGCCGCTTTCTCAAGGTCAGCGCCGCCGGCCTGCGCGAGGGGCATGTGCACGATGTCGCGATCACCCGCGAGGCGCCTAACTACCGCAACGAGGTGTAATACCAACGAGCCTGGCAATGGAGTCATTGCGGCCTCGCCCCTCGTCCCTCGACAAGCTCGGGATGAGGGGCTCAATTTGAAGCCCTCATGCTGAGCTTGTCGAAGTATGAGGGCGAGGCCCGAGTCACTTCGTCTGCCCGTTGGGTTGATGCCAGTTCCGGCCTAGGCGCCGGAGATGGAGTTCGGCGATGACACCGGCCGCCCGAATCCAGGCCGCGATCGACCTCCTGGCCGAGATCGAGGCCCTGGACGCGCCGGCCGACGGCTTGGCGCGCGGGTTCTTTCGCAAGCGCCGCTACATCGGCTCCAAAGACCGGCGCGCCGTCTCGGACCTGGTCTACGGCGTGCTACGCTCCCGCGCCCGGCTCGACTGGTGGATCGCGCGCGCCGCGCCGGCCGCCACGGGCGTCCGCGGCCGCACGCTGGCCCATCTGGCGCTCGACGGGCGGCGCAGTCCCGAGGACCTGGCGGCGCTGTTCGACGGCGACCGCTATCATCCGCCGGCGCTCGGCCCCGAGGAGCGCGCGCTCGCCGCGGCGCTTCGGGACTGCGCCTTGGACCATCCGGAGCAGCCGGACTGGGTGCGCGGCGAGCTGCCGGAATGGCTACTGCCGAAGCTCGGCGAGACCCTCGGCGACGACCTGGCGGCGGAGCTGGTCGCGCTGGCGCGGCAGGCGCCGCTCGACCTGCGCGTCAACAGTCTCAAGGCCGATCGCGCCGGGGCCGTCGCCGCGCTGGCCGCCGAGGGCATCGAGGCCCTGCCGACGCCGCTCTCGCCGCTCGGCCTCCGAGTGGCGGGGCGGCACACCCTGCCGGGCCTCAGGGCCTTCCGGGACGGCCTGGTCGAGGTGCAGGACGAGGGCTCGCAGCTGGTCGCGCTCCTGACCGACGCCCGGCCGGGCCTGCGAGTCGCCGACTTTTGCGCCGGGGCCGGCGGCAAGACCCTGGCCCTGGCCGCCGCGATGGGCGACCGGGGCCGGCTGGCCGCGCTCGATACCGACGCCCGCCGGCTCGAGCGGGCGGCGCCGCGGCTCGCCCGGGCGGGCGCGACTGTCGCCGATCCGCGCACCCTCGAGGGGGCGGAAGATCCCTGGCTCGCCGAGCAGGCGGGCGCGTTCGACCGGGTCCTGGTCGACGCGCCCTGCTCGGGCTCGGGCGCCTGGCGGCGCAACCCGGACGCCCGCTGGCGGCTCACGCCGGAGCGCCTGGAGACCTACGTTCGGGTGCAGGGCGAGATCCTGACCGCGGCGGCCCGGCTGGTCGCCCCCGGCGGCCGCCTGGTCTATGCCACCTGCTCCCTGCTGCCCGAGGAGAACGGCCGGCAGGTCGCCCGCTTTCGCGCGGCCCACCCGGACTTCGCGCCGCTGCCATTGGCCGGGGTCTGGGCAGATACGGTGGGTGGCGCCTGTCCGGCGGCGGGCGGCGAGCTGCTGCTGACACCGGCGCGGCACGGCACCGACGGCTTCTATCTTGCCGTGCTCGAGCAGCGGGCCGGCCCATGAGCGAGGTCACGGTCCGCGAGGCGCGGGCGGAGGACGCGACGGGCATCGCCCGCGTCCACGTCGAGACCTGGCGCGCCGCCTATGCCGGTCTGGTACCCGATACCTACCTGGTGGGCATGAGCGAGCAGGGCCAGGCCCTGGTCTGGCAGAGGCTGCTGTCCAGCCGGGGACGCGAGTCGGTCCTGGTGGCCGAGGCCGCGACCGCTGATGGCCGGCAGCTCGTCGGGTTCGGCAGCTTCGGCCGGGCGCGCCGCGGCGCGCTGCCCTACAAGGGCGAGATCTATACGCTCTATGTGGCCGGCGATTGGCAGGGCCGGGGCCTCGGCCGGCGCCTGCTCGCCGGCATGTTCCAGGCGATGGCGCTGGGAGGCCTGCCCGACACCTTTCTCTGGGTGCTGTCCAGCAACCCCTCGCGCTTCTTCTACGAGGCTATGGGCGGCGACCGGGCGGCCATCCGCCAGGAGGCCTTCGCCGGTACCCTGCTCGACGAGACCGCCTACGCCTGGCCGGACCTGGCGGGCTGGCTGGCCAGCTATACGCACACTAGCCGAGGCTCCTGAACCACAGCGCCGTCGCCGGGGTAAAGGAAACGATCAGCAGAACCACGAACATCGTGGCGATGAACCACTTGCCGTAGATCATCGCCTCCTCGATCTTCAGGCCGGTGGTCGAGCAGACCGTGAGCAGGACCGAGGCGACCGGCGGAGTCTGCTGGCCGATGCCCAGGTTGAGGCAGACGATCACCCCGAAATGCACCGGGTCGAGCCCAATCTGCTGGGCCAGCGGCATGAGCAGCGGCACGACCACGATGATCGCCGCCGAGGCGTGCAGGAACATGCCGAGCAGCAGGAGGAAGATGTTGATTAGAAGGATCTGGGCGACCCAGTTCTCGGTCACGCCGCCGAGCGCCGTGGCGACCTGCTGGGGGAGCTGTTCGTTCGCCAGGAACTGGCCGAGAACCGCCGAGCCGCCGACGATCATCATGACCACGGCGGTTTGCCGCGCCGTGGTGACG
>JAOUCL010000069.1 GCA_029859805.1 Rhodospirillales bacterium | reverse complement strand
TGCCGGCCCCGAGAATGCGGTCCACCGTGGCTTCGTCCATGCCGGTGCGCAGCACGAGGGCCTCGCGCACCAGGGCGCGATCCCCCCGGGCCAGCGCCTGGAGCAGCGCCTCGTCGTCCAATTGGCCGGTGTCCTGCAGACGCTGAGCGAGATCCTTCGGCGTCTCGTTGGCTCCACCATCGGCCTTGGCGCCGTCCGCCAAACGACGGCGTACCTCCTCGGCCACGCGCTTGGCCGTTTCGCGATCCAGCTCCTCGCGGCCCTGGAGCTTTCGCAGCAGGTTGTCGGCGACAAAGGCCGCGAGCTTTCGCACCATCCCTGGCGACAACCTCGACCGGCCAACGAGCGGTTCGTGCCAGGATTTCACGTCGCGGGCCTGATCGACCAGGCTGTCCAAGGTCTCTTCACGAATTTGCGCACTGTCGTTGACCAGTAGGGCGGCGATGGCGTCCCGGTCTTCGGTCCCGATGATCGCGTCGGCCACCGTTTCGCCGAGACCCCCGCGGCGCGAAATCGCCTTCAGCTTTCCCGAAGCGCAGCCCTCGCCGATGATATCGAGCAGGTCGCGGTCAGCCAGCAGGGGTGAGAACTCGAGCACGGGACAGGCGACGATCTCCTCGGTGTCCTGGGCCAGGCGCCGAATTACAGACGGCGGCGCATCGACCAGGTCGTGGAGGGCGTCGGCCAGAACCTGGCGGACCCGCGTCGCATGGTCCCGTGCCAGCAGCTCGAGCGTTTCCACCACATAACGCTGGGCCTGCTCCTGGTCCCGTTCGCCCAGTTGGGGCACCAGGCGGGCCACCTTGACGGCGAGATCCCGGCGTACGGTCTCGTCGCTGTCCCGGGCCAGCATCAGGTCCGCCTGCGCGGGCGTCCGAACGTTGACGGCGGTCCGGCGGCGGACTTCGGGCGAGGAGTCGGCGGCCAGGAAGTAGAGAATTTCAGGGCGGATATCCGAGCGAGCGGCGAGATCGGCGCGCACGCCCGAATCCTCATGACGAACGAGGCGCTTCGAGTCCTCGTAGGTTATCGGCGGTTCCTGTCGGCCCTTCCTTCCGAACAGTCGAATCATGTCGTCGTGCCGTTTTCCTTTGGCGGCGCGAACTCCAGGCCGCCCTTGCCACGGCGCTTGACCGCGTACATGGCCGCGTCGGCACGGTCGAGCAGCGACTTCAGGTCCTCGTCCGTGCCAGGGTTGAACGCGGCGATGCCGACCGAAAGGCCGAGCGGACGTTCCGGATCCGCTGTGAAATGGGCCAGCGCGGCCGCCGCCGCGATTAGGGCTCTGCCCTTTTCCTCAGCGATCGCGACCGGCATGCCGGCGCAGAACAACGCGAACTCGTCCCCGCCGAGCCGGGCCGCCAGATCGCCGGTGCGGCCCTGGGTGCGCAGGACCTCGGTCAGCGCCAGGAGCGCCTTGTCGCCGGCCTGATGGCCATGCCGGTCGTTGACCAGCTTGAAGTTGTCGAGGTCGATATAGAACAGCGTCGCCGCCTGGGCCTTGCCCTCCGGCCGGGCGAAGTGCTGCTCGAGCCGGTCTACGAAGCTTCGCCGGTTGAGCAGGCCAGTCAGGGGATCGGTCGAGGACAGCTTTTCGAGCTCCTCCTCGCGGGTCAGCAGTTGATTGGTCACGCCGATCTGGGCGCTCACCTCGTCCAGCAGGATCGACTCCTCCTCGCCGGGGACGACCTCCGAAATCCCCTGCCAAAGGCAGAGCGCCCCGTTCACGCGACCCTGGTAACGGGTTGCCCGGAGCAGCAGACAGCGGCCGTCGGCCTGCGCTTCCAGTACCGCCTCGCCCGCGGCGAGGCGGTCCAGCAAAGGCGCCAACACGCTCTGGGGCGGCTTGCTTCCTGCTTGGGCCACGCGAGCGAACGCCTCGCCTGGGGCCCGGCAGTAAATGGCGACACCCAGCGCCGGCAGGGCCGGGACCAAGGCCTCCGCGGCGGCCATGAGCAGGCGGGCCGGTTCGAGCTCGTCGCGCACCATGCGCAGGATGTAGGCAAGCAGCCGCTGGCGGTGCCGGGCGCGGGCTAGGGCGGCCTCGTGCGCCCGTTCGTCGGTAATGTCGCGGCAGGTGCCGCGTACGCCGAGCCATTTACCGTCCGGGCCGTGCAGCGGCAGGCCGGTGGCCGACAGGCAGGCGGCCCGTCCGTCGGCGTTGCGGAACCAGACCTCGACCTGGTCCACCGGCACGCGCGTGGCAAAGGGCGAGGCCTCCGACTCGCCGGCCCCGAGCAAGAAGCTCTGGACGCGCTGTCCGACCAGCTCCGAGGCGGCAAAGCCCAGTGCGCCGCGCGGCGAGACAAAGGCGAATCGACCCTCGGCGTCGACCTCCCAGGCGAAGTCGCTGGAAGCTTCGACCAGATCCTTGTAGCGCTGCCGGGAATCGATCAAAGCGCTGCGCAGGCTGCGCTCCAGGGTGATGTCGCGGCCCAGCAGAAGCGCCGCCGCGCCCTCGGCCCAGGGGAGGACGACCAGGTCCAGGGCTTGGCCGGCGTCTTCGGCCGTTCTCTTGCCGTCGAGCATCAGCGGCGTGACCTGGGCGATCTTGCCGGCAAGCGCGGCGTTCAGGGCGTCCCGCAGCTCGACCATCATCCCGCCTTGCAACATTCGGGCGAGTGGTTCGGCCCGCGGGTTCGCGCTCAGGACGACGCCGTTGCGGGCGACTACCAGGACCGGACCGGGAAAGTCCTCGAAGGGCCCCCCAGGCGAAAGCAGGCCGAGGTTGGTCTCGTCCCCTGCCAGACGCCCATCGGTTCGGTGCGCGGGTTTGGTCCCACCCGGCCCGGTCATTGTGCTGCTCGTGCTGGCATTGTCCGTGTCATTCGGTTTTGGACAATTTGCCTCAAGCCCGTTAAGACCCACTTAAATGTCTCTATTGTATGTGTTTTTACGATCGGCGCGCCGGCAGACCGCCGATGCGATGCACCGCCGCCGGCCCGCCACGAGCCCTGCATGACCAGGGATCCGGCCGCTCGGGCCCGGCTCGGCGGTCGGCGCGGCTCCCTCGCGCGGCCGTTGACACGGTCCGGCGCCTCGCGCATGTTCCATGCCCGCCCGGCCTCTGGAAAGCGTGAGATTGCATGACTTCGGACGACCTCAAGACAACCATCGAAGCGGCCTGGGAAACCCGGGGCGATATCACCGCGGCAACCGGTGGCGCGTCGCGCGAGGCCGTGGAGCAGGCCCTCGACGGGCTCGACCGGGGGGCGTTCCGGGTGGCCGAGAAGATCGACGGCGCCTGGCATGTGCACCAATGGCTGAAGAAGGCCGTGCTGCTGTCGTTCCGCCTGAACGACAGCAAGCCGCTGCCCGGTGGCCCGCGGGACGAAGAGCACGGCGAGGCCGCCTGGTATGACAAGGTCCCCTCCAAGTTTGCCGACTGGGGCGAGGCCGAATTCCAGGCGGCGGGATTCCGCGCGGTGCCCAACTGCGTGGTGCGTCACTCCGCCTACATCGCGCCGGGGGTCGTCCTGATGCCCAGCTTCGTGAACATCGGCGCCTATGTCGATTCCGGCACCATGGTCGACACCTGGGCGACGATCGGTTCCTGCGCCCAGGTCGGCAAGAACTGCCACATCTCGGGCGGCACCGGCATCGCCGGCGTGCTGGAGCCGCTCCAGGCGGAGCCGGTGATCATCGAGGACGACTGCTTCATCGGCGCGCGCGCCGAGGTCGCCGAGGGCGTCATCGTCGGACAGGGCTCGGTGCTCTCGATGGGCGTCTACATCGGCGCCTCGACCAGGATCGTCGACCGCGAGAGCGGCGAGGTTCACAGAGGGCGCGTGCCGCCCTATTCGGTCGTGGTGCCCGGCACCATGCCGGGCAAACCCCTGCCCGACGGCAGCCCGGGGCCCGGTTTGTACTGCGTGGTGATCGTGAAGCGGGTCGATGAAAACACCCGGGCCAAGACTTCGATCAACGATCTGCTGCGCGATTGACGGAGCGCTTCGACCGGCATGCCAGCCGCCCTGGATTGCATCGAGCTGACCCGCCGCCTGATCCGTTGCCCCAGCGTCACGCCGGCCGAAGGCGGGGCGCTCGATCTCGTGCAGGAGGTCCTCGAGACCCTCGACTTCACCTGCCACCGCCTGGCCTTTTCCGAGCCGGGCACGGCCGAGGTGGACAACCTCTACGCCCGTCTCGGCACCGAAGGCGCCAACTTCTGCTATGCCGGGCACACCGACGTCGTCCCGGTCGGCGAGACTGCGGCCTGGAGCGTCGAGCCCTTCGGCGGCGAGCTTAGGGACGGCTGGGTCTACGGCCGCGGCGCGGTCGACATGAAAGGCTCGATCGCCGCTTTCCTGGCGGCGCTGGCGTCCTTCCTGGAGCGCCGTGGGCCCGGCTTCGGCGGCTCGATCAGTCTGCTGATCACCGGCGACGAGGAGGCCGACGCGATCAACGGCACCCGCAAGGTGCTGCGGTGGCTGACCGAAAGGGGGGAGCGCCTGGACGCCTGCCTGGTCGGCGAGCCGACCAGCAACGAACGGCTCGGCGACATGATCAAGATCGGTCGGCGCGGCAGCTTGAACGGCCGCCTGACCGTGCGCGGCATCCAGGGCCACACCGCCTACCCGCAGCTCGCCGACAACCCGCTTCACCACTTGGTGCGCATGCTGGAGACGGTGCTGGCCGAGCCGCTCGACCGCGGAAGCGAACACTTCCCGCCGTCCACCCTGCAGCTGACCACGATCGACGCGGGCAACGCGGCCAGCAACGTGATCCCCGGGCAGGCGAGCGCCGCCTTCAACGTGCGGTTCAACGATCTGCACACGAGCGATTCGGTGGCGGACTGGCTGCGCGACCGGCTGGACCGGAAGGGTGCGGACTACGACCTAGAGATCCGGGTTTCGGGCGAATCCTTCCTCTGCCCCCCGGGGCCGCTGAGCGACTTGATAGCCCGGGCGGTCGAGACAGTCCTGGGTGACAGGCCGGAGTTCGGCACCACCGGCGGGACCTCGGACGCGCGCTTCATCAAGGATCACGCGCCGGTCGTCGAGTTCGGGCTCTTGAACGCGACCGCGCACAAGGTGGACGAGCGGGTCAGCGTGGACGACCTGGAGCGGCTCAGCACCATCTATGGCGCCGTCCTCGACGGCACTTTTCCCCAGTGATCCCAAGCCCTCTCGAAATAGCCCGGGCGATCTACGGCGCCTGGCGCCTCGCCCATCTCGACCCGGCCGGGATGAATTTCTTGGACCGCACGGTCGAGGGGCTCTGGAAGTCCTTCTTCGCGGCCGTCCTCGTGGCGCCGGGCTACCTCCTGCTGCTTCTGATCGACGTCTCTGAACTTGAGCTCTCGGCTGGTCCGCTGCGCGTTCTCGTCGTGCAGCTTCTGATTTATGTGATCATCTGGGTCGCCTTTCCGCTGGTCATGTACGCCTGGGCGCAAAACATGGGCCGGGCCGCCGAGTATCCCGGCTTCATCGTCGCCTACAACTGGGCCCAGGCGGTGCAGATGGTGCTGGTTCTCCCCGTCAGCGTGATCGTCGCCGGCCACTTCCTGCCCGAGGGCATAGTCCCGCTCGTCAATCTCGCCGTGCTTCTGGTACTCCTGGGTTACGAGTGGTTCATCGCCCGCACGGCCCTGGCGGTCGCCGGGCCGGCCGCGGCCGGTGTCATCGCCCTGGCCTTCTTCATGGGCCTGATCGCAAAGCTGATCGGAATGTCGATGATCGCCTGAGCGGACGCTCAGCCGTAGCCCACGGCGGTCAGATAGAGCCCGTCCGCCGGCGCGGCCGGCCCGGCGGCGCGGCGGTCGCAGGCGGCCAAGGCCGCGGCCAGGTCCGCCCGGTCCCATTTGCCCTCTCCGACCAGCTTGAGCGAGCCCACCATGTTGCGCACCTGCCGGTGCAGGAAGGAGCGCGCCCCGGCCCGGACCCTCACCTCCGCGCCGTCGCGCGCCACCTCCAGTAGGTCGAGGGTCTTCATAGGCGAGGCGGCTTGGCACTCGGCCGCGCGGAAGCTGGTGAAGTCGTGGTGCCCGACCAGGACCTGGGCGGCCTCGTGCATGGCCCCGGCGTCGAGCGGAGCCGGCGCGAACCACGCGCGGCCCCGCTCCAGGGTCAGCGGCGCGCGCCGGTTGACGATCCGGTAGAGGTAGTTGCGCGAAGTGGCCGAAAAGCGGGCGTGAAAATACTCCTCCGCCGGCTCGGCCGAAAGCACGGCGATCGGCGCGGGCCGGAGGTGGTGATTGAGGGCGTCGCGCAGGGTACCGGCCGTCGTCGCCTTGGCGATATCGAGGTGCGCCACCTGGCCCAGGGCATGCACGCCGGCATCGGTGCGCCCGGCGCCCACAACGGTGGCCTGCTCGCCGCAGAAGTCCGTCACGGCGGCTTCCAGGGCCGCCTGGATGCTCGGTCCGTTGTCCTGGCGCTGCCAGCCGACGAAGCCGGCGCCGTCGTACTCCACCACCAGCTTGTAGCGGGTCACGGGCCGTCTTCCGGCAGCGGCAGGCGCGTGCCTGGCGGCACAGGAAAGCCGCGCAGGAACTCGGGCGCGTCCATGGCGGCGCGGCCGGCGCGGCGCACCCGGGTGAGCCGCAGGGCGCCTTCGGCGCAGGCGATGGTCAGCCGATCGTCCAGGGCCAGTCCGGCCGTGGCGCCCAGGTCCCGGTCCAGGACCTCACAGGCCAGCACGCCGATCCGCTCGGGGCCCTTGCGCCCCGGCAAGTCGGCATAGGCGCCCGGCCAGGGGTCGAAGGCGCGCACCCGGCGCTCCAGCTCGGCGGCTGGCCGGCGCCAGTCGAGGCGGCCCTCGGCGCGCTCCAGCTTGGCCGCATAGGTCGCGCCCTGGGCCGGTTGGGGCCGTGGGGCCAGCGTGCCGCGGTCGAGACCATCCAGCGCCTGCACCATCATCCGCGCGCCGAGTTCCGCCAGGCGGCCGTGCATCTCGGCCGCGGTCGTCGCGGGGCCGATCGGCAGGGTCTCCTGAAGCAGCATCGGGCCAGTGTCGAGGCCTTCGTCCAGTTGCATGATCGTGACCCCGGTCTCTTGGTCACCGGCCAGGATGGCGCGCTGGATCGGCGCCGCGCCGCGCCAGCGCGGCAGCAGGGAGGCATGCAGGTTGAGGCAGCCCAGACGCGGCGCCGCCAGGATCGGCCCGGGCAGGAGAAGGCCATAAGCCACCACGACGCCGGCGTCGAGGCCGAGCGCGGCGAAGGCTTGCTGCTCGTCGGGATCCTTGAGGTTGGCCGGCATGCGCAGCGGCCAGGCCCGTGCTTCGGCCAGCGCCTGCACCGGGGAGGGGCGCGGCTTTTTCCCGCGGCCGGCCGGGCGCGGCGGCTGGCAGTAGACGCAGGCGATCTCGTGTCCGGCCGCGGCGAGCGCCTCGAGGCACGGCAGGGCGAAATCCGGCGTGCCGAGGAAAGCGAGGCGGAGGCGGGTCATCGGCAGGCCTCTAAGCGGTTCGCGCCGTTCCTAGAGCGCGTGGGCGGCGTCGTGCTCTCTGGCGGGTTTGGACGACTTCTTGGCCTTCAACAGCTTGCGCAGGATCATGTTGCGCTTGAGCGCGGAAATGTGGTCGACGAAGAGAATGCCGTCCAGGTGGTCCATCTCGTGTTGCACGCAGGTCGCCAGGAGGCCTTCGGCCGCGAGCTCGCGAACCTCGCCTTCGTGGTCCTGGTAGCGCACCTTGACCGCCGCCGGACGCACGACCTCGGCGTAGTGGTCGGGCAACGAGAGGCAGCCTTCCTCGTAGCTGGCGTCCTCGTCCGAAACCCAGGTCAGCTCCGGGTTGGCCATGCGGTAGGGCTGCGGTTCCTTGTCCTCGCGCGCCAAGTCGAGCACGATGACCCGCTTGAGCACCCCGACTTGCGGCGCGGCAAGTCCGATGCCCGGCGCGTCCTGCATGGTCTCGAGCATGTCGTCCATCAGCCGGCGGACCTCCTCATCGACCCGCTCGACCGGGGCCGCGACCTGTTTCAGGCGCGGGTCGGGTGCGGTGATGATCGGCAGCAGCGCCATAGATGGGGCGTCCCTGTGTTGAGTTGGAATTGTTCCTGTCCCTCGCGACCCTTACCTATGGTCTCCGCGCGCGAGCGTCAAGCGGGCCTTGTAACGTCCCACGAGCCCTGCCGCTTTATCCTGCCGCGACTCCGGGGGCCGTGCTAGTCTGCGGCCGGACGCCGTTTTGGGAAGGTGCCATGGACGCCATGCTATTGCTCGCCGTGCTCGCGGCACTCGCCGTCGGTGCCGTCGTGGCGTTGCTGTTCTTGCGCGGGCGCGGCGCGGTGGCGGACACGGGGGAGCTGGCCGGCCGACTGACACAGATGGCCGAGAGCCAGACTGCCGTGCAGGCCAAGATCGCCGAGCAGCTCCAGGCCCAGGAGCGCGCCGTCACCAAGGCGCTCGAAGAGCGTCTCGCCGACCTCTCCAAGCGGGTCGGCGACCGGCTGCAGGAATCCTCCACCCGCAGCCAGAACACCCTCGTCGAGCTGCGCGAGCGCCTGGCGGTGATCGACCAGGCGCAAAAGAACATCACCGAACTCTCGACCCAGGTCGTGGGCCTGCAGGACATCCTGGCCAACAAGCAGGCACGCGGCAGTTTCGGCGAGATCCAACTCAACGACCTCGTGGAGAACATCCTGCCGCCCAACGCCTACGAGTTCCAGGCGACGCTCGGCAACGGCCGGCGGGCCGACTGCCTGCTGAAGCTGCCCAACCCGCCCGGGTCGATCGCCATCGACTCGAAGTTTCCGCTGGAAAGCTACGAGGCGCTCAGGTCGGCCGGCGACGAGGCGGCCCGCGCCCAGGCGCGCCGGGCGCTCGCCGCCGACCTGCGCACCCACGTGCAGGCCATCGCGGCGCGCTACATCATTCCCGGCGAGACCGCCGAGTCGGCGCTCATGTTCCTGCCCAGCGAGGCGGTCTACGCCGAGCTGCACGCCGCCTTCCGCAGCGTGGTCGAGGAGTCCTACAAGGCGCGGGTCTGGATCGTCTCGCCGACCACCCTGATGGCGACGCTCAACACGGTGCGCGCGGTGCTCAAGGACGTGCGCATGCGCGAGCAGGCCGGGGTGATCCAGACCGAGGTCGGCAAGCTGCTCGAAGACCTCGGGCGGCTCGACGAGCGGGTCGGCAAGCTGCAGCGCCACTTCGAACAGGCCAACGAGGATCTGCGCCAGATCCGGATCTCCAGCGAGAAGGTGACCCGCCGCGGCGAGCGCATCGAGGAGCTTGAGTTCGAGGACCCGCAGTCCGCCGACGAAGCGATCGTACCGGCAAAGCCCCGGATCGTCAGCAATTAACACATTTTAGATTAATTAAATAATTAACCATATATCAGCTTATTGGGCGCCGCTTCGGCACCTACGCCGGCCGGCGCGACTTGAGCGCGGCGGTGAGTGTGCCGTCGTCCAGGTAGTCGAGCTCGCCGCCCACCGGCACACCGTGGGCCAAGCGCGAGACCGTCAGATCGCCGCCGCCCAGGCGTTCGGCGATGTAGTGCGCCGTGGTCTGGCCGTCGACCGTGGCCGAGACGGCCAGAATGACCTCGCGGACTTCGGGCGCGCGCGCGCGAGCGGCCAGGGCATCGAGCCGGAGATCTTCCGGGCCGCGCCCGTCGAGCGCCGAGAGCGTGCCGCCGAGCACGTGGTAACGCCCCGTGAAGGCGCCGCTGCGTTCGATCGCCCAGAGGTCGGCGACCTCCTCGACCACGCAGATCAGCGCGCCGTCGCGCCTGGGATCGGCGCAGAGTGCGCAGGGGTCGCTGGTATCCAGGTTGCCGCAGAGCGAACAGTTGCGCAGCCTCTCCGCCGCCTGGCGCAGACTGTCGGCGAGCGGCAGCATGAGGGACTCCCGACGTTTCATCAAATGCAGCGCGGCTCGGCGCGCCGAGCGCGGCCCCAGGCCCGGCAGGCGCGCCAGGAGCTGGATCAGACGTTCGATTTCGCTGACGGTCATCCGGCCTCCTTCGGATAGAGACTCCTTATCTCATGGGAAGCGCCGAGGGAACAATCGGCATCGCGGCGCGACAAATCCTGTACTGATGAATTCGGTCGAGGTAGTCTGGCGCAAGCACGACCACTGATAGCAGAACCGGGAGGGTCCCATGCCGCTACCCAGGAACCTTTATGCCGGGTATCCCTCGACCGTGGTCTACGGCGAAAAGGTGGCCGGCAAGACCAAAGGCAAGAAACCGCGCAACCACCTGATCTGGGGCGACTGGATCACCGTCAACGGCAAGGAGGGCGACTGGTGGCAGGTCGCCGCGCGCGGCACCGACGGCTGGGTCCACGAGGACAGCGTTCAGGAAGAGCGGGTTTTGGAAGTGAACTTCATCGACGTCGGCCAGGGCGACGGCTGCCACATCGTCACCCCCAAGGACAGGCACATCCTGATCGATGCCGGGGCCGAGAGCAACATGTACCGCTTCCTGCGCTGGCGGTTCCGCGGCTTCAAGAAGACCTTCACCTTCGAGTCGGCGATCATCACGCACCCGGACAAGGACCACTACGGAGGCTTCCGGCGGATCTTCGAAGAACCGAAGGTCAAGATCGACACGGTCTATCACAACGGCATCGTCGAACGAGTCGCGGCGAAAAGGAACGCCCGGCTGGGTCCCCGGCCCCGCGACCCGGGCAACAAAGTGTTCTACTTGACCGGTCTTTGTCCGGACCTGGGGAGTCTCAAGGCCCTGGTCGGGCAGGCGGCCAAGCGCGGCAAGAAGCGCTATCCCAACCTGATGCACATGGCGGCGACCGAGGGACGGGTCCAGGACATGCGGATGCTCTCGGCCGAGGACGGCCACCTGCCCGGCTACGACCCGGCCAAGCCTCTGACAATCCAGGTCTTGGGTCCGGTCGGCGAGCCGGACCCGGCCGGCAAGCCGCGGCTGCGCTGGTTTAAGGACGTCGGCAAGACCAAGAACGGCCACTCGGTCATCCTGAAGCTGGTCTACGACAAGGTGACCTGCCTTCTGGGTGGGGACCTGAACACGGAATCCGAGGACTATCTGCTGGAGCACTACACCGGCCTGGCGCAGCCGCCGAAGAGCGCGGAGGACGAGACCATGACGGTCTCGATCGCCCGTCACGTGTTCGAGTGCGACTGCGCCAAGGCCTGCCACCACGGCAGCCCGCATTTCCGGAACATCTTCCTGCGGGCCGTCAACGCGGCGGCCACGGTGGTCTCCAGCGGCGACGAGGAATCCTACGCCCATCCGCGCCCGGACGCCCTGGGCGCGCTCGGCAAGTACGGCCGCGGCAGCCGGCCGCTGATCTTCAGTACCGAGCTCGCCCGCTCAACCAAGGACTCGATCAAACAGCCGCACTTACTGCGCCAGGACCTGGTGAAAAAGGCCAAGGCGATCGACGCCGCCTCGACGTCCGCCGACAAGGACAAGGCGTTGAAGCGCTACAAGGACGCACTCCGGCAGCTGGAGCGCAGCGTCGCCCGTTACGGCATGATCAACCTGCGCAGCGACGGCGAAAAGGTGCTGATCGCGCAAAAGCTGGAAAAACAGAGAAGCGCGGGTGCAAGGTGGGACATCCACTTGCTGGAGCCGGGCCCCGACGGACGCCTGCGGAGCCCGGGGCCGCACTAGGCGGCCTTCGCTCGGTCGTTAGAACGGCAGCTTCATGCCCGGCGGCAGGGCCAGGCCGCCGGTCAGTTTCTGCATCTCCTCGGCGACGTGGGATTCGACCTTGGCCTTGGCATCGTTGGCGGCGGCGACGACCAGGTCCTCCAGCACCTCCGCATCGGCAGGCGTGAGCAAGGAGGGGTCGATCTTGACGGCGCGCAGCTCGCCCTTGCCGTTCATGGTGACCTGGACCATGCCGCCGCCGGCCGCGCCGGTCATTTCGGACTCGGCGAGCTTGTCCTGCAGCTCCGCCATCTTGGCCTGCATCTGCTGGGCCTGTTTCATCATCTGACCGAGGTTCTTCATACCGTCCCGTTTCCCCGATTGTGCCGGCTGTGTCAACCGTTCGCCGGGCCGCCGGCTCCGGAATCATCGTCCGCGCCGGGTGGTTCGTCGCGCAGGGCGACCATCTTGGCGCCGGGAAAGGTTTCCAGCACCGCTTGGACCAGCGGGTTCTCCTGCGCCGCCGCGCGCTGTCTGTCCGCCAAGTCCCGGCGTGCGTCGCGCAGCATTGCTGCGCCCGGTGCATCGGATACGCTGACCACCCAGCGCTCCCCGGTCCACTCCTGCAACAGCCGCCCGAGCCGGCCGGCGAGATCGCGAGGCGCCGCCGCCTCGGGCCGAAACTCGATCCGCCCCGGCTCAAAGTGGACCAGATGCACGTCACCGGTCAGATGATTGGCGAGCAGGACCTCGCGGCGCGCCTCTGCCAGGGCGACGACCTCGGTGAAACTGGTCGGCTGCGGCAGAGTTTCGGGCGCCACCGCGGGCTCGCTTCCCACGGCCGGCTGCAGCTGCGGCGCCAGGGCCGTTTGCGCTCCGCGGTCCGCGACCGGCGCCGCCGCGCCGCCCGGCGATCGCGCGGCTGGACCGGTGGGCTGGATGCCGCCGCTGTCCTGCGATGCATCAAGGCGCTTGACCAGATCGCCCGGTGTCGGCAGCTCGCTGGCGTAGGTCAGGCGGATCAGCACCATCTCCGCCGCCTGCAACGGAGAGGGCGCGTCCCGGGTCTCGCCGAGGCCCTTGAGCAGCATCTGCCAGCAGCGTGCCAAGGTCGGCAGGGAAAGCGCATCGGCCAGCGCGCGGCCGCGCACCCGCTCGGTCTCGGGCAGGCCCGGCGCATCGGCATTCTCGGGCACCAGCTTGGCCCGGGTCAGGAAATGGGCCAGCTCCAACAGATCCTGGAGCACCACCGCCGGGTCGGCACCGGCGGCGTACATGTCCGAAAGGATCTCGAGCGCCCCAGGGGCTCGGCCGCCGATCACGGCCTCGAACAGGTCGAAGACCCGCGCCCGGTCGGACAGGCCCAGCATCTCCCGGACCTGCGCTTCCTCCACCCGGGCGGTGCCGCCGGCCGCCTCGGCGCCCGACCCCGACCCCGACATGGCCATGGCCTGGTCCAGCAGAGAAAGCCCGTCGCGCACCGACCCGTCGGCCGCCCGGGCGATCATGGCGAGCGCCGCCTCGTCGACCTCGACGTCTTCCTTGCGGGCGATCTCGCTGAAGTGCCGGGCCAGTTCCTCCTGCGCGACCCGGCGCAGGTCGAAGCGCTGGCAGCGAGACAGCACGGTCACCGGCACCTTGCGGATCTCGGTCGTCGCGAAAATGAAGACGACGTGCTCCGGCGGCTCTTCCAGGGTCTTCAGCAGGCCGTTGAAGGCCTGCCGGGACAGCATGTGAACCTCGTCGATGATGTAGACCTTGGTGCGCGCGGAGACCGGCCGATAGCGCACGCCCTCGATCAGCTCCCGGATGTCGTCGATGCCGGTGCGGCTGGCCGCGTCCATCTCGACCACATCGACGTGGCGATCCTGCGTGATTGACTCGCAGTGCTCGCAGCGGCCGCAGGGCGTGGCGGTCGCGCCGCCCGCGCCATCGGGGCCGACGCAGTTGAGCGCCCGGGCGATGATCCGCGCCGTCGTGGTCTTGCCGACGCCGCGCACTCCGGTGAGGATAAAGGCATGGGCCAAGCGCCCGCCGGCGATCGCATTGGTCAGCGTACGGACCAGGGCCTCCTGGCCGATCAGGTCGGCGAAGCTGGCCGGTCGGTACTTGCGCGCGAGCACCCTGTAGGCGGTGGCTTCCTCGCGCTCGGCGGGCTGTTCCGTCATCGCTGGGCCTTCGCCGGGAGGCGCTCAACATCGCGGCGCCCGGTCCCGGGCGCCTTGGCTTGCCGCATCACCGCCGGGACTCCGGGCGGGACAGGTGGGAGGCTGGGTAAACGACCCGGGCAAATCTCGTTACGGCTGCTCCCTTCCGGGCCTGACCGGGTTGGCGAGCCGCCCGTCCGCCGCCAACCTCCCGAGTCCAGACTATCCGCGATCCGGCCCGGCGGGGCAAGCTTCGAGTGCACCGCTTCGAGTGCACCGCGGTCACTGCAGCTCCAAGGTAACATACACGCCGCCCGCCAGGGGAAGCCCGACCAAGACACCGAGCGAAAGTTTCAGGGGGTCCCGCCGCCGCATCGCGCCAAATCTCCCCGCCCCAAGGACCGAAAAGGGCGACCGATCGCGCCGTCCCCGGCAAGCCGATTCCTGGTATAGGGGGCGCACCTCATTCCCCGGGTAATCGGGGCCTGATTGCCTCGCTCCTGGGATTGTGCCACCTTCGCCGCCATGGGGAGGCCCAACTTCTATAGCGGCGCCGGCCTCGACCGCGCCGATCACCTGCGCAGCGACGAGGCCTGGATCAAGGCGCGGCTGAGCGACCCCGCGACCCGCTTCGCCGCGGTCTGGCGGTCGCGGAACCTGGTCGCGCCCGGCGATACGCCGCGGCCGGTCTGGCTCGACGCCGCGCGGGCCGGCAGTCTGGTCGACTGGGCCGAGACCCTCGCTTTCCTGGGCCTGAACGAAACGCGGGCCTACTTCGCGTTCGATGTCTCGGCACTGGAGGCGCCCGAACAGGAGCCGGCACTGGCCGACCTAGGCGCGTTCCAGGACCTGCGCGCCGTCGGTCCGCTGCTCGAGCGCTCGGACGGCGCGGTGCTGGCCTATGCCCGCGGCCTGATGCACTGGCATCGGCGGCACCGCTTCTGCGGCGTCTGCGGCCAGCCGACCAAGATCCGGCGGGCCGGCCACCAGCGCGTCTGCAGCGCCCCCGACTGCGGATCTCAGCACTTCCCGCGCACCGACCCGGCGGTGATCATGCTGGTGCACGACGGCGCGCGTTGCGTGCTCGGCCGGCAGGAGATCTGGCCGCCGGGTATGCATTCGACGCTCGCCGGCTTCGTCGAGCCGGGCGAGACCCTGGAGGAGGCCGTCGCACGCGAGGTCGCCGAAGAAGTCGGGTTGCGGTTCGACCCGGGCCAGGTCTTCTACCAGTCGTCCCAGCCCTGGCCCTTCCCCTCGTCGCTCATGCTGGGTTTCCACGCGCGCATCGAACCCGCGGAGCTGCGGGTCAACCGGGCCGAGATCGAATCGGCGGCCTGGTTCAGCCGCGAGGACCTCTTGAACTCGCCGGAGGACGAGAGCTTCCGCCTGCCGCGCGCCGATTCCATCGCCCGGCGCCTGATCGAGGACTGGCTGGCCGAAGCGTGCTAGCGGAGGCTTGGCGCGCGTTCAGTCCGAGGACTCGTCGCCTCGGTTTCCCTCGGCGTCCGTTTCGGCCCGCTGCGCACGCAGCGCTTCTAGGATGCCGCGGAGCTCCTCCGAGGTCACGCCATCGCGGCGCATGACGGTCCGCACGAGCGGGTCGGCGAGCACGTCATCGAGCCGGGGCTCGATCCCGGCCACGGACCACTTTCCACGTCTGCTCATTGCTGTCCCCGCTCATATCCTTTGGTACAACTTCACCTGACCGTCAGCTAAGCATCCTCTGCCGGCGATTTCAAATAATCTTGTTGTGACCGGTCGAGCAGCCCGGTCCGGCGAGTGGGTCCGGGGCGGCCCTGCGTCCCCCCGGTATCAGAGCCCGCCGGCGCTCAGCTCGCCGCCGCGGAAGGGCGCGGCATGGTAGACGCCCAGGATCCTGACCTCGCGCGAGAAGAAGCTGAGCTCTTCCAGCGCCAGGCGGACCGGGCGCTGGTCCGGATGGCCCTCGATATCGGCGTAGAACTGGGCCACGTTGAAGCTGCCGTCGACGATGTAGCTCTCGAGCTTGGTGATGTTGACCCCGTTGGTCGCGAAGCCGCCCAGCGCCTTGTAGAGCGCGGCCGGCACGGAGCGCACCCGGAACACGAAGCTGGTAATCACCAGCCCACCGGCCGGGTCGGGATCGACCGGCTCGCGCGCCATGACCAGGAAGCGGGTCGTGTTGTGCTCGGCGTCCTCGATGTCGCCCTTCAGTACCTCGAGCGCGTAAATCTCCCCGGCCAGGGCCGAGGCGATCGCCGCCTGGGCCGGGTCGTTCAGGGCGGCCACCTCGGCCGCGGCGCCGGCGGTGTCGGCATAGACCACCGGCTTGATTCCGTGGGACCGAATGAACTCCCGGCACTGCGAGAGCGCCTGCACGTGGCTGCGCACCACCTCGAGGCCTCCCAGCGTCGCCCCTTTCGGCGCGAGCAACTGGTGGTTCACGCGCTCGAAGTGCTCGCCGACGATATGCAGACCGGACTCGGGCAAGAGGTGGTGGATGTCGGCGACCCGCCCCGCGCTGGAATTCTCGATTGGAATCATCGCCAGCTCGGCCCGGCCGTCGCGCACCGCGGCGAAGGTGTCCTCGAAGGACGGGCAGGGCAGGGTGGACAGCTCCGGATGGGCGCTCCTGCAGGCCATGTCGGAATAGGCGCCATGCACGCCCTGAAAGGCGATCAGCTTTTGGGGATCGGCGGCGGTCATCTCGGCGACGAGGCGGGCCCGGTCAAGTTGAGGACGGCGGCGCCAGCACCGCGCGGGCGCGCGCCAAGTCGGCCGGAGTATCGACACCGACGGGAAGCGTGTCAACGAGCGCCACGTCGATGCGCAGGCCGGCCTCGAGAGCGCGCAGTTGCTCCAGGCGCTCGCGCGCTTCCAGCACGCCGCGCGGCAGGGCCACGAAGCGTTCCAGCGCGGCCCGCCGGTAGGCGTAGAGGCCGACGTGGTGATAGAGCGGCAGGGCATCCTCCGCACCCGGCCAAGGCACCGGCGAGCGGCTGAAATAGAGCGCGCGGGCGATTGGGTTGCCGGCCGCAAAGCCGGCGGCCACCTTGACCACATTGGGATCGTGGCGCTCGGCCGGCTCCGTGATCTCGACCGCCAGGGTCGCGATGTCGACGGCGGGCTCACCGAGCGGCTCGAGAACCGCTTGCAGGAGCTGCGGCGGCAGGGTCGGCAGGTCGCCCTGCAGGTTGACGACGACGTCGTGGGTGCTACCCGGGTCGACCTGGGCGAGCGCCTCGTGCACCCGGTCCGACCCCGAGGGGTGCTCCGGCCGGGTCAGCACCGCCCGGCCACCGGCCGCCTCGATCGCCTCGGCGATGGCCGCTTCGCCCGCCGCCACCACGACCGGCCCGACCGCCGCCTCGACCGCCCGGCGCCAGACGTGGACGATCATCGGCTCGCCGTGGATCTCGGCCAGCGGCTTGTCCGGCAGGCGGACCGACGCCAGACGAGCGGGGATCACGACGATCGGGTTGGCAGGCAGGCTCACGGGCGGTCTGTCCCGGTACGAGTTCCGCGTTCCGGCGGCGGGCCGCGGCAGCATAGCCGCGCGCCCCGCCCCGAAAAACGCTTTTCTAAAGGTCGCTTTTCAACGCGCGCTATTGAACGCGCCGGGCCGTGCGGCTAAGTTCCGCTCCGGTCTATCGGGTGCGCAAGGGGGAAGCGATGTCTGGCCTAGAAGTCAACAAGGTGGTCGCCGCCGTACTGACGGCCGGCATCATCGCCTCGTTCAGCGGCTTCGTCGCTCATCTGCTGGTCCAGCCCCAGGAACTCGCCCAGAATGCCTATCCGGTCGTCGGCGCCGCGCCCGCCGAGGCCTCGCCCACGGACGCCGCGGCGTCCGAAGCGCCCAGGCCCGGCTCGGTGCTGCCGCTGCTTGCCGCGGCCGACGTGGCGGCCGGCCAGAAGGTGTCGCGCAAGTGCACCTCCTGCCACACCGTCGAAGAGGGCGGCGCCAACAAGATCGGCCCGAACCTGTGGAACCTAGTCGGCCGCGCCATCGCGAGCGTCGACGGGTTCACCTATTCCAAGGGTCTCCAGGAAAAGTCCGGAAACGGCTGGACCTATGAGAACCTGGACGGCTTCCTCGGCAAGCCCAAGGACTGGGCGCCGGGCACCAAGATGAGCTTCGCCGGTCTCAAGAAGATCGAAGACCGGGCCAATCTGATCGCCTATCTGCGCTCGCTCAGCGGCAGCCCCGCGCCGCTGCCGGAATGACGTCGCGGTGACGGCCGTATCATGACGGCCGCGTCCTGCCCGCGGGCCTTCGTCACGCTGGCCGGGGAGATGGCCGCGGCGGCAGGCGAGGTGGCGCACCGCTATTTCCGCACCCGCCTCGACGTGCAGGACAAGCCGGACGACACGCCGGTCACGCTGGCCGACCGCGAGGCGGAAGCGAGGATCCGGGAGATCATCGCCGACAGATACCACGACCACGGCGTCATCGGCGAGGAAGGGGGCAGCGACCGGCCCGAGGCCGAGTACGTCTGGGTGCTCGATCCGATCGACGGCACCAAGAAGTTCGTCACCGGCAACCCGCTGTTCGGCACCCTGATCGCGCTGCTGCACGAGGGCCGGCCGATCCTCGGCCTCATCGACATGCCGATGCTGGGCGAGCGCTGGATCGGCGCCGCCGGGCGGGCGACCCGCTTCGAAGACCGGCAGGGCGCGCGCGAGGTCCGGGTGCGGCCCTGCGCGGAGCTGGCCGGCGCCGTGCTGACCGCCACCACGCCGCACATGTTCGGCGACGCCGAGTTCCCGGCCTTCGAGCGGGTGCGCAAGGCGGCCAAGATGGTGCTCTACGGCGGCGACTGCTTCGCCTACGGGGCGCTCGCCAGCGGCCACCTCGACCTGGTCGTCGAGGCCGACATGGACCCCTACGACTTCATGGCCCTGGTGCCGGTGGTGGAGGGCGCGGGCGGTGTGATAACCGACTGGAAGGGCGGCGCGCTCGGCCTCGAGACCGACCGCCGGATCATCGCCGCGGGCGACCAGCGGGTGCACGAGGCCGCGCTGGAGTTGCTGGCGGGGATTAACTCCGCGTGAGCACCGGGCCTTTTGCCTTGCGTCGGGGAATCGGAGGCCTTAATTCCCTCTATGCGCACGTGATCACGAGTCGCAAGAGGCCCATGCGCCTAGTCTCAGCCGTCTTGATTGCAGCCTTCGCGATTGTCCCGGCTCTAGCGGCGCGGGCGCAAGAGCAGAAGATCCACAAGGCCCATGCGATCGCCATGCACGGCACGCCGAAGTACGGCCCGGACTTCGAACACTTCGACTACGTCAACCCGGACGCCCCCAAGGGCGGCACGCTGCGGATGGCCGAGCAGGGCACCTTCGACAGCTTCAACGGTCACATTCCCAAGGGCAACGCCGCCGCCGGGCTGAGCTATCTGTACGAGAGCCTGATGACCGGAAGCGCCGACGAGCCCTTCACCATGAAGCTGTCGA
>JAOUCL010000298.1 GCA_029859805.1 Rhodospirillales bacterium | reverse complement strand
GTGAAACCGGGTAACGAAAGAAAACCAAGGGCAGGAACCAGGGGCTGAAAGAACGAGATCCTCGGAAACGAATCGAGATCGGGCAGGAGGCGAGCCAAGGAACATGTCCCAGTCAACAAAACCCTTCGACGAGAATCTGGTCTGCCCAGTGACCGGGGAGGCGTTGTTCCTCGAAGCAGGAGAGTTGGTGACAGCGGACGGGCGCCATCGTTACACCGTCGGCGAGGACATCTTCGAACTCTTCGTCAATCCCGAAGCTCCTTCCGGGGAAAAGTCCAGCGATACGACGGGCCGGGTCCAGGATTTCTATACGGACGCGCCGTTTCCCAACTACAACGATTTCGACGATATGGCCGTCTTCGTGGAGCGCGCCAACAAAGGCGTATTCGCCAGGTTGCTGCGCAAGCAGATCCCGATGAACACCCGGCTGCTCGAGGTCGGCTGCGGGACGGGACAAATGAGCAATTACCTGGCCGCCACGACCATGTCGCACGTCTACGCGACCGACATGACCCTTGCTTCGCTGAAGCTCGGGATGGATTTCGCCAGGAAGAACAGCATCAAGGGGATCAAGTTCATCCAGATGAACCTCTTCAATCCCTGCATAAAGAAACGCAGCATGGACCTCGTGATCTCGAACGGCGTTCTCCACCATACGGCGGATACCAGGGCCGCGTTTCTGTCCATCGCGCAGTTGGTCAAGCCGGGCGGCTACATCGTCGTCGGTCTCTACAACAAGATCGGGCGGCTTAGAACCGATCTGCGTCGGCACCTGTTCAATCTGTTCGGCGAGCGGATCCTGTTCCTCGATCCGCATCTGCGGAAAGACCTGTCGCCCGAGAAGCGGCGGGCCTGGATTCTGGATCAATACTGCCATCCGCAGGAAAGCAAGCACACCATATCGGAAACGCTCGGCTGGTTCGCCGAGGCGGGTTTTACCTTCGTCTCGTCGATTCCGAACATAATCGGAACCTTCTCGGCGGAGGAAAAGCTCTTCGAGCCGAAGTCTCCAGGGACCGGGTTCGACCGCTTCTTGGCCGAGGTCGGCATGCTGTTCTCCCAATACGGCAGCGAAGGAGGACTGTGCATAGTCATCGGCCGGAAGACGTGACCCGCTTGGCGGGCACGGCATTCAGTTCTCGATCAATGCTTCGTCCTGCAAAAACCGGTAGACCGCAGCGGCGATCAGTTCCGTCGCCTTGGGCGTCGGGTGGCCGATGCCGCCACGAAAATAATACTCGGGGATTCGCTGGGAGGATCCGATGCTGTCCGCCATGAAGTCGGCGGGAAAGATGCATAGATAGCCTTTTGCCCGGCATTCCTCCTGCATCACGCCTTCGCCCGGATAGCGTTGACCGTCGAGAATTTGCCGAATGTCCTGGCCTTGCGGCAGCAGCATCAATATGGGCGTTTCGCCGGTCTTCTTGGCCTCTTCGACGAAGGTGGCGAATATGTGCTTCATGATCACGACATAGGTCGGGTTGTCCCACAGGTTATCGCTCGACCGGGCCTCGGAGTATTTCGCCGTGTCATGGCCGGCAATGATATCCTTCGTTTGCGAGAGGAAATTCGAATCGAACAGGAGCCCGATATGCGGAAATTTCTTTTCGGGCCGGTCGAACATTCTTCTGGCCCAGTAATCGTATTCGGCGATCTCCCTCAAGAAAGCCTCGTCCTTCAGCCTGTTTATCTCGTCCCTTTTTCGAATGGGGTTCTCATTGAGAACGACCTGGCCATCGACCACCGAAAAATAGGGCTTGGTCGTAGGTATCCCGGTGCGCTTGAAATAGAACTTCCGATAGACATTGGCGATCCGGTTAATGTTTTCGGGTATCAGGGCTAGAATAGAAATATCGACGTCGACCTTCTCGTGATCCCGCAGGTAGCGCAGGAGCGCTTGGTCCGTCCCGTACGCCGTGCCCCCGAAATTGAAGACGTTGCGGCCCAGCATCTCGGACAGTCTGGTTTGCCAGGTCTCCGTGCGTTGCAGGTCGGTGCCCCAGGTAAAAGAGTCGCCGAACGTGGCGATGAAACTCTCTTCATATTCGGTCGGCCGTCTTCGCTCGCCGAAGGGTGTCTGGTGATAGTGTTCCCAGCCGAGCGCCGGACTGAAGCGCTTTTCCACTCTCCATCTATTTTTGCCGTCCTCGATTGCAAACTGGGAGAAATCGCGGAAAACATATCTTTCTTCGAATATCGAAACATAGATATATACGCTTAGCTCCAACCCGGTTATAAACAGGAAAACAGCAATAAAAGCATGAACGATTCTGACCATCGATTTGTTATGCTTCATTTTCTTGTCCAGATTTCCACTGGGGTGTTTTCGTTTTGCTTAGATTCGTCGCCGGCCCGCTCCCCTGCTCAACCACAGGGAGGTGACGGTCGATTGGTGCTTCTTTTCGCAATCTTCTGGAGCCGTGCGCTGCAGGAGGTAGGGGCCGTGTCCAGAATCTTTCGCCAGCTCAAATTGGACGGTATTTCAAGAAGCAGCGCCACTTCACGGCGCTGCTGGCGGATCGACGGGTGGTCGGTAGATATCTACCGGAAAACCAAAGAACACCGAACGCTTGAAGATCTCAGCGTATGTGGGGCGGATGTTCCGTCTCAAGCCCGCACGGTACTCTTCGGCGAAATCGGGCCGGCAAAAGAAGACCTTGTTGGCTCCGATTGCAAATGGGGCCAGTCTCGGCGCTCTGGTTTCGAAAAACCTGTGCACCCCATTCGAGACACCAGGCCAATTCCTGTTGAAGTAATCATCCACTAGTATCACGCCGTGTTCGCAGAGACAGCGATCGGCGAGCGTCAAATCGTTCGCGGTGAGTTCGTCGGTATGCCCGCCGTCGATGCTAAAGAATCTTACCGGACCGACCGCATCCAGGAGATCCTCGGGAGAAACGGCGACGGAGCTGCAGTCAAAAACCCGAACATGACGATCGTCGCCAATACACTCGCGAAGGTTGGACAGGAATTTCTCCTTGCTCGTGCCATGACCAGATCGGTCGAGATTCAACTCCTGCTGTTCAAACACATCAATGGCGAAGGTAGATTCAGAGGCATGGGACAACAGATATAACAGGATAAAGGATTTGCCGTGCAGAACGCCAATTTCTCCCAAGGATCCGTCGAAGCCGGATGTGGTCTGAAACTGGCCGATGCCGGCAATCAGGTGCGAGTCGGTCAAGTGCAGCCAACCACGAATCGATTTCTGGCCGGCGGCCAGGTAACTCTCGAGCTGCTCGGCAGAAAATCGTCGACGAAGCATGGGGCCCTGATCGGTGAGATTATCCGGGTTCATCCCGTCCCCCTGATGCTTGGCAAATAACGCTGGTCCGAAGGGGCATACCGCTAGATCCGCTATTGACCCGATGATTCCCGCAGCAACGAGGAATTGTATCACGGGTGGTGACCGCGGCGCGACCCTGGCCCTGATCCACTGTCCTCGACAGCGAACTTCCGGTTTGATGCTCTGATCTGGTCAATCGAAGAACAACTCGAAGCGTGTCCCTACAAAATGCTCGCGCAACTCGTCATAGTTTTCGAGCAAATCCGCCAGCGAGTCCGGGTTAATTTTCTTCATACCCGTACGAAGTTCCGTAGGTTCAAGTCCGAGGAAAGTCTGAATCTGGGTGAGCTTGACATCTCGGTCGGCAATTAGCTCTTCGTAGGTCAGGTTTAGAACGTCATGCTTCGAGAAAAGCTTTGCGTATCGCTCTTGCCTTTGCTCCGTGTGCGCGAACTCGCGCTCGCACTCCTCGGGAGACAGGGTAATGCGGGTCGGCGGCGGTACTTCCTGCCAGGTATTGAAAACCTTCGTTATCTTCGTTGCTATGACTTGAGAAACGTATCTCTTGAGCAGGTTTTCCCGGGTCAGATGGACTATTTTTATGTCTCGATTGTCGCGAATCCAGTGCCGAACGGCGGTAAAATGTTCAATTGAAAGTTCTTCGTATTTGAACTTCAACCCAACGGCTTTGTACTCGCCGGCAAAGAGAACGAAATCCCGCAGGAATGACACGGGATCGTCGAGACGGAGCTGGACGAGTTTGTCGACGATGGGAGGCTTGCGATGCTCGCTGATGGGTCCGTTGTAGTTGATTCCCTTAAAGCCCTCAAACACCCTCCACCCGAAGACCTCGCCGTGGCAGCAGATTTCCGGGTGGGACTGTAGCAGGCTGGTAAACATGCTACTGCCGGTCCGGGCGGCACAGGTTACCACAAATCTCGTCGCAGAGGTGATGCCCATTAACGCCTCCTAAGCGTATCGACCCGATCCGGTCAACGTGATCATAGCTATGCTGCCAGATCGCGACGGCCGGATTAACGTGATCCCTCTCGTAGGCTCAGAATGTGGAGATTGCCGGACACCGCTTCGCTTCGATGCCCTGGCGGCCGCGCGGGTGAGAGCTATGGGCCGTTGTCCCAAAGATCGCTCTCGACGACGCCGGTTCGTGCTGGATGCGACGATCGCGCTTCGACTGCATCGACGCAGCAGATACTCCCTTCCGTTTTCCCCATTCGAACGACCAAGCCTGCGCGGATTTGGAGGCTGGCCATAATTTCGGCGCATATCGAAACAGGCCGCGCCCCGCAGTACAAGCTTGCTCTTGTTCGGGGCGGGCCCCATCGGCGAGTCTTCGCTTTGGCGCCGGCCGGTTTAGCCGGCTTTGGTTTGTTCGGCGCCGGCCTGATTTGTCGCGTGATGCGCCGCGACCTCGCGGACTGGCCCGGCCGAAATGTCGGTGAGGGCCATGATCGGACGGTCGGGATCGGCGGCCACGCGGAAGGCCACGGCATCGGTGATTCTATGGAGAACCATGGTGCGATTCTCGATCTTGCCGACGATGCCGGCATCCACGAAGTACGTGCCGGGCGCAAGGCGCGTGACAAAGGGGAACGTCACCACCAGCTTCGTGCCTGCGTCGACGAAGGGTCTGTTGTCCGCTTGCGGATGCGACTCGGCCCCGGCGACCTCGAGGCCCTCGACTGTCTTGATGATCATTTTGTACCGCACCTGTGTCCCC
This sequence comes from Rhodospirillales bacterium, assembly GCA_029859805.1. GTDB lineage: Bacteria > Pseudomonadota > Alphaproteobacteria > Kiloniellales > JAKSDN01 > CAMYKD01. The sequence continues at coordinate 948 of JAOUCL010000298.1, read as the reverse complement.
GGCTGCGGGAAGACTACGGTGAGGGTGAGCTTGTAGGCTTGCCGCGGCGACAGCAGATTCACCCGTCTGTCGTCTTGGTCCAGGATCGCGGTCTCGATGATCCGCGCGCCCTGGGGTATGGATTCGGTGGTGCTCTGCGGGACGAGCGCCGGATCGAAATCGGCGCTCGGGAGACTTTTCGGGGAAGGGTCTGCGGTTTCGGGGCTGGGTATCGCGTCGCCGACGCCGGCCGCAGGAGCGCCGTTGGAGGCCTGGGCCAGGAGGTCGGCACGCACCTTGGAGCGCTCCTCGTGCGGCGCATAGACGAACCTTTGATAGCTCGACACAATCAGCTTGGGATCGCCGGCGACCAATAATTCGCCCTTGTCGAGCAGGATCGCCCGGTCGCAGAGCTGCAGCACCATGGGCGGGCTGTGGGATACGAAGAGGATGGTCGTGCCGTTCTCCTTCAGCGCCGCGATGCGCGCGATGCATTTGCGCCGGAAGGTCTCGTCGCCGACCGCCAGGACCTCGTCGATCACCAGGATCTCGGGCTCGGCGTTGAAGGCGACCGCGAAGGCGAGCCGGGCGCGCATGCCGTTCGAATAAGTCCTCAAGGGCCTATCGATGAACTCGTGAATATTGGCGAAATCGAGGATGTCCTCGATTCGATTGTCTGTTTCCTTCCGGCTCAGACCCATGATGGCGCACTTCAGATAGACGTTCTCGCGCCCGGTGAACTGGGGGTTGAAGCCCGACTGCAGGGCCAGGACCGGTGCGATGGAGCCGGAGACCTTGACGCTACCCGAGGTCGGCTGCGTGATGTTGCTGATCACTCGGAGCAGCGTCGTCTTGCCGGCGCCGTTGCGGCCGATGATCCCCAGGGTCTCACCCTTATAGACCCGGAAGCTGACGTCCTTGAGGGTCCAAAGCTGGCCGTCGCCCCCGTCGTTCCCGACCTCGAACACC
>JAOUCL010000068.1 GCA_029859805.1 Rhodospirillales bacterium | reverse complement strand
CCGCGGCCAAGCGCGCCACGGTCAGGTCGCACTCGATACCGCCGCGGGGGTTCAGCATCTGGGTGTAGGTCAGCGACCCGACCGGCTTGTCCACGTCGTTGGCGCAGATCCAGCCCAGCGCCGCCGCCGCGTCGGGGCCGACCATGAGAAACTTGGCGAAGGAGGATTGGTCGAACAGCCCGGCCCGTTCGCGCACGGCGCGGTGCTCCCGGCCAACCGCCTCGAACCAGTTCTGCCGGCCGTAGGAGTAGACGTCGCGCGCCTCCTGGCCTTCTCCGGCGAACCAGTTGGGGCGCTCCCAGCCCAGCTTCTCGCCGAAGCAGGCGCCCTGGCCCTCGAGCGCCGCATAGAGCGGCGAGACCCGCTCGGGCCGCGCCGCGTCGTGCTCCTCGTGCGGCCAGGCCATGGTGTAGTGCTTGCCGTAGAGCTCCAGGGTCCGGGCCCGCACCCAGTCGGCGCTCTGATGCGGCCGGCCGAAGCGGCGGATGTCGACCGGCCAGAGGTCCATCGGCGGTTGGCCGCCGGCGATCCACTCGGCCAGCGCCTGGCCGGCGCCGCCGCCCGCCGCGATACCGTAGGCGTTGAAGCCGGCCCCGACGAAGAAGTTCCGCACCTCCGGCGCCTCGCCCAGAATGAAATTGCCGTCGGGCGTAAAGGATTCCGGCCCGTTGATCAGCTCCTTGACGCCGGCATGTTCGAGCGCGGGCACGCGGATCAGCGCCTGTTCCATGAGCTGCGCGAAATGGTCGAAATCCGGGTCGAGCAGCGAGAAGTTGAAGCCGGCCGGAATGCCGTCCTCCGCCCAGGGCTTGGGATTTCTCTCGTAGCCGCCCATAACCAGGCCGCCGACCTCCTCCTTGAAGTAGGTCAGCCGGTCCGGATCGCGAAGCGTCGGCAGGCCGCGCGTGATCCCGTCGATCGGCCCGGTCACCATGTACTGGTGCTGCACCGAGACCAGCGGCACGTTGACACCGGCCAGACGGCCAACCTCGCGCGCCCATTGTCCGGCGCAGTTGACCACGACTTCGGTCGTGAGCTCGCCCTGGTCCGTCACCACGCCGACGGCCCGGCCGTCCTTGACCCGGATGCCGGTGACCGCGCAGTCCTCGACGATCCGCACGCCGCCCTGGCGCGCGCCCTTGGCGAGCGCCTGGGTGATGTCCGTGGGATTGGCCTGGCCGTCGGTCGGCAGGAAGGCGGCGCCGACCAGGTCCGACACGTCCATCAAGGGCCAAAGCTCGCGCGCCTCGGCGGGCGTCAGCAGGTGCATTTCCAGCCCGAAGGAATGCGCCGTCGTGGCCTGGCGCCTGATCTCGGTCATACGCTCGGCATTGCAGGCCAGGCGCAGGCCTCCGTTCTCCTGCCAGCCGGTGGCCTGCCCGGTCTCGGCCTCGAGGCGCTCGTAGAGATCGACGCTGTTCTTCAGGAGCTGGGTGATGTTGGCGTTGCTGCGCAGCTGCCCGACCAGGCCGGCGGCGTGGAAGGTGGAGCCGCTGGTCAGCTTGCCCTTCTCGAGCAGCACCAAGTCGCGCCAACCGAGCCGGGCCAGGTGGTAAGCGGTCGAACAGCCGACGATTCCGCCGCCGATGATGACTGCCCGTGCCGTCGTGGGAAAGGATGCCATGGCAGGTCCTCAGGCGCTCTCGAACGCGCCGTAGCTCCGCTCGAAGCGGGCCAGGTTCTCGTCGGTGTAGGCGAGATAGTCGAAGTCGAGGGTCGAATGGATCTCGGAGACCATGGACCACATGGTCTCGCGCAGCAGCGAGGCGCAGGCCATGGCCTGGTAGCGGCGGCGCAAGGCGGTATCGGGATGCGCACCGTAATAGGTCTCGAGCAGGCGGCTCACCAGGGCCGGCGGAAATTCGTTGTTCGAGGCCACGTTGGCCAGGTCGAACAAGGGCGAATTGAAACCCGCGTAGTCCCAGTCGACCAGCCAAAGCCGGTGGCCGTCGTCGATGAAGTTGGCGGCCAGCAGGTCGTTGTGGCCGAAGACCACCTCGATCGGCCCGACCGCCGCCTCGAGCGTTTCCGCGCGCTCCAGCAGCTTGGGCAGCAGCGGCAGCGAGCGGCTCTTGCCGTCGCGCAGGGTGCCGGCATAGTCGCGGATCACATGGAACACCCAGAACATCAGAACCGGCCCCCGCAGGTGCCTCGGCATTTCGTGGTGGCAGCGCCGGATCAGCGCGACGATGCGCTCCAGATTCGCCGGGTCGCGCACGTCGTCGGGCGTGTAGGTGCGGCCCTCGACGAAGCGGATGACGATGGCCCCCGGCTCGGCATAGACGACTTCGGGCGAGATCCCGGCCGCCTCGGCCGCCCGGGTCGCCGCCAGCTCGTTGACGCGCAGGATGCCGTGCACCGGGATGTCCTCGCCGATCCGCACGAAAAACCGCTGGCCTTGGTCCGCGACCACGAAGTTGACGTTGGTGATGCCGCCCGACAGCGGCTCGGGCGCGACCTGGCCCGACCAGCAGGGCAGACCGGCGGCGCGGCCGGCCGGATCGGCGACTTGGTTCATGCGACTCCCACTCCTCCGCTCATGCGAGACCCAGCTCCTGCTTGCGCCGCATCGCCCAGGCGGCGATCAGCCGGTCGGCGATGATGGCGATGAAGGCCACCGAGACGCCGGCGACGATACCCCGTCCGGTATCGGCCTTGGTCAAGGCGATATAGACCTCCTGGCCCAGGTCGCGGGTGCCGACCAATGCCGTGATCACGAGCATGGCCAACGCCATCATGATGGTCTGGTTGATGCCCAGCATGATCTCGGGCAGCGCGAGAGGAATCTGGACCCGCCAGAGAATCTGCCGGCGCGTGCAGCCCATGGCGCGGGCCGCCTCGATCAGGTGGGGCGGCACCTGCCGGATGCCGTGGTCGGTGTAGCGGACGGCGGGCGCCACGGCGTAGGCGACGATCGCGATCATCGCCGAGAAATCGCCGACGCGGAACAGCATGACGACGGGTATCAGGTAGACGAAGGACGGCAGGGTCTGGAGCGTGTCGATGATCACTTGGACAACCCGGTGGGCCCGCTCGTTGCGCGCGGCCCAGATGCCGACCGGCACGCCGATCAGGGCCGCGAACACCACCGAGAGGCCGCAGAGATAGACCGTGACCATGGATTTCGCCCATTGGCCGGTCACGGCGATGAAGCCTGCCAGGCAGGCCACCAGCAGCGCCAGCCGCCACCCGCCGAGCTGGAGCCCGGCAAGCGCCAGCAGGGCGATGACGGCGACCCAGGGGAGTTGCAGAAGGAAGCGTTTCACCGGGATCAGCACATGGAGCAGCAGCCAGGTCTTGACCGCCTCCAACTCGTCGAAGAAGTTGACGTTGATCCACTCGACCAGATCTTCCCAGAACGCGCCGGTGGTGATCTCCAGGGTCTCGGGATAGATGTGCACGGCCGGCCAGACCAAGCCGATGATCCAGGTGACCACGAGGATGCCCAGTGCCGTCAGCAGATAGGGGTGACGCGCGACCCAGGTCAACTCCTGCCGTCGATGGTCGGGCGGCGGCCGGTTGGCGAAGGCCTGGCTCAGACGGTCCAGGGCGATGGCCAGCAGGGTGATCGCGATGCCCGCCTCCAGCCCCTGGCCAATGGACAGGCGGCGCAGCGAGCTCAAGACGTCGAAGCCCAGGCCGCCGGCGCCGATCATCGAGGCGATGATCACCATGTTGAGCGAGAGCATGATGACCTGGTTGACCCCGACCATCAGTCCCGCCTGAGCCGAGGGGATCTGCACCTTCCATAGAAGCTGCCGGGTCGTGCAGCCGGCCATGCGGCCGAACTCGACTACCTCGTCCGGTACTTGCCTGAGCGCCAGCATGGTGACCCGGACCATGGGCGGGGTGGCATAGATGATCGTCGCGATCATCGCCGCCACCGGGCCGAAGCCGAACAGGAACAGGATCGGCACCAGGTAGGCGAAGACGGGGACCGTCTGCATCAGGTCCAGGATCGGCGTTATCGCCTGCTCGAAGCGGAGCCAGCGAAACCCGGCGATGCCGACGAAGAGCCCCAGCGCGACACCCAGCGGCACGGCGATGACGATCGAACTCAGGGTCACCATCGCGCTGTCCCATTGGCCGAAGACCGCGAGATAGGCGAAGCAGCCGCCGACCAGGAGCGCCAGCCTCAAGCCCCCGGCGCTGTATCCCATGACCCCGACGACGCCGATCAGCGCGACCCACGACACCCGCTCGACGACGATCGGGGCTCTGGGATCGGAGGAGAAGGTGAAGCCGGAGGACAAGAGCCCTTTGGCGGCGGCCAGCGGCCAGTCGAGCAGCCATGAGAGCGAGCGGGTCAGCTCCTTGAAGGTGAACAGGCCGAGATCGAAATCGTTGATCAGCCATTTCATGAAGCCGCTGATCCAGAAGCTCAGGGGAACGTTCCAGGCACGTGGATACTTCACCGCCCAGGGCCAGGCCTCCCGGAGCTGGTAGACCAGCAACGTCGCAACGAGCGCGGCCAGCCACGCCGCCAGCCAGGGGTTCAGCCTGACCCCGTCGCGCAGGATCCGCGTCGAGCCCGCGACGCTCATGGCCCGCCCGTCCTGCCGACCAGAACGTCGAGCACGGCGCGGCGCTCCAGGCGTCCGATCGGCCGGCCCCCTGCATCGAGGACGGCCAAGGCCTCTTCGCTGTCGACCAAGCGTTCGGCCAGCTCCGCCACCTTGGTGTTCCAGGGCACGCCGCCAGAGGGGGCCTCGCCGTCCCCGAGCGGCGACATGACGGCCTGGGCGGACAGGACCTTGGCGCGCGGGATCTCCTTGGTGAACTCGGCCACGTAATCGGTCGCGGGGTCGAGCACCAGCGCCTCCGGCGTGCCGATCTGGATGATCGCGCCGTCCTGCATAATGGCGATCCGGTCGGCCAGGCGAATCGCCTCGTCGAAGTCGTGGGTGATGAAAACGATGGTCTTGCGCAGAACGTTCTGCAGGCGCAGGAACTCGTCCTGCATCTCGCGTCGGATCAGGGGATCGAGCGCCGAGAAGGGCTCGTCCAGGAACCAGATCTCCGGCTCGACCGCGAGCGAGCGGGCGATGCCGACGCGCTGCTGCTGGCCGCCGGAAAGCTCCCTCGGGTAGTAGGCCTCCCGGCCCTGCAGCCCGACCAGCTCTATGACCTCGAGCGCGCGACGCTTGCGGGTCTCGCGGTCCACGCCCTGAACCTCGAGGGGAAACGCCACGTTGCCGAGCACGGTGAGATGGGGCAGCAGGGCGAAGTGCTGGAACACCATCCCCATCTTGTGGCGGCGCAGCTCTATCATCTCTTTCTCCGAGGTCTTCAGGAGGTCCTGGTCCTCGAAGAAGATGGCGCCGGCCGTGGGTTCGATGAGCCGGGACAGGCAGCGCACCAGGGTCGACTTGCCCGAGCCCGAGAGCCCCATGATGACGAAGATCTCGCCCTCGCCGACCTCAAGACCGGCATCGCGCACCGCCCCGATCAGACCGGCCCCGGTCAGCTCTGCCGCGTTCGGCGCGGTGTCGTGGCGGGCGAGGAATTCCTTGGCCCCCTGGCCGAACACCTTCCACACGCCCGAACAGGTAAGCTTCGCCGTCTTCGCGGCGGCCTTGCCGCTACTCGCCCCCGCCCCGCTAGCGGATTGCTCTCGAGTGGCCATCACGCGCAGTCATCTTCTTGGAAAGGCTGGTCGTGGGCCCGAGGGCCGCCGCCGGACGCGATCGTCCGGTCCGGCGGCACCCCCCAATCCCAGGTTACTGGCTGCAGGCGATCCAGACCTTCCAGGTGCCTGCGTTCTCCTCGATCCACTGGTTGACCACGTCGTCGACCTTGCGGCCCTCGAGGTCGACCTCGGCGATCAGGTTACCCATGGTGTCGTTGTCGAGCTTGAAGTTCCGGACCGCCTCGTAGGCGCAGGGCCACTTGGCCGCACCGTCCTTCCAGCCGACCTTCTTGATCCAGCCGCGCGGCTTGCCACAGTCGTAGGCCATGTCCGGGTTGGAGCCCCACTTCGGGTCGTTGTAGCAGGCCTCCGTATATTTCGGGAACTCGACCCACTCGCCCTCGAACTTGATGGGCGCCCAGTGCGGCGCGTAGACCCAGCCCAGGAAGGGCGCCTTGCGCTGGTAGGCGGACTGCAGCTCGGCGAAGAGCGCGGCGTCGGTGCCGGCGTGCACGACCTCGTACTCGAGGCCGAGCGCTTCGGCCCGCTCGTCGTCGAAGCCGGCCCAGGTCACGGGACCGCCCAGATAGCGGCCCTTGGGAGCGGTTTCCGGGGCCGAGAAGGCCTCGGCGCAGTCGTTGAGCGCCTTCCAGTCCGGCAGGCCCGGGCACTTCTCCTTCATGTACGTGGGGTACCACCACTCCTCGATGGCGAACAGCCCGGTCTCGCCCAGATCGAGCGTCTTGCCGGTCTTGAGGCTTTCCTCCATGGCCTGCTTGCCCGTGGTTTCCCACATCTCCATGGCGATATGGAGGTCGCCGGACTCGAGGCCGGCGAACTGCGCGATGTAATCGGCCTGCTGGTACTTCACGTTGTAGCCGGCCTTTTGCAGCACCTCGCCCATGATATGCGTGGTGATGTACTGGCCGGTCCAATCGTGGATGGTCAGGATCAGCTGGTCCTTGGATTCCACGCCGGCGCTCGCCGGCAGGGCCAGGCCCAGCGCCAATGCGCCGCTGGCCGCCAAGGCCGCCAATCTCGATATCCTTCTGTCCTCCCTCATGTTCTTAGTCTCCCTATTTGCATGTTCTTGCGAACCGGCCCCTGTCCGGTGTTCCCCGGAGGGCCGAAGTTTCGCCCCCGTCCGGCCGCACTCGGCCAGGGACCGGAATACCGACAATCCGCGAAAGCACCTGACCGACCCCAACGGACAGGTGAAAAGCCCCCTGGACAGCCAGCGCCTTTTTGGTCGCGAGGTACGGTTTTTCCGCCCCCAAAACTGTGACCGGCGGGGTTCCCGTCTGTCAAGCCGGATTCCACAAATTCCCAATTTATCCCACATTGCCGGGCAGAACGGCACGTTCTAGACTACCGTGAAAGGCGTTCGGCACGGAACCCACCGACCAGGAGACCATCGGCGTGCATCGTTCGGCCCGGCAGGTGACGATCATGAAAGCGCTTACGCAGCACGGCGCGTGCAGCGTGACCGACCTCGCCCGGCAGCTCGAGGTCTCGGACGAGACGATCCGGCGCGACGTCAAGGCCATGGCCGACAAAGGCTTGGTCGAGAAGGTGCACGGCGGCGCGGCGCTGCCCCACCTCTTGCGCGAGCCGGCGTTCCGCAAGCGCATGGAGCGCAATGCCGGGGAAAAGGAACGTATCGCGCGCCTGGCCGCCGCCCAGGTCCGAAACGGCGATTCCGTGATGCTGGATACCGGTTCGACAACCGCCTACGTCGCCCGGGCGCTCGCCGGCCACGCCGACTTGCTGATCGTGACCAACTGCACCGACATCGCCGGCCGTCTCGTGGCCCGCAACCGCGTCTATCTGGCCGGCGGCGAGCTGCGCGCCGACGACGGCGCGGTGTTCGGCGATACGGCGAGCCGCTTCGTCGAGCAGTTCCGGGCCCGCTACGCGGTGCTCTCGATCGGCGCCATCGACCGGGACGGCCTGATGGACTTCTACCTGCAGGAAGCGGAGTTCTCGCGGGCGGTCATGGCGCGGGCCGACCAGACCATCGTCGTCGCCGACCACAGCAAGTTCGGCAGCCACGCACCGGTCAAGGTCTGCGGCTTCGAAGCGGTCGACCTACTGATCACCGACCGCGCCCCGCCGCCCGAACTGGCCGAGCGCGTCGCCGCGGCCGGGACCAAGCTCCTGGTCGCCGACTAGATGTTAGCTTTCAACAGGTTGTCCATTTGGGTCAGACCGAGGAAGTTGGAGTTGCGACACTTCAGACTTCGAAGGAGGCCCAGATGGACAGTCATAAGAATGCTCGCCAGGTTCGAGACGAGACCCTGAAGGCCAAGCTGGAGGACAGCCGAGTGCACTGCCACGCTCTCCCATCGCTGAATCGGAACGCCTGAGCGCTAAAGATCAGCGCCCTTGCGGATTGGTTGAACGGCCGTCCCGGCACCCGTAGCGAGCGGGCGAGCGGCCCCTCTACGACGGGGGCCGGATGGCGGGAGCGCCTCCGCGCGCGGTCAACCAACCGACCCCGAGCCACAGCAGACAGGTCAGCACCGCGGCGACATAGCCGTCGAGCGCGTAATGCCAGGCCAGGTGTACCGAACCGACCATCACCACGGCCGCATAGCCCCAGAGGACGGCCCCGAGTACACGGCTGACGCGCCAGGCGGTGAGCGCGAAGAGCACCGAGGTGGCGACGTGTATGCTGGGCATGGCCGAGACCCCTTTGCCCAGCTGGTCGCTGTCCGCCTCATAGGCGCTCCAAAGCCTGTCATGGACCTCCAGCGCCCAGACCGGCGACACCTCGCTCGCCGCCCGCAGGTAGCTCATGAGCGGCTGAAAGGGGTCCTCCAGGCCGGTAACGCGCCCGAAATAGACCGGGCCGGCCGAGGACAGCAGCGTCGCGGCGACGTTTCCTAGAAGACCCCAAAGCACCACGAGAGTGAGAAAAAACTGCATGCGCAAGCGCTGGTCGCTCAGCGCGAATGCCTGCCAGACGAGTACGCCGTAGAGGATGAAAAGCCAGCACTGATACAGGAAATTGATCACGGTCGTGACCAAGGGATAGCCGATCAGCGGCTGCATCAAGGCCCAGGGGTCGACGCCGCCGTGCAAGGCCCGGTCCCATTCGGCAAGAGTGGCGTCCCAAGAAAAAGGATTGACCACGGGGATCATTGCCTTCATCGAGGTAAAGATCGAGAAGAATACTTGCAGTATGAAGACCATTATCAAGCCGCCGAGCAGGCGTTCGGCAACCAGCCATTGCCCCTGGATGTCCATCACCAGATGGCGGATCAGCCGCGCGGGCCGGATCACGACCATCACGTAGGACAGATAGAACAACGCGAAGAAAAGCAGATAGACCGCCGTCATCTGGGGCACGACGAGGCCGTAAAGCGAAACCGATATCCCCTGAGTCAGGCCATAGTGCCTGGCCACCAGATAGGCGGCGCCCAGATAGAGCAGAACGATCGCGACAAGCCAAATGTGCGCGCGCAGCACACTTGTGAAGCGGGCGATATATCCCGTTTCCTTGATGTGATAGGTGATGGCTTGCACGAGGTTGCGCTCCGCTATCCTGATTCCGGCGGGACCAGCGGTATAGGGCCCGTCCCCTTGCGAAATCGTTACCCCTGCCACACATCGAGGATCACTGATTTCAGCTGGCCTGAACCGGCAGCCACCGCTCTGTCAACGGCGTCACAACCCGTCGTGGCAAATTTTATTTTCGAAAATTTCATTTACTATTTTCTAGAAACCCAGGTTTCATCATATAAACCGCAGGTCTATAAGTATTAAGTTTTTTTTAGTACTCATACCCCCTCGACATTTTAACTGTTTTTTAAATCAGGCAGACGATTATTGGTGCTGGTTATGCCCTGTTAAAGGAGGTTGCAACCATGTTTAAGGCTATTCGAGACTTCGCAAAGGACGAGTCGGGCGCCACGGCCATCGAGTATGGCCTGATCGCCGCACTTGTGTCGGTCGCCGCCATCGCCGCGCTCCGCGGCATGGGCGAGTCCCTGTCGAACCTGTTCGGCGTGGTCTCCGGCGAGCTCTCCGCCGCCGTGATCTCGGCCGGTTGATCGATACAGGCGGACCCTAAGCACCGGGCCGCCCAGACAACTCGCCAAACAGAGGGGCCGGGGTCTCCAAAGCCCCGGCCCTTTGTTCTTCTGCCGCAACCGATGCCTGTGATCCGCGATGCTCCCGCTTCCCGAAATTTCCCAGGTCGCCGTTTTGGGGTTCGCCGGCCTTATCGTGGCCGCGGCGATCAGTGACGCGCGGCACCTGATCATCCCGAACCGCTATTGCCTGGCCATCTCGATCCTCTACCCCACCTATGTCCTTTCCGTGGAACATGAGGTCGATTGGATCGGCGCGATCGGCGTCGGCTGCGGTTTATTGTTCTTAGGGTTTCTGATGCATCTCCGTAGGATCGTCGGCGGCGGCGACGCAAAGCTGATCGCATCGGTCGCGCTCTGGGCCGGTCCCGGTCTCTTCATCGATTTTCTTATTACTACCGGGATTGCCGGTGGTGCCATGGCGCTCGCCCTGTGGTTCCGTCATCGCCTGTCGCGCGCCGCCGGGCCGGGGATGATCTTCTTCACGGCTTCCGATCCGAACTTCGCCAAACAGCCGATGCCTTATGCCATAGCCATCGCCACGGGTGGCCTTTACGTCGCCTTTACCCTTGTCGGGTAGGGTCAGCGCCAATTGTCCGTTTATGGAGAACGGTGAGCCATGTCTGCACGTAGCATCTTGTTGATCGCCGCAGCGCTGTTGTTGACCGTCGGAACGGTCTTCGTGGCCCGCAACTGGCTCGAAAACCGGAAACCGGGCCCGGCCCCAGTGGCGGAGAAGGCGGTCCATACGGAAGTCCTGGTTGCGCGATCGGATCTGCCGACCGGTACCTTCATCAACGAGCAGCACGTGCGCTGGCAGATCTGGCCAGACGACAACTTGCCGCCCAATTACCTGGTCAAGGGCAAGGTCGACCGGGCGAAGCTCTTCGGCTCCGTGCTGCGCCGGGGCGTCGCCGCCGGGCAGCCGATCATCAGGAGCCAGATCGTCAAACCGGGCGACCGGGGCTTTCTGGCCGCCGTGCTGAAGCCCGGTCACCGTGCCTACACCATAAAGATCAGCGCCGCCTCGGCCATCGCCGGGTTGATTTTTCCGGGCGACCGGATCGACCTGATCCTGACCCAAAAGATAGGCAAGAGACAGCAGGTCAGTGAGACCATTCTGCAGAACCTGCGGATCCTGGCCATTGACCAGTCCATCAACGATCAGACCAACAAGCCCAGAGTCGGCAAGACCGCGACCTTCGAGGTGAGCCCCAAGCAGGCCGAGATTTTGGCGGTGTCGTCCAGCCTCGGGAAGCTGTCGCTCAGCCTCCGAAGCCTGGCCAGGACCGACGCGGAACTCGCGGACATAATCAATACAGGACAAGCGCTCCAGGAAGCGGACGCAACGCGGGGCGGGACTTTTACCAGGGACAGCGAGGCCAGCGTTCTCAGGGGCCGCAGCGGTACGGGGGTCAACGTGATCCGTGGCGGCAAAACCAAGAAAGAGAAGGCAGACAAATGATCGCGCAGCATCTGAGAGGCGCCGCGACGGCTCTGACACTGGCGGCAATGGCCTTTTTCGCAGCCGCCGCCCCGGCGCAAAGCGCAGGCACGGCAGCCGCCATCGCGACCAAACCGGTCGTCGTCGAGATGAACGAGGGGCGCCTGATCAAGCTCAGCAGCTCGGCCTCTTCGGTATTCATCGCCAACCCGGATATCGCCGACGTGTCCGTCAAGTCGCCGCGCCTAGTCTACGTCTATGGCGTGCAGCCGGGAGAGACCACGCTCTACGCGGTCGACCGAAACGATCGGATGATCGCCAGTCTGAGGATCCAGGTGGCGCACAACCTGAGCGGTCTGAACGGCGCGCTGGTGCGCGTGATTCCGGACGGGGCCGTGACGGCCACCTCGATCGACGGCGGAATTGTCCTGACCGGGACAGTGATGGACTCCGTGGACGCCGAGAACGCCCGGCGGCTCGCCCAACGCTACATCGGCCAGAAGCAGGAGATCCTCAACCAGATCAAGGTCCTGGCGTCGAACCAGGTGAGCCTGCGCGTGACGATCGCCGAGGTCGAGCGCTCCGTGATCAAGGAGTTCGGCTTCAACTGGGAGAACGTATTCTCAAAAGGTGATTTCTTACTGGGCTTGGCCTCCGGCCCGTCGGACATCATCACGACCGCAGGCGGCGGGTTCATCGTGGACTCCGATCGCGACCATCTCGTCACCGCGGGCAACATCGGCAGCTTTAACATTCTCGGCATGATCGATGCGCTTTCCCAGGACAACCTGCTGACGATTCTGGCCGAACCCAATCTGAGCGCCCTGTCCGGCGAGACCGCGAGCTTTCTTGCCGGCGGTGAGTTCCCATACGTGGTTTGGGACAGAGACAATGGCTCCACAGTCTCGTTCAAGGAGTTCGGCGTCAGCCTGTCCTTCCAACCGACGGTGTTGTCGGGCGGCCGCATCAGCATGCGCGTGCGCCCCGAGGTGAGCGAACTGTCGGAGCAAGGCGCGGTCTCTCTCGCGGGCTTCGCGCTCCCAGGCCTCAGGACCCGCCGCGCCGAGACCACAATCGAGGTGGCATCGGGTCAGAGCTTCGCCATCGCCGGCCTGCTCCTCGACAGCTCGTCGGAAGCCCTCAGGGGTTTTCCAGGCCTGTCCGACATCCCGATCCTGGGCGAGCTGTTCCAGAGCGACCGGTACCAGCGCGAGGAGACCGAGTTGCTGATCGTCGTAACGCCATACCTGGTGACCCCGATCAATGGCAGGTTCCCCTTGCCGACCGACAATTTCGTCAAGCGGGCGCCGCAGCCGACCCCCGGCCAGCGCGGCCTAGCCCAGGCGCCCTATGCGCCGGAATTCATCCCCCTCAACGACGGTAGCGCTTTGGCGGAGAACGCGAAAGGACGCCCCGGATTCATCGTGGAGTGACAAGGCAGATGACCGTGACACGCAAGAAACTGACCGGCACGACGGTCCTGCTTGGCCTTGCCGCCGCGCTTCTCGGCGGTTGCGCCGGGAAGACCGCTCAGGACTTCAACCCCTTAATCGTCGGCCAGTGGCGCCAAGTGCCCACCAGACCCGACGTCCGGGTCGAGAGCGTGCAGCTCGAGCACATTGTGGCCTTTCAGCAGAACGCCATCAGACTCGACAATACGGAGCGCGAACGGATGGCCCAGTTCATACAGGATGGCCGCCTCAACATCAGGGACCGAATCCTCCTGTCCGCGCCGCGCAGCGAGGACGGCGCCTACGATTCGGTGACCGCGGCCCGCCTCGACGTGCTGCGGGGCGAGTTCCAGAAGATGGGCCTCGTCGCGGACGTCGCCCAGACGTCCAGGGCGGGGGGCGGCGGGGATCAAGTCGCGATCGTGGTACAACGCACCGCCTTGCTCCCCCCGGATTGCTCGGCCCCCGAAGAGCCTTGGGCCGGCCAGCGGCCCCATTACGAGGTCGGCTGTGCCTACAATGCCGCCTTGGGCATGATGGTCGCCGATCCGCACGACCTCGCCAAGGGACGTCCGATGGCCTCTCCCGACGGCGAGGTGGCGGCCTCAGCCATTCAGCGCTACCGCAAGGAAAAGCTCACCGAGAAGCGAGAGTTCATCAAGGAAGGAACTGACTAATGAGTGCCCTAGGGAGGTTCTCGGACCCAGCGCCGTTGCAGATGGCTGGGGCTGAATGCGTCGCGTTCGTCGGTGACGGCGAGACGCACGAGATCGTGGCCAGTGTCGCTCAGCAGTTCTTCGACGAGCCTGTGGTGCGCGACGGGGACACCTCCGACGCCCTTGCTTTCCTCGCCGAGGCGCCGCCGCCCAAGGTGCTGATCGTCGACATCGGGGACAACAGCTCGCCGTTGAGCGCCATGTTGTCGCTGACCACTGCGTTCACAGAGGACACGCGCCTCATCGGCATCGGCGAGATCAACGATGTCTCGCTCTACCGCGAGCTCACCGGTGCCGGCGTGACCGACTATCTGGTCAAGCCGGTTTCCGAGAAGGCGCTGGCGTCGGCCCTGGAGCGCGCCGATGAACCGGCGCCCAGCGCAAACGAGCCGTTGGCCACCGAGGAGGCCAAACGGATCGTCGTGATCGGCGCGCGCGGCGGCGTCGGCGCCAGCAGTATCGCGGTCAACTTCGCCTGGCTGTTCGCCGAGGAGCACGGCCTGCGCACGACGCTGGTCGACCTGGACCTCGAGTTCGGCACCGTGGCTCTTTCGCTCGACCTCGAGCCGACCCGTGGCCTCCGCGAAGCCTTGGAGAATCCCGGGCGCATCGACAGTCTGTTCATCTCCAGCGCCACCGCGAAGCTAACCGAAAAGCTCTCGGTGATGGCGACCGAGGAGAATCTGTCCGGTGAGATCTCGTTCAGCTCGGATGCGATCTCGGTGTTGTTCGAGTCGCTTGGCCGCAGCAACGAGTGCATCGTGGTCGACCTGCCACGGCCCGCGTTCGGCGTCCGGCATCAAACGCTTCGCGCGGCCACGCATGTCGCGCTGGTCACGGAGCTCAGTCTGTCGGGCCTACGCGACACGATCCGACTGTTGGGCAATATCGAGGAAGCGACCTCGAAGGCGAAGATCATGGTTGTTGCCAATCGTGGCGGCGGCGACCAACAGGCCATGCGCCTGCCGGATTTCCAGAAAGCGCTCGGCCGCAAGGTGGATGTACTGATTCCCGAGGAATCCAAGGCGTTCAACGAAGCCGCCAACACCGGCAAGCCGCTGGTTCATTTCGCGGCCCGCAGCAAGGCGGCAAAGACGTTGCAGAAATTGGCCAGCGACATTCTCGGCAAGAAGACCAAGGCCCGGGGTATGAAAAAGGCGGCCGGTCCGAAGAAACCATGGCTTAGCCTGGGCAAGAGGAGCAAGGCCTAGCAATGGCAATCGAGCCTGCCAGGTCCGAGTCCGGGAAGACCGGGCGGCGCGGGGGCGACCCCGGCCAGTCCAAGAAGGGCAATTCGGACCTCGGACCCTATATCGATCGTATGCGGCCTCTCCTCCTCGAAGCCTTCGAGAAGGACAATGTCGGTATGCTGCCGCGGCCCGAACTGGCGCTGCGGATCGGACAGATCGTCACCGATGACCTGGGCGACGAGGCGGACAACTTCAATCTGCTGGAGCGCCGAACCCTTGTCTCGAACCTGATCGACTGGCTGGTCAAATCCAGCCCCTTGGCGCCGGCGCCCGGGACCGGCCAACACCAGGGACTCGATACCGCGCCGCGGGCTGGCGGGGGAAGCGCCGTATCCAACACCAGCGCGGTCGATACCGCCAAGGAGCGCATCCAGCCGCTGGTGATGGAGCGCCTCGACCTAGCCGCCGCCTCCCAGTTGCCGCGCGAGGAGCTGTCCCAGCAGGTCGGCGAAATCGTCACCGAATTGCTCGCCGAAGAGCAGCTCCGCCTCAACGGCCCGGAACAGGACGCGGTCGTCGACCTTCTGCTCAACGACATGTTGGGCCTCGGCCCCCTGGAGCCCTTGCTGGCCGACGAGTCGATCAACGACATCATGGTCAACGGCGCCAATCAGGTCTACGTCGAGCGGCGCGGCAAGCTGGAGCTGACCGACATCCGCTTCCGCGACGACCCGCATGTCCTCAACATCTGCCGGCGCATCGTCTCCCAGGTCGGGCGGCGGGTCGACGAAACCACGCCGCTGTGCGACGCGCGCCTGAAGGACGGCAGCCGCGTCAACATCATCATCCCGCCGCTGGCCATCGACGGTCCGTCGATCTCGATACGTAAGTTTGCCAAGAAAGGCATCACGCTGGACGTCATGGCCAAGCAGAGCAATATCTCGCCCGATATGTGCACGGTGTTGAAGATCGCGTCGCGCAGCCGCCTCAACATCCTGATTTCGGGCGGTACCGGTTCGGGCAAGACGACCCTGCTCAACGCCATGTCGCAGATGATCGACCAGGGCGAGCGCATCGTGACGATCGAGGACGCCGCCGAACTGCAGCTGCAGCAGCCTCACGTGGTGCGCCTGGAGACTCGACCCGCCAACCTGGAAGGGGTCGGCGACATATCGATGCGCGACCTGGTCAAGAACTCGCTGCGTATGCGCCCCGACCGGATCATCCTCGGCGAGGTGCGCGGCTCGGAAGCGGTCGACCTGCTTCAGGCCATGAACACTGGCCACGACGGTTCGCTCGGCACGATCCACGCCAACCGGCCCCGCGAGGCCCTGACCAGGTTGGAAAACATGGTGGGCTTGGCAGGCATCAACCTGCCGAGCAAGGCGGTGCGCACTCAGATCGCCGCCGCCCTCGACATGATCGTCCAGATCTCGCGCATGCGTGACGGCATGCGCCGTATCACCCATATCTCCGAAGTTGTCGGCATGGAAGGCGACATCATCACGACCCAGGATCTCTTCACATTCCAGTTCGAGGGCGAAGGCGAAGACGGGACGATCCGCGGCAACTTCAAGTCGTCCGGGTTGAGGCCGCACTTTGCCTCGAACGCAGCCTATTTCGGCCTCGACAAGCGCCTGATGGAGGCCATGGGATGAATCTCGAGGCTCTTCTTGCGGATGGCACGCTCACGCCAGAGATGATGCTGATATTGGCAGTGCCTATTTTCGTCGCCATTCTGTTGGTCCTGTTCGCCTTTGCAGGTGGCGGCAAGGAAAAGCAGTTCAAGAACCGCCTGGAGCTGGCGACGACCGGGCGCCACGCAAAGGACGAGGACGAACAAAGGATCAGCGCGAAACGATCGACCTCGGAAAGCGATATCGCTTTCATCGACCGCATCATCAAGAATGCCCTTCCCAAGCGCGAGCAGCTTCGCAAACGTCTCGAGCGCGCCGGTATCGAAGGGCCGCTCGGCCAATACCTGGCCGTCTGCGTCATCGTCGGTCTCGGTACCATGGCCGCGAGCCTGATGCTCAAGTTCGTGCCGCCGGTGGCCTCGCCCTTCATCGGCATCATCGCCGGTGTCGCAATGCCCCACCTCGTTGTCGGCATCATGGCCACGCGGCGGCAGAACAAGTTCATTGCGCACTTTCCGGATGCGATCGACCTCATGGTGCGCGGCCTGAAATCCGGCCTGCCGATCGGCGAATCCATCAAGACCGCCGGCGCCGAGGTACCGGACCCGGTCGGGCTGGAACTCAGGCGGGTCACCGACGCGGTTCGCATGGGAACCAAGCTGGAGGATGCGCTCTGGGACACCTCCAGCCGTCTGGACCTTCAGGATTTCAAGTTCTTCACGGTCAGCCTGGCCATTCAGAGCGAGACCGGCGGCAATCTTTCCGAAACACTGGCCAATCTGTCCAACGTGCTTCGTGGCCGCCGCCAGCTCAAGCTGAAGATCAAGGCCATGTCTTCCGAAGCCAAGGCGAGCGCCTATATCATCGGCTCCCTGCCCTTCGTGGTCGGCTTTTTCATCTTCCTGGTGAATCGGTCCTACGTGATGAAGCTGTTCTTGGATGAGCGAGGCAACGTGATGCTCGGCCTCGGCGGCTTGATGTTCCTGATCGGCGGCGTTGTCATGTACAAGATGGTGAAGTTCGAGATATGAACCTCGAATCTTTCCTGCCCGCGGGGTTGAGCCCCGAGGATCTGATCGTCGCGATGGCGGCTCTGACGGCCTTCGTCAGCGCTTTCGCCGTCTGGTCTGCCCTGCTGTATCGGGATCCCGCCGCGCGGCGCGCCGAACTGATGGCCACGCAGCGCGAAGCGTTGCGCGCCGGCGTTTCCGGCTCGCGACGCCGCAAGGAACGCGATACTTCGATGACCGTCATGCGCCAGGTCGTCGACCGCTTGGAGCTGATGAAGTCCAGCCAAGCCGAGAAGATCGCCAACAATCTGGCCCGGGCCGGCTGGCGCAGCAAGGACGCGCTCTACCGTTACCTCTTCATGAAGGTCGCCCTTCCCTTCGCGTTCGGCGGCATGGCGCTGTTCATGGTCTATGGGCTGAACCTCGGCGAGCTCGATTCGACGGGCAAGCTGATAGCGACCCTGGTCGCAGTGATACTGGGCGCCTACTTCCCCGACATCATGATCAAGAACGCGGCCACGAAGCGGCAGAATCTGATCCGTAAATCGCTTCCCGACGCGCTCGACCTTATGGTGATCTGTGCCGAAGCCGGCCTCAGCCTGGACGCGACGCTGATGCGCGTGGCCGACGAGATGGTCTCCGCCGGTCCCGAGATGTCGGACGAGTTCAGCATCACCAGTCTCGAGCTCGGCTTCCTGCCGGAACGGCAGAAGGCCCTGGAGAACCTGGCGACCCGCTGTAACCTGCCCGGCGTTCGCGGCATGGTGAACACGCTGTCGCAGGCCGAGCGGTATGGTACGCCTCTGGCGCAGTCGCTGCGTGTTCTCTCCCAGGAGTCGCGCGACGAGCGCATGATGCGGGCGGAGGAGAAGGCGGCCCGCCTGCCGGCCCTGCTCACGGTGCCGATGATCCTGTTCATCCTGCCGCCGCTGTTCATCGTCCTGCTCGGACCGGCGGTCCTGCAGGTCATGGACAACTTCACCGGCGTGTTCTAAGACCAGCGAGCCGATGAAGGCCTTCATCGGCTTGCTGGCAAGCGCGACCGCGCGCCCGCAGCGAAGCGAGGACAGCCAAGCAGACGGATGTCTGCGCCCGGCGCTTGAGGGGCAACAGGCGAGTCCGATCATGGGCTCGCCGGTATAAGCCCCGCGGCCTCCTTCCGAAGACCGGCCTCAGGCGGACAGGGCCTGGGCGACATCGTCCTTGATGTCCTCGACGTCCTCCAGGCCGATCGACAGCCGAAGCAGGCCTTCGCCGATGCCGAGCGCCGCGCGCGCCTCCGGCGACAGGCGCTGATGGGTCGTGGTCGCCGGATGGGTGATCAGGCTCTTGCTGTCGCCCAGGTTGTTCGAAATGTCCACCAGCTTCAGCGCGTTCAGAAAGCGGAACGCGCGCCCTTTGCCGCCCTCCAGCTCGAACGCGACCAGGGTGCCGCTGTCGTCCATCTGGCGCCGGGCCAGCTCGGCCTGCGGATGGCTGGCCAGCCCCGGGTAGAGGGTGCGCCGGATGCCGGGCCGGTCCTCCAGAAAGGCGGCCACCGCCTTGGCGTTGGCGCAGTGCCGGGCGACCCGCGGCTCCAGGGTCTCCAGACCCTTGAGCAGGATCCAGGCGTTGAACGGGCTGATCGCCGGGCCGGTATGGCGCATGATGGGGACCAGCCGCTCCTCGACGAAGGCCTGGCTGCCGAGGATCGCGCCGCCCAGGCACCGGCCCTGGCCGTCGATGTGCTTGGTGGCGGAGTAGACCACGACGTCGGCCCCGAACGCCATCGGCCGTTGCAGCAATGGCGTGGCGAAGACGTTGTCGACCACCACGCAGGCTCCCGCCTGGTGTGCCAGCTCAACGACCGCGGCGAGGTCGATGATTTCGAGCGTGGGATTGGACGGGGTCTCGAGGAACACGCAGGCCGCCCCCGGTGCCAGGGCCTGCCGCCAGGCGTCGAGATCGGTGCCGTCGATCAGGAC
>JAOUCL010000297.1 GCA_029859805.1 Rhodospirillales bacterium | reverse complement strand
CCCTCGAGGCCCACCGGCGGCATCAAAGCGCTGGCCGAAAATCTCGTTCCGATCGCCAGGGTCACCGGCCCAGATCACAATGAAGTCGCCGTCGGCGTCCATGGCGACCGCCGGTCCGCGCTGGTCGCCCGCGGTCGTGGTATTGACCTGAAACTCGTCGCCCTGGGGGGCGCCCGCCGCGTTGTACCGCCGAGCGAAGATGCCATAACTCGGGGGGGATAAAGTGTCCGGACGCCTCCACGCCACGACGAAATCGCCGTCGCCATCCATGGCAATGGCTGAATCCGCCTCCAGGAAGCCTGTCGCGGTGTTGACCTGGAATTCCGGTCCCTGGGGCTCGCCCAGTGCGTTATAGCGCCGAGCAAAGATGCTCGGATCGAGGTAGCCCGCAACAAAGGGTTCCCAGACGACGACGAAATCGCCATCGGCGTCCATGGCGACACGTCCTAGAGCTTGATGGCCGACAGTCGTGGAATTGACCTGGATTTCGGGCCCCTGGGGGGCGCCCGCCGCGTCGTAGCGTTGGGCAAAAACACCCCAACCATCACCGTCTTGGCCGTAACTCGACCAAACCGCGACGAAATCCCCATCCGCGTCCATGGCAATGGCCGATGCGGCTTGATCACCGGTGGTGAAGCTATTGACCTGGAACTCGGGGCCGATCGGGTCGCCGGGGGCGGCCTGGGCCTGGCCGACGGGCGTCAGGCAGGTGGCGGCGAGGAGGGTAAGCGCGAAGCGCGTGGGGGTCTTTGTGCTGGGCATGGCCGTTCCTTTCGCGTTGCAGGGCACTCTCTTTGGGGGGACGGAGACGCGAAGGCCTTTCGGCCTGGGCATCTGCCGGCAACTCCCTCTCAGAGTCCCTTGGCGGAACGACCAGTTGGCGGCGGGCTTCGTCCACCCGCGGGAACAAGATTAGCCCAGGAGCGTTTACACTTCGCTAACGAGTTGTGGCATTTCTGGGGCATGGCGGGCGGCCAGCCGCCCTGCGAGCGAAAACGGGGACTGGCTCGCAGGCGTGCCTGTCCCCATTTTCGCGGGTGGTTCGTTCGTAGTCCCTCAGACGCCGGGCGGGCGCCTCCGCGCCCTTGGCTTCGCGCGCACGAGCGCGCGGGGCCAAGGGCGCGGGTAGTTATTCAGTAGCCCCTCAGACGCCGGGCGGGCGCCTCTGCGCCCTTGGCTTCGCGCGCATTGGCGCGCGGGGCCGCAGTCGCGGCCCTCGGCGGCCAGCCGCCTTACGAGCGAAAACGGGGGCTGGCTCGCAGGCGTGCCTGTCCCCATTTTCGCGGACCGGCTGGGCGCGGTGTGGGTGGCATCGGGAAAGAGGGACAGGCACCGTTCGCCCGAGGCCGAACGGAGCCAGTCCCTGTTTCACTCCGGTTTTCGGGGCGGCCCTGGGCGCGAATCAGCGGCCCGATTCCCCCTTGCCGTCGGGCCGCCGGTCGCATAATCTGCGTGTTCCTGTTATGTTCTTGGTGACATGAACAGGTCATTTCGACTACATTTCGTGCCCGTTGCCGATAGGCGCGCTATATGTTGTACACAAACGATCCAATCCACAGCTGTGGACAGAGAGCGGCGGTCATGGACGGTTCGGCGGTATTCGGGCAGGAGCGGTCGGTCGAAGAGGCCGCGCCGGCTGTGGACAACCGCCCGGCAGCCCCAGCGGCAGCCCCCACGGCCGGGCCGGAGACTGGCGCCCAGACCGCGCACGCGCTGGCCGAGGCGGCCAAGGCGCTGAGCGAGCTGGCCGGCGAAAGCCTCGCCGATGGCGGTGCGCCGCTCGCCGACGACGGCCCGGCCGCCCCGCCAACCGAGACGCCGCTCGACCGGCTCGGCCGCGCGCGGATCCGCGACGAGTTCCAGAACGAGCACGGGGTCCGGGTCCACATCGAGCGCGCGCGCGACCGGAACCTGACCGCGTTCGGCAAGGCGACCCTGGCCGACCGCTACCTCATGCCGGGCGAGTCCTACCAGGATCTCTTCGCCCGGGTCGCCGCCCACTACGCCGACGACACGGCGCATGCCCAGCGCCTCTACGACTACATCTCCAGGCTCTGGTTCATGCCGGCGACCCCGGTGCTGTCCAACGGCGGCACGACGCGCGGCCTGCCGATCTCGTGCTTTCTGAACGAGGCCGGCGATTCGCTCGAGGGCATCGTCGACCTGTGGAACGAGAACGTCTGGCTCGCCGCGCGCGGCGGCGGCATCGGCAGCTATTGGGGCAACCTGCGCTCGATCGGCGAAAGGGTCGGCCACAACGGCAAGACCTCGGGCGTGATGCCCTTCATCCGCGTCATGGATTCCCTCACCCTGGCGATCAGCCAGGGGTCCCTACGGCGCGGCTCGGCGGCGGTCTATCTGCCGGTCTCCCACCCTGAGATCGAGGAATTCGTCGAGCTGCGCCGCCCAACCGGCGGCGACCCGAACCGCAAGGCGCTCAACCTGCACCACGGCGTGGTGCTGCCCGACGCCTTCATGCGCGCGGTCGAGGCCGACGGCGACTGGGCGCTCGTCAGTCCCAAGGACGGCGCCGTCGTCAAGACGGTGAAGGCGCGCGCCCTGTGGGTCCGCATCCTGACAGCGCGGATCGAGACCGGCGAGCCCTACATCGTCTACGGCGACCACGTGAACCGGGCGATCCCCGAGCACCAGAAGCTGGCCGGCCTCTCGGTCAAGATGTCGAACCTCTGCAGCGAGATCACCCTGCCGACCGGCCTCGACCACCACGGCGAGGAGCGCACGGCGGTCTGCTGCCTCTCCTCGCTCAACCTCGAGACCTACCACGAGTGGCGCGACGATCCGCGCCTGGTCGAGGACGTCCTGCGCTTCCTCGACAACGTGCTTGCGGACTTCATCGCCAGGGCCCCGGATTCCATGGCCCGGGCGCGCTACGCGGCCCTGCGCGAGCGCTCGGTCGGCCTCGGCGTCATGGGCTTCCACTCCTTCCTGCAGCAGAACGGCGTGCCGCTCGAAGGGGTCATGGCCAAGGTCTGGAACCGCAAGATCTTCGGCCAGCTGCGCCAGCAGGCCGATGCCGCCTCGCGCAAGCTCGCGGCCGAGCGCGGCCCCTGCCCCGACGCCGCGGAGTTCGGGATCCAGGAGCGCTTCTCCAACAAGCTGGCGATCGCGCCGACCGCCTCGATCTCGATCATCTGCGGCGGCGCCTCGCCGGGGATCGAGCCGGCCGCCGCCAACTCCTTTACCCACAAGACGCTGACCGGCTCGTTCAACGTGCGCAACCGCTACCTTGCCGCGCTGCTCGCCGAGAAGGGCCGCGACGACGAGGCGACCTGGACCTCGATCACCCTGAACGAGGGCTCGGTCCAGCACCTCGATTTCTTGGGCGACGACGAGAAGGACGTCTTCAAGACCGCCTTCGAGCTGGACCAGCGCTGGCTGATCGAGCTGGCCGGCGACCGGGCAGCTCACGTCTGCCAGTCGCAGTCGCTGAACGTCTTCCTGCCGGCCGACGTGCACAAGCGGGATTTGCACCAGATCCACCTGCAGGCCTGGAAGAAGGGCGTGAAGAGCCTCTACTACTGCCGCTCCAAATCGCTCCAGCGCGCCGAGACCGCGCCGGGCGAGCGGCTAGGCGCGGCGGCCGTGCCCCATTTGGGGGCCATCAACGGCACCGAGAAGCCCAAGTCGGAGCCTATCGACTACGAGGCCACGGACTACGAGGAATGCCTCGCCTGTCAATAGACAGGCTTGCCCTGGGGCCGCGCCCCACGTAGGGGGCGGCCCCTCTTTTTGGGAGACACGACGGAAAGGCCGGAATGGAAAGAATACCCCCCACCCTCGCCCTCCCCCGCAAGGGGGGAGGGGAAGCCGAGGCGGCAGATGATGTCCCCCTCCCCCTCGACGGGGGAGGGCCGGGGTGGGGGTGAACGCCCAGGCGACCCATCGTCGAAACCAATAAGTTTACGAGGAACCCGATCGCACATGTCGCTGCTGGACGCCAACCCGGTCTACAAGCCGTTCCGCTATCCCTGGGCCTACGAGGCCTGGCTGACGCAGCAGCGCATTCACTGGCTGCCGGAGGAGGTACCGCTGGCCGACGACGTCAAGGACTGGAGCCGCACGCTGACGGAAGGAGAGCGCAACCTGCTGGCCCAGATCTTCCGCTTCTTCACCCAGGCCGACGTCGAGGTGAACAACTGCTACATGAAGCACTACGCCCGGGTCTTCCAGCCGACCGAGGTGCAGATGATGCTGGCGGCCTTCTCCAACATGGAGACGGTGCACATCGCCGCCTACTCGCACCTGCTCGACACCATCGGCATGCCCGAGGCCGAGTACTCCGCCTTCCTGCGCTACAAGGCGATGAAGGACAAGTACGACTATATGCAGGCCTTCGGCGTCGACACGAAAGCGGACATCGCCAAGACGCTGGCCGTCTTCGGCGCCTTCACCGAGGGCCTGCAGCTCTTCGCCAGCTTCGCGATCCTGCTGAACTTCCCGCGCTTCAACAAGATGAAGGGCATGGGCCAGATCGTCTCCTGGTCGGTCCGGGACGAGAGCCTGCACACCCTCTCGATCATCCGCCTGTTCCGCACCTTCATCGGAGAGAACCCCGAGCTCTGGACGGACGACTTCGAGCGCGAGCTGTATCTCGCCTGCGAGACCATCGTGACCCACGAGGACGCCTTCATCGACCTGGCCTTCGACCTGGGGCCGGTCCAGGGGCTCACGGCCGCCGAGGTCAAGGCCTACATCCGCCACATTGCCGACCGCAGGCTCCAGCAGCTCGGCCTGCAACCGATCTACCGCGCGGCCAAGAACCCGCTCCCCTGGCTGGACGCCATCTTGAACGGCGTCGAGCACGCGAACTTCTTCGAGAACCGCGCCACCGAATACTCGAAGGCCGCGACCCGCGGCACCTGGGACGAGGCCTTCGACTAGCCCGGCAACCTCCCTGTTGCACCACCTTGCGGCCGTCAGGCAGACGGCCGCGTTTTTCGTGGGGAACTTAATTCGGGGACACAGTACTAATTAATTGACGGCCGGTCGCGGCCGTGCCGCCGCCGGTGCCCGACGCGACGACCTTTCTGGCCGGGGCCCTCGGCGAAGACGACCTCGCCAGCGCAGAAATAAGTACTGTGTCCCCGATTTACGGCCCCGATTTACGGCTGGCTGCGGACCTTGCACGGCGTCGCCGGGGGGTGGATCATGACCCTGGCCCGCGGTCACTCCGGATCCGTCGGTTCACGCTGGCGGTCATGCAGCCATGTCGCTGGGCGGCATCTGGTCGTTTCTGCTCTTCGTGCTCGGGGTCTATCTGGCCCTCGGGCTGTTGCTCTTCCTGACCCAGTCGCGGCTGCTCTACTATCCGAACCTGCCCTCGCGCGCGGTCGTCGCCACGCCGGCGCGGATCGGCCTCGCCTACGAGGAGGTCGCGCTGGCCGCCGAGGACGGGGTGCGCCTGCACGGCTGGTTCCTGCCGGCGGAAGAGAGGGCCCGGGGCGTCCTGCTGTTCTTCCACGGCAACGCCGGCAACATCTCGCACCGGCTCGACTCCCTCAAGATCTTCCACGATCTCGGCCTTTCCGTCCTGATCTTCGACTACCGCGGCTATGGCCAGAGCGAGGGCAAGGTCTCCGAGGCGGGCACCTACCGCGACGCCGAGGCCGCCTGGCGCCACCTGACCGAGGCGCGGCGTGTCCCGGAGGACAAGATCGTGCTGTTCGGCCGCTCGCTGGGCGCCGCCGTGGCCGCCCATCTCGCCACCCGGCAGAGTCCGAAGGCGCTGATCATGGAATCCAGCTTCACCTCCGTGCCCGACCTGGCGGCGAAGTATTACCGCATCTTCCCGGTGCACTGGCTGTCCCGCTTCCGCTACGACGCCCGGGCCGATCTCGGCGCGGTCGTCTGCCCCGTGCTGATCGTGCACAGCCGGGACGACGAGATCATCCCGGTAAGTCACGGCCGTGCGCTCTTCGAGGCGGCGCCCGAGCCCAAGGCCTTCCTCGAGCTCAGCGGCGCCGCCTCGAAGAGCGCA
>JAOUCL010000067.1 GCA_029859805.1 Rhodospirillales bacterium | reverse complement strand
CCACCCCAATGGCCAGGACGAGGCGCCGCGGGCCCGCGGTTAGGGAGTTCCCCAGCAGGAGGCCGACTCCATAGTTGAACAGCACCGAGCCGAGGAGAAGCGGGACATAGACCGGGTTCCACCAGCCGTAAAAGAACAGCGACGCCGCCACCAGCCAGCAGACAACTGCCCTGCGATGTCCGCCTCTACCGAGCAGATAGAACCCGGCAACGGTCACCGGCAAGAACAAGAAAATAAAAATATGGGAGTTGAACAGCATATCCGGGCTTGTTCCGAGACTACTGGGACGGCGCTGGGCGGTTCCTGCCGGTGCGCACCGGCCCAGATAACGCTGATGGGGCGGCGCCTTGGACTCGTACTATGTCAGCAGCATGAATTGACCAGTCCAACGCCGTTAGCGACCAAATGGGATCCCACCTGTATTCATCATGAATATGGAAGATCTTTTTAATTTTCGTTTAACAGCCCGTTGAACAAGGGCCTCTTTGTCGGCGCTCACTCGCGGGGCAGAAATGGGGTGGCCGAGTTGGCCGAAGGAGAGAGGGACTTGTTCGAAAGGTACACGGCGGCGGGCGCCGCCGAGTTGCGCGCCGAGACCGAGGCGATGATCGACAAGCTGCAAGGCCTGTTCGACCCGGGCGAATAACTATGGCGATCGCGCCCCCCGCTCGCCCGGCGCGGCTGACACCTTCAGCGGCGATCTGCGCCGGCAAGGTGGTAGGCTAGCGGCCTCGAAATGGCGGATCCGCTGGACTTATACCAAAGGTCATAGATAATGACTCATTTCATGGGAGCGGATCGGGTCGCCCGGGTAGGCGCGGTGCGCAGCGCGATGCGCGCATCGGGCAAGCGCCGCAACGCCACCCAAGTCCTGAATTTGGCTGCCCCGATACGCCCCACCCCGAGGGCCGGGCGCTTTTGGCCGCCGGCCGCGTTGCGCGCTACTTGTTGTACGCGCACAACGGCGCAGCGCGAGCCTTGCTGGCGGCCAAAATCGCCTCGGTGAAATGCGTCATTATCTATGACCTTTGGTATTAATCCGAAGTGGCGTTCCGCATGCGGCGTTTCCTTTGCACGAGGAGGGAATACGCCATATCGGCAGCGTCGTCGCGGTGGATGTCGGCTGTTCCTTTTGAATCTCCTGATGCGCAAGCCGATCGGCGCCGGCACCCCGAAGGAGGCCGTGGTACGAGGATACATGGCCATTTTCCTCGGTCTCACGCCCGACGGTGCGTTCCTGGTCACCCTTCTCGTCTTGCAGAGGGCTCAGCTCGGTTTCGCCACCCGATTTCTGCCCCGGGAGTGAGCGCCGACAAAGAGGCCCTCTTTCAACGAGCCGTTAGGCCGCGCCGGCGATATCCCGTGACCCGGACCGGTGCCGGTACTGCCAGACCGCGGCGGGCGGCAGGTTGTCGAGCACCCAGTGGGAGCGGTCGCCCACGATATCGAGCCTGCTGGCGACCGAACGCGAGATCGGCGCCTTCAGGCCGTAGGTGAACTGGATGAGGACGCCGTCGTTCGCCAGGACGTCGAAGGCCTGGGCGACGATCAGGCTCTCGGCCCGCTTGGGAATCGCCAGGAGCGGCAGGCCGGAGACCACGGCCTTGACCGGTCCGATCCCGGCCCGGCGCAGCAGGCCGCGCAGCTTGGTGGCGTCGCCGCAGATCACGCGGATCTTGGGAAAACGCCTGGAGATGACGCGGCAGAGCGAGGGCTCGCGCTCGATCACCACAATGTCCCGGGGATCGGTGCCGCTGTCCAGCAGAGCCGCCGTGATGTTGCCGGTTCCGCCGCCCAGCTCGACCACTGCGCCTGGGGCCGCCGTATCGATTTCCGCGGCCATGGCCGCGGCCAGGCTCCTGCCGCTGGGCACGAGGGCGCCGAGGCGCACCGGCCGCTGCAGCCAGAGCCTCAGAAATCTCAGATTGTTGCGCACTATATCGTGGCGCAGCTCGAAAATCTCCATGGCCCGCCCAGATCTTGAAAAGGACACGGCAATACTCGGTTCAAATCACCCCACGACCGCGTCCGGATGGTGTGGTTTGGTATGTGTGTCGCCGCGATGTTGTTACAAGGGCACCCGCTTGCTGTAGGGATCCTATACGCCATTCCCTAATCAGTGGTTGATTCTTGCTGGACTAACTACGAGTGCAGAGTGTCGGCCGCGTTCCCGCTCCGGACGCGCCGGCGCCCCCGGGCGGTAGCGTCATTGACAGACCTCACCGGTGCCGCAAAATGGGAGGGCCGCCGGCCGGGCGGTTCGGAAAAGGAGGGGAGGGCGCATGGCCCACGAGCCGATCGCCGCGGATTTGCTGGGGCGCGCCGAGGTCACGCCGACCGGGGCCTTCGAGGCCGGCAGCACCGTCGCCTTCACGCTGACCTACACCGCGGGCCTGCATGGCATCGACGACAGCGGCAGCCTCAAGATCGTCTCGCGCTTCGCCTCGGACCAGACGCGCCCGCAGTTCGAGGACCCGGCGGGCTTCAACTACACGACGGTCGAGGCCAGCAACGACGCGGTCCTGCAGGTTCGTTACGACCCCAAGGGCAACGTCCGGCCCTGGGACCGCACGCTCTACATCAAGGTGGTCCGGGGCTTCCTGCGCGAGGGCGACCGGATCACCGTGCGTTACGGCGACACCCGCGCGGGCTCGCCCGGCATGCGCCTGCAGACCTTTTGCGAAGACATCTTCGAGTTCCGGGTCCTGGTCGACCCGATCGCCACCTACGGCTATCAGCCTCTACCGGTCCAGCCGACCATCGCGATCGTGCCCGGCCCGCCGGAGACCTGGCAGGCCGTCCTGCCGACCCTGCGCCGCGCCGGCGAGCCCTTCCGCTTGTCGATCAAGGTCGAGGACAAGTGGGGCAATCCCAGCGACAAGGCGGACTCCCGCCTGCATCTGCGGGCTTCGCGCCCGGTGGCCGGCTTGCCGGAGACGCTGGACTACGAGGCCGGCCGCTTCGCCATGGTGCTCGAAGGACTTTCGGCGGAGGGCGAAGGCGAGCTCGAGGTCGAGGTCCTGGACGAGGCAGGGGCGCTGCTCGCCCGCTCCAATCCGATGCGTCTCGTTGAGCAGGCCGAGCTGGTATCCTACTGGGGCGACCTGCACGGCCAGAGCGAGGAGACGATCGGCACCAACAGCGCCCGCAACTACTTCGCCTTTGCCCGCGACCTGGCGTTCCTCGACGTGACCGGTCACCAGGGCAACGACTTCCAGATCACGAAAGATTTTTGGGACACGCTCGGCGCCCTCGCGACCGAGTTCGAGGAGCCGGGCCGCTTCGTCGTGCTGCCCGGCTACGAGTGGTCCGGCAACACCGGCCTGGGCGGCGACCGCAACGTCTATTTCTCAAGCGACAGCAGCATAATACGCCGGTCTTCGCATGCTTTGATCGAGGATAGAAGCGACGTCGAAACGGACTGCGCCACGGCCGCCGAGCTGTTCGAGGCCCTGGCCAGGGACGGCGAGGACGCGGTCTGCTTCGCCCATTGCGGCGGGCGCTACGCCGACATCAAGCTGGCCCACGACGGGCGTTTCGAGCGCTCGGTCGAGATCCACTCCTCCTGGGGCACCTTCGAGTGGCTGCTGCGAGACGCCTTCGAGATGGGCTACAGGGTCGGGATCGTCTCCAACAGCGACGGCCACAAAGGCCGGCCGGGGGCGAGCTACCCGGGCGCCTCGCTGTTCGGCGCGGTCGGCGGGCTGACCTGCCTGTTCCTGCCCGAGCTGAGCCGCGCCGCCGTCTTCGATTGCCTGCGCAAGCGGCGTCACTTCGGCACCACGGGCGCGCGCCTGCATCTGGACGTCTGGGCCCGCTTCGACGGCCCGGCCACGCTGTACCACGAGGACCCGGCGCTCGGCCCCGCCGAAGGGCGGCCAGCCGAGACCGCGATGATGGGCGACATCGTTCACCTGCCCGAGGGCGGCCTGACGCTGCACATCGAGGCCCTGGGCTCGGCACCGATCGAGCGGCTGGACGTCTTCAACGGCCTGGAGCATCTCGAGACGATCCGCCCCTACGGCGCGGAGGAGTTGGGCAACCGCATCCGCGTCGTCTGGGAGGGCGCGGAGTACCGGGGGCGTTTTCGCCAGGTCATCTGGGACGGCACGGCAACCCTCTCGGGCAACCGTTTCCTGAACGCGCGGCCGATCAACTTCTTCAACCGCGACAAGACGTTAGACAGGGTTTCCGATACAGAGCTTAAATGGCGGGCGCTGACCACCGGCAACCTCGGCGGCTTCGACGCCTGGCTTGCGGATGCCTACGCCGGCACGCTCAAGCTGGAGACCGCGCCGGTCAAGTGCGGCGTGCCGATCGAGGAGATCGGGATCGAAGACGAAACGATCGAGGCCGGCGCCCTGGACCGCCGCGTGCGCATCTTCCGCCTGCCCGAGGAGAACTCGCACCGCCGCATGACCGTCGAGCGCCGGATCGAGCTTCGGCCCGAGGGCGATAATCCGCTCTACGTCCGCGTCACCCAGGAGGACGGCCACCAGGCCTGGTCCAGCCCGATCTATGTGTATCGCTAGGGCGCGATGACGAAGGGCCGGCTACCGGCCCAAATTGTAGAACTCGTCGTTGGGTCTCATCGAGGTGAGGTTCGCCAGGCGGTTGCTCATTGCGAAGAACGCCGCGACCGCGCCGATATCCCATATGTCTTCGTCGGAGAACCCATGAGCCCGCAGGACCTCGAGGTCGCTCTCGCCGACGGCGCCGGAGTCCTGGGACACCTTCATGGCAAAGTCCAGCATCGCTGTCTGGCGTTCGGTGATGTCGGCCTTGCGGTAGTTGACCGAAACCTGATCCGCGACCAGGGGGGCCTTCGCGCGGATGCGCAGAATCGCGCCGTGCGCCACGACGCAGTACTGGCAGCTGTTGGCGTTCGACGTCGCGACCACGATCATTTCCCGCTCGGCCTTGGTCAGCCCGCTGTCCTTCTCCATGAGCGCGTCGTGGTAGGCGAAGAACGCGCGGAACTCGTCGGGTCGATGGGCCAGGGTCAGAAAGACGTTCGGAATGAAGCCGGACTTCTCCTGAACCGCGATAATTCTTTCCTGCATGTCCCCGGGCAGATCCGCCAATTCGGGCACGGGAAAGCGACTGATGGGTTTTTCGGCCATGGCTTGTCATCCAGCGTTGGTCGGAAGGGTATTCGCCCGCTTATAGATCAGATCCGGCCTTCGGAACAGCCTCCGGGTTGCCGTCACGAATTGGTGGGCTTTGAAATCAGAAAAACGCCCGGCGGAGCAGATTGAGGCCGCTGAGGAGCAGGGCGAACAGGACGACTTTGCGGAAGCGCGCCTCGTCGATGCGCTTGCGCAGCCACTGGCCCGCCAGCTGTCCGCCCAGGGCCGGAACCGTAGCCGCGGCCGACATGGCCGCCGTGCGCGGCGTCAGGATCCCGTTCTGGACATATGCCAGGATCAAGGGAAAGCTGCCGCTCAGCAGGACCAGCCCGAGCGCGCGGACGAAGGCCTCCTTGGGCAGGCGCAGCATGATGAAAAACATCAGGATCGGCGGGCTCCAGATGGTCGAGATGCCGCCCAGCACGCCCGCCAGGGCGCCGGCCAGCGGGGCCGCCCAGCGCTCGGCGCTCGGCGCCAGCCGTCTGGCCGGCCGGGTCAGGTTCATGACCGCGAAGCCCAGGATGGCCAGGCCGATCAGGCTGTAGATCAGCCGCTGGTCCAGGCGCACGACGAGGAGGCCGCTCACGAAGATGAAGATCATCAGGAACAGGATGACCGGCCAGAAGCGCCGGGCCGCTTCCCGCGGCCGTCCGGCCTGTACGACCTGCCAGACGTTGGTCAGCACGATGGGCAGGCTCATCAGCGCCAGGATCAGCGGCACCTCGAGGAACTGCGAGAGCACCGCGACGCTGGCGATCGGCAGGCCGATGCCGATCGTGCCCTTGACCAGGCCGCCCAGCGCCAGGGCCAGGGTGATGCCCAAAAGGGTCTCGGGGTCGAGTCCGAACATCGGCGTTCCGGGCGAGGGCGCGTTGCGGCTTCAGCCGGCGAGCGCTGCGCTCAGGGCCGGACCCACCCCGGAGGGCATGTCGAGAACCTGCACCCCGGCGGCCTCGAATGCCGCCTTCTTGGAGGCATGGGTGCCCTGGTCGCCCATGACAATCGCGCCCGCGTGGCCCATCTTCTTGCCCGGCGGTGAGGCGCGGCCGGCGATGAAGGCGACTACCGGCTTGGCCATGCCGGCGGCGTAGTCGGCGGCCTCCTCCTCCTTGGCGCCGCCGATCTCGCCGACCAGAACGACCGCGTCGGTCCGCTCGTCCGCGTCAAGCCGCTCCAGCGCCTCGCGCATGGTGGTGCCCGAGACCGGGTCGCCGCCGATGCCGATGAAGGCCGACTGGCCGAAGCCCGCGCGCACCAGGTTGAGGCAGAGGAGCGTGCCCAGTGAACCGCTGCGTGAGATCACGCCGATGCGCCCGGGCTGGAAGATATTCCCGTTGAAGCCGGGCATGATGCCCACGAAGCACTCGCCCGGGGTGACCAGTCCGGCGGTGTTCGGGCCGACGACGCAGCAGCCGTGGGTCCGGGCCGCGGCCAGGATCTCCATGACGTCCTGCACCGGGACGAACTCGGTCAGCATGACCAGGGTCTTGGCGCCGGCCTCGACGGCGTCGAGCGCGGCGCCCTTGGCGGCGAGCGGCGGGATGAACAGGACCGAGGCGTTGAAGCCGGCCTGGTCCATGGCGTCGCGGGCGCTGGCGAAGACCGGAACGCCGCAGTGCTCGCTGCCCGCCTTCTTCGGATTGACGCCGCCGACGATCCTGGTGCCATAGGCCTGCATGCGCTCGGTCCAGAACGAGCCTTGGCGGCCGGTGATGCCCTGGACCAGGACGCGGTCTTGTTGGCGGACGATCATCCGGCGGCCTCGATCGCGGCCTTCACCGCGTCGTCCATCAGGTCGTAGGGCTCCATATCCAGGCGCTCCTTCAGCAGGGCGACGGCCTCGTCCTCGCCGGTGCCGTGGATTGAAAAGAACACGGGGATCTCGGGCTTCAGCGTCTCCCAGGCCGCGACCACGCCCTCGGTCATGACGTCGCAGCGGGCAAAGGCGCCGCAGAAGTTCACGACCAGACTCTTGACCCGAGGGTTGGCGAGCACCAGTTCGAGCGCCGCCGTCGCTTTGGTATAGGCCTCGCCGCCGATCTCGAGGAAGTTCGCCGGCCGGCCGCCGTAATGCACCACCGCGTCCATCGTCGTCATGGTGAGGCCCGCGCCGTTGGCCAGCACGCCGACCGGGCCGTCCAGCTGAATGTAGCGCAGGCCGAGGTCTCGGCCGCGCGCCTCCAGCCCGGTCATGGGCTCCGGTGCGCCGGCCTCGGCCAACTCGCCCTGGCGGGGCAGGGCGCCGTCGTCCAGCGCCAGTTTGCAGTCGAGTGCCAGCACCCGGCCGTCGGCGGTGACGACCAGTGGATTGATCTCGACCAGCTCGGCGTCGCGCGCCCGGTAGAGCGCGTAGAGCTTCGCCAGGACCTCGGCCACCGCGGCGCCGGCCGGCCCGATATCGAGCCCGGAGAGCAGGTCTTCGGCCTGCGTCCTGTCGAAACCGGAGGTGATGTCGACGACAAGGCGACGCACGGCCGCCGGCTCGGTCGCCGCGACCTCCTCGATGTCCATGCCGCCCCGGGTCGAGAACATGACCAGGGGCGAGCGGTTGGCGGGATCGTTCAGTACCGCGGCGTAGAGCTCGCGGGCGATCTCGGCCCGGCCCTCGACCAGCACTCTCTCGACTCTGTGGCCGCCGATCGTCATGCCGAGGATCGCCTCGGCCGCTTGCGCGGCCTCCTCCGGCGTGTCGGCCGGCTTGATGCCGCCGGCCTTGCCGCGCTTGCCGGCCGGCACCTGCGCCTTGACAACGACAGGGCCGAGCCTTGCCGCGATCCCGGCCGCCGCGGCGCCGTCTTCCGCGACCGCGCCCTCGGGAATGGCAATGCCGGCCTCGGCCAGGAGCGGCTTGGCGGCGTGTTCCTCGAAATTCATGGCGTCATTTTCCGTACTTCGCCCAGTGGGCGCCGAACAGCGCCTCCTCGTCCGGCTTGTCCTCGGGAATCGTGGTGACCAGGTGGGTCAGGTTGACGAAGTGGCGCCAGTTCAGGTTTTCGCTGATCGAGTTGCCGGCCCAGGTGCCGCAGCCCATGGAGAGCGTGAAGTTGAGGCCGTTGTCGAAGCCGCCGCCGTTGCCGAAGGTGTGCGCCTGGTTGACCAGCACGCGCACCACCTTGAGCTCCTCGGCCAGGCGACGGGCGTGGTCCCCGTCGGCGGTGTGAATGCCGCAGGAATGCCCGATGCCCTGATAGTCCAGGATCTCGCCGACCTTGGCCACGGCGGCGTCGAAGTCGGGCGCGCGGTAGACGGTGAGTACCAGCGACAGCTTTTCGCCGGACAGCGGATGGTCCTTTCCGACGCCGCTGTCCTCGACCATGAAGAAGCGCGCGCCTCTGGCCGCATCGGGCAGGGCGAAGGCCTCGGCCAGCACGGGCGCGTCCTTGGCGATCAGATGGCGGTTCAGCTTGCCGTCCTGCCACAGCGTTTCCACGACCCGCTGCTTCTCCTCGGCGTTCGCCAGGTAGCCGCCGGCCGCCTCCAGCGCCGCGATCGCCGGGTCGAAGACCTTGTCGAGGATGACGACGGAGTTCTCCGAGGAACAGGAGGTCGCGTTGTCGAAGCACTTCGACGCCATGATCTTCTGGGCCGCGTCGGCGAAGTCGGCACTCTCGTCGACGATCACCGGCACGTTGCCGGCGCCCACCCCGATGGCGGGCGTGCCGCTTGAATAGGCGCGGCGCACGTTGTTCTGCGAGCCGGTGACGACCACCAGGTCGGCGGCCTCCATCAGCGCCTGGGTGAGGCCCTTGCTGGCCGGCTGCGGCAGCACCTGCACCAGGTCGCTCGGCAGGCCGATCTTCTCCAGCTCGGCACGCGCCAGCGCGACCGTCCGGGCCGAGGTCGACCAGCCGGCGGGCGAGGGGGCGATGATCACCGCGTTGCCGCCCTTGAGCGCCATCATTGCCTTGTTGATCGGCGTCGCCGCCGGGTTGGTCGAGGGGCAGACCGCGGCCACGACGCCGACCGGCTTGGCATAGATCGTCAGGCCGCGCGCCGGGTCCTCCTCGATCACCCCGGTGCTGCGGACGCGCAGCAGGTCGCGCAGCGTCCCGAAGGTCTTGCGCGTGTTCTTGGTGATCTTGTCCGGAGCGTTGCCGAGGCCGGTGTCCGCAACCGCCATCTCGGCCAGCATGCGGGCGTTCTCGGGCTTGTAGATAGACCAGGCGAGTGCCGTGACCGCCTCGTCGATGCGGTCCTGGCCGCCGCCCTCCAGGGCCGCCATGGCCGCCCGGCCGCGGGCGGCCAGCTCGGCCACGATCGCGCTCTCGTCCTGGGGATCGGTCGCGGGTTTGGTCTGAGGATGGAGCATGACAGTCACCTTGATCAGCTTTGCGGCGCTCCCGGCAGGGTCGAAAGCGCTCCCGATACTCGATGGGCCTCCCCGGCACCTTTCATCTTGTCTCATGCCTCGGCGGTTTCGTCGTCGACCGAGACGCGCGTGCCCCGGAACGCCTTGACCACGTTCACGGCGATGGTCAGCGCGCCGCCCACGAGCAGGAGCGCGGCGATCGGCCGGCTCATGAACGTGACCGGGTCATAGTGCACCATCTGCATGGCCTGGGCGAAGTTCTGCTCGCCGATCTTGCCGAGGATGAGGCCCAGCACGATGCCGGCCACCGAATAGCCCGAACGGCGCAGGAAGAAGGCGAGGATTCCGGCGCCGAACATGACCAGCACGTCGAGCGCCAGGCCGCGCACCGCATAGGCGCCGACCGAGCCGAACAGCAGGATGGCCGGGGCCAGGAAATGGAACGGCACACGCAGGAGATGGACGACCGTTTTGGTCTGCAGCCAGCCCAGGAAGAAGATCGAAATGTTGGCGAAGAACATGGCGGAGAAGACCACCCAGACCAGGTCCTTGCTGTTGATGAAGACCAGGGGGCCGGCCTCGATGCCGTGGATCTGAAACACGCCGATCATCATGGCGGTGAGCGCGCCGCCGGGCAGGCCGAGCGCCAGGAGCGGGATCATGGCGGCGCCCGTCGCCGCGTTGTTGGCGGTCTCCGAGGACACCACGCCCTCCAGCTCGCCGGTACCGAATCTCTCCGGGGTCTTCGACCAGCGGACCGCCTCGTTGTACCCCATGAAGGCCGCCAGCACCGCGCCGATCCCGGGCAGGATTCCGGCGAAAAAGCCGATCACCACCGAACGGACGACGGCCAGCTTCAGCTTCCAGAACTCGGCGAAACTGGGGAAGTCGAGGTTCACCTTGGGCGCCTCGTAGGTACCGCGCACCCGCTTCTCGAGCTGGACGAAGACCTCGGAAACGGCGAAGAAGCCGAGGATGGTCGGAATGAAGTGGATGCCGGCCAGAAGGTAGGTGAAGCCGAAATCGTATCGCCTGAGCCCGCCCACCGGATCCATGCCGACCGTCGCGACCATCAGGCCCAGGAGCACGGAGAGCCAACCCTTCCAGAGCGTCGACGCGCCGACCGAGGAGGCGACCGCCAGGCCGAAGAACACCAGGGCGAAGATCTCAGGCGGCCCGAGTGCGCTGATCGCCCAGTCGGCGATCGTCGCCGTCGCCGCCATCATCAGAAGCGCCGAGCAGGTGCCGCCGAAGGCTGAGCAGAGCACCGCCGCGCCCACGGCCTTGCCGGCCTGGCCCTTGCGGGTCATGGGATAGCCGTCGAAGGCGGTCGGCGCGTTCTCCGGCGCACCTGGAATGTTGAACAGGATCGCGGTGATCGCCCCGCCGAATACGCCCGTGCAGTAGATCACCGAATAGAGCATGATCGCATCGGACGCGGTCAGGTTGCCCGTGAACGGCAGGATGATCGCCGCCAGGGTCAGCATGGAGATGCCGGGCACCGCGCCGAACAGCATGCCGCCGAGCAACCCGCCGACGAAGATCATGACGCTGGTCGGGTTGCCGAACAGCGTGAGCGTGCCTTGAAGGAAGTCCTCCATCCGTGGCCGCCTCGTCAGGTTCCGCCGGCGGTCATTTTATCAGGACCAGCAGCCAGTTGCTGAAGTCGTAGAACGGCCGGACGTAGCCGATCGGCAGGCCGATATAGAGCAGCTTGGTGAAAACCGTCAGCAGCACGGTATAGATGAATACCGGCACGCCGATCAGCCAGGGGAGGCGACGCTCGCCGTTCAGCCAGAGATAGGCCGCGATGAAGATCGGCGTGGTGAAATAGAACCCGCTGATGTCGAGCAGGGCCGCATAGAGCACCGGCAGACCGAGCACGGCGGTGATCCGCAGGCTGTCTTCCAGCTTGCGTTCCGGTACCGTCTCGGCGATCTGCTCGACGGCCCGTCCGGCATTCTTGCGGCTTTCGCGCAGGGACTGGAAGATCTGACAGACCGCGGCAAAGGCGATCAGCAGGATCACCACGCGCGGCCAGCCCGAGGCGCCGAAACGGTAGATCTCGATCTCGCGGTCGAACGTGTGACTGAAGGCGTAGGCCAGGGCCGCGAAGCCGATCCAGAAGGCGGCCTCGAGGATCTGGCTGCGGGTTGGCCTAGCCATGCTCCGTTATCCCCCCTGTGCGGTTCGGGGTCCGGCGGGGCTTTGCCGCGCCGGACCCCCGACCTCGGGCCGAGCCCAAGAAAGGCCCGGCCGGCCTACTTGATCAGGCCCATTTCCTTGTAGACTGCCTTGTAGCCTTCGGCGGTCTGATTGATCAGCTCGACGGCGCCCGCGGTGTCGCGGAAGCTGTCGATCAAATCCATGAACTTGCTCTTGTTGTAGGCTTGGTAGCTGGGCTGGAAGTAGGCCTTCTGGAACGCCCACTGGAGCCATTCCAGCCGGTCCTCCGGGACGCCCTTCTTGACGTAGAAGCCGCGGAACCGCATCAGCGGCTCGAAGGTCAAGCCGACGTCGCCCATCGCCGGCACCTCGGCGAAGGCCGCCGGCCGCTCCTTCAGGAGGGTCAGGATCGGCTTGAAGTCGCCGCTGTCCAGGAAGCCGCGCACGTCGCCCGGCTGTTCGAACAGCGCGTCCACCTGTCCGCCCTTGAGCGCGCCATAGCGCGGCCCGCCCTTGTCGAAGCTGATCTGCTGCATATCGAAGCCGAAGTGGTCCATCACCATCTTCAGGTTGATCCGCTCCATGGAGCCCTCGCGCGACACGTTGGCGATGGTCGCCTTGCCGTCCTGCGCCTTTGCCCAGGCGACGAAGGTGGCCCAGTCGGAGAAGCGGTCCTCGCTGGAGCGGATGTAGATCTGGCTGAAGGTGATCTGCGAGATCACCAGCGGCACCAGATCGCTGGCCGGATTGACGCCGCTGGACCCGGACACGTAGGCGCTGGTGGCGTCGTCGATGTGCTCGAGCACGGTGTAGCCGTCGGCCGGCGCGGCCATGTAGTTGCCCAGGCCGACAATGCCGCTGCCGCCCGGCTTGTAGTCCGGGTTGACGCCGACACCCGTCAGCTCGGTGAAGGCCTGGACCATGGCACGCGACACTTGGCCCGAGCCGCCGCCCGGACCGTAGGGCACGATCATGTTGAGCGGGCGTTCCGGAAAGCCCCCCGGCTTGTCCATGCTGGCCGGCAGCGTATCCTCTGCCGCGAGGGCGGGCAGGGCCAGGGTTGCCCCAAGAAGCGCGCCCGCGAATAGTTTTCCAATGTCTCTTCTGGTGACCATCAAAACCTCCCTCGTTCCCTAGATTATTCTCCGCCGGTTTCGCCGCGGCGGTGGCCCGAACTTAACCTGTTCCGCAAGCTTTGTCCCTCGCTTCGTCCAGGCCGCCTCTGAAGCTCATCG
This sequence comes from Rhodospirillales bacterium, assembly GCA_029859805.1. Classification (GTDB taxonomy): domain Bacteria; phylum Pseudomonadota; class Alphaproteobacteria; order Kiloniellales; family JAKSDN01; genus CAMYKD01. The sequence goes on along the minus strand of JAOUCL010000067.1, from coordinate 6,358 downwards.
CAGACCAAACCGCAAGGCAGCCGTCCAGATCAATAGACGCACGCCTGGACAGGATGCCATATCCCACTCCGGCCGGGTCTCGCCTTGCGGTAAGGTGCGGGCACGACGACGCAGGATCGAGACATCGCATGCGGGACGAAGGGCAGGGGCGAGGATCCGTGATACCTGAGCCGGTGCCACGAAACATCGTCCGGCGCGCCGTACTCGACGCGCTGGGCATGCCGTCGCTGGTCCTGCTCGCCAGCATGACCGGGTTCGGCTCGCTGGCGCGCGAGAGCGCGCTCGGCCTCGAGATCGCGCTGCTGGCCACGGCCGGCATCTGGGGGTTGCCGGGACAGATCGCCCTGGCCGAGCTCTATGCCGCGGGCAGCGAGATCGTGGCCGTGGTCATGGCCGTCTCGCTGGCCAACGCGCGCTTCCTGCCCATGGCCGTCTCCTTCATGCCCCTGCTGCAGCCCGGCCTGGCCCGGCGCGGCTGGCTTTACGTGCTGGTGCAGTTCATCTCGGTCAACACCTGGGCGGCCGGCCTCAGGGTTTGCCCGGGCCTGCCCGGGGTGGACCGGCGGCGCTATTTCGCGGTCTTCGGCACAGTCTGCATGACGGCCGCACTGGTCGGGACCGCGGCGGGGCATATGGCGGCCGGCGCTCTGCCGCAGCCGGTCACCTATGGTCTGGTGTTCCTCAATCCCATCTTCTTCGCCCTCATCTTTGCCGACGCGCGGGACAGGGCGACGGCCTTCGCCCTATTGATCGGCGCGGTGGTCGGGCCGCCCCTGCATCTGGTCTCGCCGGACTGGAGTCTCTTGGCAACGGGGGTGATCGCCGGCACCGCGGCCTTCTGGCTGGCGCGGCTCCCCTGGCCGGGAACCCACCCATGACCGCCGAATTCGGGGCCTGGCCATTGCTGCTGCTCGCCATCGCGGCGACCTATCTCTGGCGCGGGCTGGGCGTGCTCGTCTCGACGCGGATCGATCCGCGGGGCGCCGTCTTCCGGTGGGTCACCTGCGTGTCCTATGCCATGCTCGCAGGCCTGATCTCGCGCATGACCATCATGCCGCTGGGCATTCTGGCCGAGGTGCCGCTGGCCGACCGTCTGGCGGCCATGGTGATCGCCTTCCTGGTCTTCTTCGGCTGGCGCCGCAAGGTGCTGCCCGGGGTCGCCGCCGGCGTCGTCGCGCTCGTTCTGCTCACCTTGGCACGGCGCGGCGGTTGGCTCGGCTTTTGAGACTCAGCCTGACCCTGCCGGCCGGGGCGAGAGCGCGAAGCCTAGGACCAGGCCGGCGAGGAAACCGCCCATATGGGCCCGCCAGGAAATCTCGGAGCCGGCTAGGAAATCACCGAGGCCGATGATCGCCACGAGCACGTTGAGCCCCATGATGACGGCGACGAACTCGAGCGCCCGACGCCGCCGGCCGGGTATGCCGGCACGGAACAGAATCGGTATGACCGCGGCCATCATGCCGTAGACCGCGCCCGAGGCGCCGATCAGATAGACCGGACCGGCGTGGCCGGCCAGGGCCTCGGCCAGGGCGCCTGCCGCCGCGCCGGTCGCGAAGAGGATCAGGAAGCGCGGGGCGCCCAGCCGGCGCTCCACGGCCGCGCCGAAGGCGAGCAGGAGACCGGTATTGATCAACAGGTGCGGGGCGTTGACGTGCAGGAACGCGTGGCCGATCAACGGCAGCAGGTCCAAGGCCGCGGGCCCGGTCCCCCCGGCGGCAAAGTGCGCCATGAATTGCGCCGGAACGAAAGCGAAGGTATCGAGGGCGGCCTGCTGCCACACCGGTCCGGCCAAGAGAAAAAGAAGATAACCGACAACCAGGGCGCCGCAGGTCCATAGCGTGCCCGGCGGCGCGTTGAAGATCGGTTGCCGGCGAATCGGCGTGTCCGGTACCGACGTGCTCACAGGCGGGTCACCCGGTCGGGCTGGACCCCGAGCGAGCGGTGGCAGAACTCCAGCGCCTCGGCTTCCGCCGCCTCGCAGGTCTCGTGCTTGTGGCCGAACTGGAGACGATCGCCGTCGCGCCACAGGGACCAAAGGTGATCGGTGCTGCCGTCCGCGTTTGTCCACCGTTCGATCATAACTTCGACCATGCTTCGATCCCCGTCCCAACTTTCGAACGCAGAGTGGCTACCGCGATCGCAATCCTATTTCGTCAAATTAGGATTCTGTAAGGAAATGGGAGCTAAGGTGGTGTTTCCAAGGGTTAACGACTTATAGCCCTTGGGCCTCCTTTGCGTGTTAGGGCCCCGCCTTTCCTTCCCTGGGCGGGGCCCGATTCGTCTGAGCGCGGCCTCGCGCGCTTGACGATGCTCGCCGGCATTGCCGTCCATGACGGCGGCAGCCTATGGTAGCCGGGCCCGGCGCACAGCGTGACCGGCAAACGATGGACCACCAACCGCGATGACCGACAAGCCCCACGACATCCTCAAGGCATTCAAGAGCCAGCACTTTCTCGGCAGTGCGGACGCGCGTCCACTGCGCATTCTGGCCGAATACCTGGAGCCGCGCGCCCGTTTCGAGCACTACCGGATCGACGACACGATCGTCTTCTTCGGCTCGGCCAGGATCGTGGCGCGCAAAGAGGCCGAAAAGGAACTGGCGGCCGCCAAGGCGGCGGGCGGCGACCTGAAGCGGGCCGAGATGCGCTACGAGCTTTCGGCCTACTACGAGGCCACCCGGGAGCTGGCCCGGCGGCTCACGGAATGGTCCAAGGGACTGGACCAGACGGACCGGCGCTTTGTCGTCTGCAGCGGCGGCGGGCCGGGCATCATGCAGGCGGCCAACCGGGGCGCGTCGGAGGCCAAGGGCGTCAACATCGGGCTCGGCATCTCGCTGCCCTTCGAACAGTCGGGCGACCCTTCGATCACCCGCGAGCTGAGCTTCGCGTTCCATTACTTCTTCATGCGCAAGTTCTGGTTCGCCTACCTGGCCAAGGCGGTCGTGGTCATGCCGGGCGGCTTCGGCACGCTGGACGAGCTGTTCGAACTGCTCACCCTTGTGCAGACCGAGAAGATCAAGAAGCACATGCCGATTATCCTGTTCGGCAGCAAGTACTGGGCCGAGGTCATCAACCTGGAGGCCCTGGAGCGCTACGGCACGATCTCACCCGAGGACACCGAGCTGTTCTTCCGCACCGACTCGGTCGACGAGGCCTTCGACTATATCACCGAGCAGCTGAGCCAATACGCCCTGGCCAGTCCGGGCGCCACCCTCTAGCAACCGCGCCGCGGAAGCCTATCTGTAACACCGGTGGCCTGGGCACGGGGACTGGCCGCGGTGTGACGGAGGGGAAGGGAAGATATGCTGACCAAGGGCTTCAAGGACCTGCTGGCCGAGGCCAACGCGGTGGTCGACGTCATCGCCGTGCACGATGCCGTCGACCTGCACGGCGGCGACGAGGTGGTCTTCGTCGACGTGCGGGAGCCCGAGGAACGGGCCAAGGGCACGATCCCGGATTCGGTCCACGCGCCGCGCGGCTTCATCGAGTTCATCGCGGACCCCCAGGGCCCGATGCACAATTCCGCGTTTGCCTCCGGCAAGAGGCTGATCCTGTTCTGCGGCACGGGCGCGCGCTCGGCTATGGCCGCCAAGACCCTCGACGAAATGGGCTTCGACAATGTGGTCAACATGGCCGGTGGCATCCAGGCCTGGGTCCGGGCCGGCGGCGCGGTGACACGGTAAGGCACCAGCCGCGCGACGTTTTCCGCGTCCCGTCGTGCACGCTCCGGCCCGGTTCGTCCACGGCGGTCTCTTCACTTCGACCGTGACCGCTGGGCGCGCTCCGATGACATCGAGGAGCGGTATCTGCTACATTTCGAACGCGAGGGATCGTGGCATCTCCCGTGTCCGCCAATTCCACTAGAGGAAAGGGGCTCAGGTGGGACCACACCGCCAACGGAACCTTGCCGAGATCATCGAACTGTCGTCGCCGGTCGAGGTCGTGGATGTCGGCGCCAATCCAATCGACGGCGTGCCGCCCTACAAGGGTCTGCTGGATGCCGGTCACGTGCGTCTGGTCGGGTTCGAGCCGCAAGGGGAGGCGCTTGCGAAGCTGAATGCATCGAAGGGGCCTCGTGAGACCTACCTGCCCGACGCCGTGGGGGACGGCGGCTCCCGGCGCTTTTACGTCTGCCGGGCGCCTGGCATGTCGTCGACGCTGGCGCCCAACCAGGAGCTCCTGCGCCATTTTCACGGCTTTCCCAAATGGGCCGAGGTCGTGGAGGAGCGGGAGCTCGAGACGGTCCGCCTGGACGACATCGCCGAAATCGCCGATATGGATTTTCTCAAGATCGATGTGCAGGGCGGCGAACTGGCGGTCTTCGAAGGCGGCCGGAAAAGGCTCTCCGATGCCGTGGCGGTCCAGACCGAGGTGAGCTTCCTGCCGCTCTATGTCGGCGAGCCTCTCTTCGGCGAGGTGGACCGGGAGTTGCGTAGCCTGGGTTTCATGCTGCACACCTTCGCGGCCTTGGACAAGCGGGCGGTGGCGCCGCTGGTCGTCGACAATTCGATCTACAAGGGGGTCAATCAGTTCTTCCAGGCCGACGCGGTCTATATCAAGGACTTCGCCCATATCGCGCGGCTCTCCAGCGAGAAGCTCAAGAGCCTGTCCATGATCATGCACCATTGCTACAGGTCGGTGGATGTGGCGCAGTTCGCACTCCGCGTGCACGACGAGAAATTCGCTACGCAGTACTGGCGCGAATACATGGCCATGCTGGGCGCCGGTCAGCCATGACCCATAACACCCCGCAACTCCTCGCCAAGGCGGCCCAATTGGGCCAGGCCGGGCGTCTCGCGGAGGCCGCGGCGCTCTGTGAGGAGGTGCTGAAGGGGGCGCCGGACAACGTCGAGGCGCTGCACCTATTGGGGCTGGTCGCGCTGCAGAGCGGCCGTCCTCAGGATGCGCTGGAGCGTTTCCAGGCGGCGGTGAAGATCGACGATGGCTTTGCCCCGGCCCATAACCACGCGGGCGTCGCGCTCTGTGCCCTGGGCCGTTTGGCCGAGGGCATCGCCAGCTACCGCCGGGCCGTCGGCTGCGCGGCCAACGATCCGAACGCCCATCACAATCTGGGCGTGGCCCTGCTGCGCCAGCGCGAGCATCGCGAGGCCGTCGCGGTCCTGAAACGCGCCCTGGAGCTGGCGCCCGGCAATGTCGAGGCCTTGAACACGCTGGGCAACGCGCTCCGGGATCTGGGCGAGCTCGACGAGGCGGCCGCGCGCTACCTCAAGGCGGCCGAGCTCGCTCCCGACCGGCCGCGGACCTGGAACAATCTGGGCGTGCTGTTCCATCGCAGCGGCGCGCACGAGCGGTCCATCGGATACTATCGGAAGGCTCTCGAGCTGGCCCCGAACTATGCCGAGGCCCACAACAACCTGGGCGCCGTCCATCTGGACCAGGAGCGCGCCAAGGAGGCGGCGGCGTGTTTCCGCCGGGCGCTCGAGGCCAAGCCAGATTTCGCCGAGGCCCATATCAATCTGGGCGACCTTTCGTCCCGGCTGGGCCGCCCCGAGGAGTCGGTCGACCACTACCGGCGTGTGGTCGACGGCGCGTTGGGCAACGCCGGCAACGTCGCCTCGGCGCTCGACGGACTGGTCTGGACTCTGCGGCGGCTGTGCCGCTGGGACGGCCTGGCCGAGCTGACCCGCGACCTCGCGGCCATCGCCGGGGATCCGGAGCGGATCGAGGGCCTGGCCAAGCTTTCGCCCTTCCGCTCGCTCTCGCTGCCGCTTTCCCCGGGCGCGCAGAAGCGAATCGCCGAGCATCACGCGCGCAGCCTGCGGAGCGGCCGGAGCGCCGCGCCGGGGGGCCCGCCGCGCGAGACCGCCGGGCCTTTGCGGATCGGCTATCTGTCCGCCGATTTCCGCGACCACCCGGTCGGCCATCTGATCGCAGGACTGTTTGCCCGCCACGACCGCCGCGCCGTCGAGGTCCATGCCTATGCCGTCGGCCCGCAGGACGATAGCCGCTGGCGCAAGCGCATCGTGGCGGGTGCCGATCGGTTCCACGATCTACAAGGCCAGGCGGCGGAGGACATCGCCGGCAGGATTTCGGCCGACGGCATCGACATCCTGGTCGACCTTATGGGCTATACCGAGCACGCGCGGCCGGACGTGCTCGTCCTGCGGCCCGCGCCGATCCAGATCAACTGGCTGGGCTACCCCGGCACCATGGGCGCGCCTTTCATGGACTACCTGATGGCCGACCCCGTGATCATTCCCGACGAGGCCAGCGCCGATTACAGCGAGCAGGTGATCCAGCTGCCGCACTGCTACCAGGTCAACGATCGCGACCAGGAAATCGCGCCGGAGGCACCGTCGCGCGCGGACTGTGGCCTGCCGGACGAGGGTTTCGTCTTC
>JAOUCL010000066.1 GCA_029859805.1 Rhodospirillales bacterium | reverse complement strand
ACCCCTCGCCCATCGGGAGAGGGAGGGGCCCACGCGGCCTTGGCCGCGTGGGAGGGTGAGGGCAAGTGGGTTTCGTATTATTCTTCTGAGCACTGGTGGCAGCGGGCAAGCGGCGAACCAACAGGCTCACCCGCTCGGCTTTGCCTCGCCACCCTCTCCCGAGGGGCGAGGGTTTCTTGAATGCCGTCGCTAGGATCGTCGCTTGTCCGGCAAGTAACTCAGGGTCTGTTGAAATGAGGAGAGGGACGCCATGAAAGTTGTGATCACGGGTGGGGCCGGATTCCTCGGCCTGCGCCTGGCCCAGCGCCTGGTCGAGCTGGGCAGGCTGACTGGGCCCTCGGGTCGGCCGGAGGGGATCGACCAGCTGGTGCTCTTCGACAGGCAGGAGCCGGCCCAAATGCCCGCGGCGCTCGACGGCAAGGCGATACTGCTGCTCGGCGAGATCTCGAACCGGGACGAGATCTTCCATCTGGTCGACCGGGACGACATTTCCGTGTTCCACCTGGCCTCGGTGGTCTCGGGCGGCGGCGAGCAGGACTTCGACCTGGCGATCCGCGTCAACCTGGACGGCGGCCTCAACGTCCTGGAGGCCCTGCGCGCGCGGGCCGGCCTGCCGCGTCTCGTCTTCGCCTCCTCGATCGCGGTCTTCGGTGGCTCCGCCATGCCGGCGGTGGTCGGCGACACGGTCAAGCAGACGCCGCAGACGACCTACGGCGCGACCAAGGCGATCGGCGAGCTGCTGGTCAACGACTACACGCGCAAGGGTTTCCTCGACGGCCGCTCGGCGCGCCTGCCGACCGTGATCATCCGCCCGGGCAAGCCGAACCTGGCCGCCTCCAGCTTCGTCTCCGGCGTGTTCCGCGAGCCCCTGAACGGCGAGCCCTGCACCCTGCCGGTTGCGACCGACACGGTCATGCCGGTGCTCGGGTACCGCACCATCGTCGACGGCCTGATCGCCCTGCACGAGGCCGACGGCACAAAGCTGGGCGACGACCGCGCGGTCAGCCTGCCATCCTTGACCGTTACCGTGGCCGAGATGATCGCGGCCCTGAAGCGCGTCGCCGGCGACCGGCCCCTGGGCGAGATCACGGTGGAGCCGGACCCCTTCATCGAGGCCATCGTCGAGACCTGGCCCCAGGACGCGAGCTACGAGCGCGCCACGGCCCTCGGCCTGCCGCGCGAGGACAGCCTCGACCAGATCGTCGAGGCCTATATCGAGGATTACCTGGAAGGCTGACCCGCGCATCGGCTGAGCTTTACGGTCTGTTCCAATTTGGCTAGTTTTCTGTTGAGGGTGTTGAGTTTTCCACGTTTGAGCGCCTAAAGGTTGCAAGCGCGTGCCTGTTGAACGGCGCGCGGCGTTGGGGGAGGATCGGAACGTGTCGTTGGGCACATTCAAAGATTCCGCTTGGTTGGCTGCTGGCCTGCTGATCGCCTCGCTGCTTGCGGCCTGCGAGGAGCAGAACGCCTATATCGAGCCGCCGCCGCCCAAGGTGACGGTCGCCCAGCCCCTGATCCGCACGATCACCGACTACCTGGAGCTCACGGGCACCACCAGTGCCTCCGCACGGGTCGAGATCAGGGCCCGGGTGCCCGGCGTCCTGCAGAGCATGCATTTCGATTCCGGCGTCTACGTGGCGGAGGGCGATCTCCTGTTCGTCATCAATCCGGAGGAGTACGAGGCCGACCTGAAGGCCGCCGAAGCCGAGTTGGCGCGCGCCGAGGCCCTCCGGGTGGAGACCGGCAAGACTCTGAAGCGCTCCCGAACTCTCAGGGAAAGGGGGCACCTGCCGGAGGCCAAGCTCGACGAGGCCGAGGCCCAGGCGCTCGGGGCCGACGCCGAGGTGCTGATCCGTCAAGCGGCGCTAAATCGCGCCCAGATCAACCTGAGCTACACCGAGGTCAGGGCGCCGGTCAGCGGCCGGGTCGGGCGCAACCTGGTCGACCTCGGGAACCTGGTTGGCGAGGGCGAGGCCACCGTCCTGACGGAGATCACGGTCCTGGACCCCATGTACGTCTACTTCAACCTGAACGAGCTGGACCTGCTCAAGGTGGTCGACTCCTATCGGGCCAGGGTGCGCGAAAAAGGTATGGATACGACAACGGAATCGGCCAGTAAGGCCGGCTTCGAGGTCTTTCTCGGCCTGAGCGACGAGGAGGGCTTCCCGCGCAAGGGGATTCTCGATTTTGCGGAGTCCGGGCTCGACCCGAAAACCGGCACGCTCCAGCTGCGCGCGACCTTCGAGAATGCCATGCGGCCGCCCGAGCTCTATCCCGGCCTGTTCGGTCGCGTGCGCCTGCCGATCGCCGAGCGCCCGGACATGCCGCTGGTGACCGAGCGCGCGATCGGCTCGGACCAGAGCGGGCATTACCTGCTGGTCGTCAACCAGGAGAACATAGTCGAGAAGCACAACGTGGAGCTGGGACGGCTGGTCGACGGCCTGCGCGTCATCGAGAGTGGCCTGCGCCCCGAGGACCAGGTCGTGGTCAACGGCATTCAGCGCGCCCGGCCGGGCGGCAAGGTCGATCCCGAGCAGACCGGGATGGAGACGCTCACGGCCACGGCGATCGCGGCCGCGTCGGGCGCAAGGGAAAAGGAGGAGAGCGGTGCGGCGAGCGCCGCCGCCGCCGAAGCTGCCCCGGAGGACCCGGCCAACATCGATGCCGCCAAGCCCGCGGACCAGCAGTAGGGACGCATCGGCATGTTCTCGAAGTTCTTCATCGAGCGCCCGATCTTCTCCAGCGTGATCTCGATCGTCATCGTGATCGCCGGCCTGGTCACGCTGGGGGCGCTGCCGATCGCCCAGTACCCCGAGATCACGCCGCCTACGGTCGCGGTCTCGGCGATCTATCCCGGCGCCAACGCGACGGTGGTTTCCGAGACCGTCGCGGCGCCGATCGAGCAGGAGGTCAACGGCGTCGAGAACATGATCTACATGTCCTCGACCAGCGCAAGCGACGGGTCGTACGTGCTCACCGTCACCTTCGAGGTGGGGACCGATCTCGACCTGGCGCAGATCCTGGTGCAGAACCGCGTCAAGCTGGCCGAGCCCAACCTGCCCGAAGAGGTCAAGCGCCAAGGTGTCAACACCAAGAAGAAGTCGACCAACACCATCCTCTTCGCCGCGCTCTCCTCGCCCGAGGGGCGCTACGACGAGCTGTTCCTCAGCAACTACGCCACGCTCTACATCAAGGACGTGCTGAGCCGTATCCCGGGCGTCGGCGAGGTGGTGATCTTCCCGGAGAGCGACTACAGCATGCGCATCTGGCTCGATCCGCAGCAGCTGAAGTCGCGCAGCATCACGACCCAGGAGGTGCTCGACGCGATCCGCGAGCAGAACGTCCAGGTCGCGGCGGGACAGATCGGCCAGCCGCCCGCGCCAAGCGGCCAGAGCTTTCAGTTCGCGGTCAACGTGCTGGGGCGGCTGAGCGACATCGGCCAGTTCGAGGACATCATCCTCAAGACCGGCGAAGGCGGCCGGTTCACCCGGCTGCGCGACGTGGCGCGGATCGAGCTCGGCGGCAAGACTTACGACATCACGGCGCGGTCCAGCGGCGCGCCCACGGCCGCCATCGGGATCTATCAGCTGCCGGGCGCGAATGCGCTGGACGTGGCCAGCAAGGTCCGCGCGGCGATGGAGGATCTCAGCCGACTGTTCCCCGAAGACGTGGCCTACAGCATCCCCTACGACACGACCATCTTCGTCGATCAGTCGATCAAGGAGGTCTACGTCACGCTGTTCCAGGCGGCGGGCCTGGTTTTCCTGGTCCTGTTCCTGTTCCTGCAGGACTGGCGCGCCACCCTCATACCGGGAGTAGCGATCCCGGTCTCCCTGATCGGCACCTTCGCGGTCATGGGGATGCTGGGCTTCTCGCTCAACATGCTGACCCTCTTCGGCCTAGTGCTGGCGATCGGCGTGGTGGTCGACGACTCGATCGTCGTGGTCGAGGCGACGGTGTCGCACATCGAGCGCGGGCTCGGGGCCAGGGAGGCGGCGATCAAGGCCATGAGCGAGGTTTCCGGGCCCGTCATCGCGACCACGCTGGTGCTGCTCGCCGTCTTCGTTCCCTCCGCCTTTCTGCCCGGCATCACCGGCGAGATGTACCGGCAGTTCGCGCTGACCATCGCCGTGTCGACCGTGTTCAGCTCGATCAACGCGCTGACCATGAGCCCGGCGCTCGCGGCGCTGTTGCTGCGCCCGCCAAAGGCGCGCAAGAACCTCTTCTTCCGCGGCTTCGACGCGGCCTTCGCCACCGTCGAGCGGGGCTACCTCGGCCTGGTCAAGCCCCTGGTGCGCCGCACCGCGATCATGATGATGCTGTTCCTGGCGATCGGCGGCCTCACCGGCTGGCAGTTCGGCAAACTGCCGACCGGCTTCCTGCCGATCGAGGATCAGGGCTACGTGATCGCCGGCGTCCAATTGCCAGACGCGGCCTCGCTGGAGCGCACGAGCCAAGTGCTCGACGACATGGACGGGATTTTGGGCGAGCAGCCGGGCGTGCGCGACTGGATCTCGCTCGGCGGCTACTCCCTGATCGATGGCACGAACTCGGCCAACGCCGCCACGGTGTTCATCGTCATGACCCCCTGGGAGGAACGCACGGACCCGAGCCTCAGCCAGGAGGCGATCCTGGCGAGCCTGCGGCAGAAGTTCCGCGACATCCAGGAGGCCATCGTCTTCACCTTCCCGCCGCCGGCGATCAGCGGCCTGGGCGCGGCCGGCGGCTTCCAGTTGCAGCTGCAGGACCGCGGCGGCGCGGGGCTGCAGGAGCTCGATCAAATGGCCCGGGAGCTGATCGCCGACGGCAACGCGCAGTCGCGGCTCGACAATCTGAACACCACCTTCCGTGCCACGGTGCCGCAGCTCTTCGCCAAAGTGGATCGGGAAAAGGCGAAGAATCTGGGCATCTCCTTGAACGAAGTCTTCGGCACCCTGCAGGCCTACCTCGGTTCGGCTTATGTCAACGACTTCAACAAGTTCGGCAGGACCTGGCAGGTCAAGGTCCAGGCCGATCATCGGTTCCGCATCGAGCCCGGGGACATCCGCCGGCTAGACGTGCGCAACGACGGCGGAGAGATGGTGCCGGTCGGCACGCTCGTGAAGGTGGAGCGCATCCTCGGGCCGCAGACCATCCTGCGCTACAACCTCTTCCCGGCGGCCTCGATCACCGGCGAGGCGGCGCCGGGCTTCAGCTCGGGTCAGGCGCTTATCCTCATGGAGCAGATGGCCAGGGCGAAGCTGCCGCTCTCCATGGGTTTCGAATGGACCGGCATGTCCTACCAGGAGCGCAAGGTGGGATCGGAGGCGATCCTGGTCTTCGCGCTTGCGATCATCCTCGTCTTCCTGGTGCTGGCGGCGCAGTACGAGAGCTGGACCAGCCCGGCCGCGGTGATCCTGGTGGTTCCGCTGGCCGTGCTCGGCACGATCGTGGCGCTCCTGCTGCGGGGCTTCGACAACAACGTCTACACCCAGATCGGCATCGTCCTGCTGATCGCGCTGGCCAGCAAGAACGCCATCCTGATCGTCGAGTTCGCCAGCGAGCAGCGCAAGCAGGGCCTCGGCATCGTCGAGGCGGCGACCAAGGCCGCTCAGCTGCGCTTCCGGCCCATCCTTATGACGGCGATCTCGTCCATCGCAGGCTTCATGCCCCTCGTGATCGCCGCCGGCGCCGGCGCGGCCAGCCGCCAGGCAATCGGCACCGCCGTCGTCGGCGGTATGATCGCGGCCACGGTCATGTCGCTGCTGTTCACGTCGGTCTTCTACGTGGTCATGCAGCGGCTGAGCGAACTCCGGATCAAGCCGAAAGGGCGCGAGGACCTGCCGGCGGCCGAACAGCCGGCGGAATAGGCCCGGCGGGCGCCGCCCCAAGGACGCCGGCTACGACCGCGCGAGCGCCTTGGGCCTACCCCCGCGAGGCCAGCCTTGACGAAATCGTGAAGGCCCATATCGAGGATTACCTGGACGACCGCTAGGACGCCGCTGCACTCTGGCGCGCGGCGCGGTTTGGTGTGGACCATCGGACCGCGACCAGGAGTAGCGACGAAACCACGAAGGAGGCTCTGGGATGGCACGGCTCGGCACGACGCTTCTGGCAGCTCTGGCGGTCTTGTGCGGCGCTCTGTGGAGCGCCGGCGCCTCGGCGCAGCAGGAATCCAAGCGCGCGATCACCAAGATCGCCGGCGACCTCTACCGCTTCCAGAACAACTTCCACTTCTCGGTTTTCCTGGTGACGGACGACGGCGTCATCGCGACCGACCCGATCAACGCCGAGGCGGCGGCCTGGCTGAAGGCCGAAATCGCCACGCGCTTCGGCCAGGAGGTCGAGTACCTGATCTACAGCCACGACCACGTCGATCACATCGCGGGCGGCGAGGTCTTCGCCGATACCGCCGTGGTCGTCGCCCACGACAACGCCAAGGCCGCGATCCTCGGCGAGAAGCGGCCGACGGCGGTGCCCGAGGTCACCTTCTCGGACAGCCTGACCATCGCGCTCGGCGGCAAGACGGTCGAGCTCAGCTACCTCGGCCGCAGCCATTCCGACAACATGATCGTCCTGCGCTTTCCCGCGGAACGCGCGCTCTTCGCGGTCGATTTCATCTCGGTCAAGCGCTTGCCCTACAAGACCCTGAGCGACGCCTACTTTCCGGACTGGATAGCGGCGATCCGCCAGGTCGAGGCGATGGATTTCGACATCCTGGTGCCCGGCCACGGGCCGCTCGGCGTCAAGGCCGACGCCGCCGAACACCGCGCCTACCTCGAGGCGCTCCACGGCGCCGTGCTGGCGGCCGCCCGCGCTGGCCGCTCGCTCGAGCAGATGCAGGCCGAGATCACGCTCGAGGCCTATGCCGACTGGGGCCAGTACGAGGCCTGGCGGCCGCTCAACATCGAGGGCATGCACCGCCAGATCACCCTCCACCGCCGCGGCAACTGACCGCGAAGGGGCGGCGGCGGCGCTCTCCTCGCGGACGTGGCTGCGGCCGTCGCCATCTCGCTGTCCGACGGGGCCGGTGTTGTCACCGGCACGCAAAACACCGTGATCGAGATGGACCTCGAACCGACCTTCCGGGCCCATCCGCGTCACACCTTCCGGATCCTGGCCAACGCGATCTATCACGGCCAGGAGTAATCGCGCCGGACCGACACGCACCCCCCGGAGCGGCCGCGCTCCGGGGGACGTCGTCGCGAAACCTCGGGCGGACCGATGTGTGTCTGTTCGGTCAATGCCGGCCCAGTGGAATATGGACTGCGTGCCGGACACATCCGCCGTATACTCCCTGCGCGACACAAGCGCATGTGTGGTGACATGACGCCCGCTAACCCATTCAGACGTGGACGTCCGCCCTGCAGGGCCCGTGCTGCCGTGTTGCTGCTCGCCCTGGTCTGCCTGCCGACCCTGGCCGGACCGGCGGCGTCGAAGGACTTTCCGCTGGGACCCCATGCGGACCTGACCTGCGGCACCTGCCACGTCGTGGACGCGAGCGGCCGGGCGGCTGAACCGGCCGCGCTCACGGCGCGCCAGGAAAGGCTTTGCGCCGGCTGCCACGCAAAGGCCCTGGGCCCGAGCCCCGCGAGCAGCCACCCGAGCGGCATCGTCCCGGCGCGCGCCCTGCCCGACGCCTTCCCGCTCGATGCCGAGGGCAGGCTGACCTGCGCCACCTGCCACGAGTTGCACGGCGGCGCCGTGACCCTGCTGCGCGGCGGGGCCTGGGCCTGCACGGCCTGCCATTCGCAGTGAGCGGCGCTCAATCCCGCAACCGGCCGCCGAACATGGCCCCCAGACCGCATTTTCCGGCCGCGTCCAAGGCGATGACCCCGACGTCGATTTCTACTCGGCCATCACCTTGAACGCCATGGGCTTCCCGAGCTCTATGTTCACGGGGTTCTTCGCGCTGGCGCGCACGGTCGGCTGGATCGCCCAGTGGAAGGAGATGATCAAGGACGAGGTGTTCAAGATTGGCCGCCCGCGCCAGCTCTACACCGGCCCCGCCGAGCGCGATTACATGCCGCTCAAGAAGCGCGGCTGAGCGGATCGGCCAAAGGCGAAAGCCGGGCCGGCGGGGCCGCGCAAGCGGCCTCGCCGGCCGTATCAACCCCAAGCTCGCCGCCTTCCTGCAAATCTGGTCTTCCATTTACGGTGCGGGTGCAGGCGTGCCGTCTGACTTCAGATTGAACTGGCCGAAACCGTTCGTGCCGCCGGCAAGCGTGTCGTAGACGTTCCAGCTGATGTGGGGCGTGGTTAGCGTCGAATCATAGACAAAGACATCGGCGAATGTGCCGCCACCGTTGCCGGTGATCTTGTTGTGGATGATGCTGGGATCGGAGTTGAACTGAACCCTGATCCCATACTCTGCGTTGCCGGTGATGGTGTTCGCCTGGATCTCCGGCGAACCCGCGCCGTCGCGTGCGCGGCTCTCTATGCCGTCCTTGCCGTTACCGGTAATGGTGTTCCCGGTAACGGTCGCAAGGGTGCTGTCGAGCCATATTCCGGTTTGACCATCGACGATCTTATTGCCCTCTATCATCGCAGCAACCCTGAGGCCGGCGAAGATACCGTAGGTAGCGCTGCCCTGGACGGTGTTCCCCGTAACGGTGAAGGCACCAGACTGAGACCCGGCGCCGAAGAGTTCCATGCCGATGTCGTGTCCCGTGATCGTGTTCGTTTCGATCGTCGTATCCTTGGAATACGAGACGTAAATACCGATCGTGTTGTCGATGGTAACTTTGGGCGTTTCGAACTGGTTGCCGATAATCGTTATCGGTTCGCCGCCATCGATGGATACCCCGTATGACGTTGCGCCGCCTGTTTGACCGGAAATCGCAAAGCGGTTCCCCGAAATCGTCAGGTTGTTCACAGTGTAGAGGAATAACCCGTGATTGAGGCCTGTGAACGTATTGTCCGAAACCGTGACGTTCCGAATCTCGGAACCCAATATTCCGTACCCGGATCCGGTAGGCCCGTCGAAAGTGAAACCGGATACCGCCCAGTTGTCCACGACGTCGGCTTCCATGACGATGTCGTTCGATACCAGGAACGTGACCTCGCGGCCGGCGCCGCGCAGGTGGACATAGCTCTTCATGACGATCGGATTGAGTGGGTCTATGACATAGGTTCCCGGCCTGACATCGATAACGGTGGGCGCTGCGGCCGTACCCGGAGCATTATCCATGGCCTCCTGGATGCTGTCGCAACCGCTGCCGATCGCGACCACGATGCGGCCATCCTTTACGATGCATCCGTTGCCGCCGTCTTGGGGAGGTACCGCCTCCGCATGCTGGGCCGCGACCGCCGTCAGCACGCCGACGAGCAGGAGATTAAGGCCCACTTCTCGTAGGGACATTCTGAAACGGGTTATGGTCTTTTCCTTCATGACACGTCCTCTATTTCTCTAGGGTTTTCGGTCAGGTATTCTCGACGTTCTCTTCTTCAGCTTCGCCTCAGGCCCCACGAGAGAAAGCCTTGCGGGGCTTCTAGAAATTGACCTCCTGCACAACCGCATTATTCCGGGCTGCATAAAAGGTTCGACACTTCTTGGGCGTCAAAAGAGCGGGGCTTCACACTTGACTTCAACCTCCGCCTCGCACCCGTCTTTGCTTTGGCCCCCGTTGATCATGTCGAAACCCGGGCCGCCACCCAATCTGTCCTTTCCCTTTCCGCCGGATATCATGTCGTCGTCGCTCTGGCCGACTGCCCAATCATCGCCGTCGCCACCGTTCAAGACGTCATTGCCGCCACTGCCGAACAGGCCGGCTCTCGCCCCGCTGGAAATGGTGATGGAGTCGAGATCGTCACCGTCCCCGCCGTTCAGCTCGTCGTCGCCGCCGCCGCCCTCGATGCGGTCGCTGCCGGCGTCGCCGTTCAAGACATCGCCCCCGAACTCGCCCAGAAGCGTGTCGTCATCATCGCCGCCGTTGAGCGTATCGGCTCCCTCGCCGCCGCAGATGATGTCATCTCCGTCACCGCCCCAGAGGGTGTCATCTCCCTCCAGGCCCCAGATGATGTCCCTCTGTTCGAAGGCCGGATCATCCGCCCCAATGAGATGATCGATTCCATCGGTCCCGACGACCGCATAGTACAGGTTTCCGTTCACCGTGAAGGGGTCTCCGGTCACGAGCGTCCCTGGACCATTGAAACAGGCGTCCCGGTACTCCTGAGCATTCACCGGATAAGCCATGACAATGAATAGGCCGCACACGAGACTCGCTACGAAAGATGGGTGTTTCATGGCACTTCCTCCTCTCTTTGCGTCCACCTGTTCCGGAAAGCTCAAGAGATGGGCGGTTCCTATCTATCGGCCCTGGGGGTGGCCAGATAGATCTCTGAATCGTTGCCGTTGGCGCCCCGCCAGACCACCTGATCACCGGCATTGATCTGTGGAAAAATGTTGCTGACGGATTTCTTGCTCAGCTGTTTGATGGCGGTCCCATCGTAGAAATAGACCTTCCAGTCACCGTCGAAGCCTTGCCAGGCTATGTGGCCATCGTCATTGATCTGCGGATTGCGGTCGAAGAAGAAGGGGCCGTTATCCGTGAGCTGGGTGACCGCGGTTCCGTCATAGAAGAAGATCTCATCGTCGTTGTTGCTCAGGGGAGAGCCGTACCAGACCACCTGACCGCCGGCATTGATCTGGGGTGAAGCGTCGAAGTGATCGTTATCGGTCAGCTTTATGGTGGTGCCAATACCATCGAAGAGATAGATCTCGAAGTCCGTGCCGTCAGAGCCGTTCCAGACCACCTGGCCATCGTCGTTGATCTTGGGATCGCTGTCTGAAAACGCATTGTCCGTCAGCTGGACCGTGGTCGCCCCGTCATGGAGATAGATCTCGTTGTCATTCCCGTCATGGCCGACCCAAACCACCTGACCGCTGGCGTTGATCCGGGGGTCGCGGTCGTGAAAGGCATTGTTCGTCAGCTGTAAGGTGGTGGTCCCGTCGTAGAGATAGATCTCGAAGTCAGTGCCGTCGAAACCGTACCAGACCACCTGAGCGCCGTCGTTGATCTGTGGATTGAAGTCGTCGTCAGCGTCATCGGTCAGCTGTATGGTGGCCGAGCCGTCATAGAGATAGATCTCGTTGTCACTGCCTTCGCGGCTGTACCAGACCACCTGAGCGCTGTTGTTGATCTGCGGACCAACATCGCTGTACACATTATCCGTCAACTGTGTGGTCTTCATCCCGTCAAAGAGATATATCTCGAAGTCGGTCCCGTCGACCCCGGTCCAGGCCACCTGGCCGCTGTCGTTGATCTGGGGCGAGTCATCGTTATACGCATTATGACTGAGAGCCTTGACCCTGTGTCCCATCCCGGCAAAGGCGGTCCCGTAAAGCATGACCACTATTGCCATTGAAACAATAGATGTGATTCTTCTGACCCTCGACATTGTCTACTCCCTGGTGTTATTTTCTATGATCTTGGGCATTCTTGCCCCGGCTCGATGAACTCCCTGAGATATTTTAATTCGCAATATCTCAAGTAGCATTTATGCTGTCGACCGCCTAGCTGAGCGCGACCGAAAAGCTCATGGGAACTGGCTTTTGAGTTAGTCGGCCTTTCCAGGTGAATCCCCTCCGGACGAGCCCCGCACGCCGCCGAATGAACCCTTGCTACCGCAAATTGTACGCACGATTGCGGCTTCCTTCTTTCATGTCAACGAAAAATCTGTGGAAATTTCGGAAGCGGGGGCTGGTTTATGGACTGCACCCCTTGAGTCAGACAGGAAACCAGGGACAGTTCGTGCGCGGCCACTTTGGGCGGCTGCGCCGCCGACCAGGGTGCGGACGCGGATTCCTCGAACTCCATCGGAATCGCGGCCCGGCTCGCGTCACAGCGTTATTGGGGGGGCTCGAGCGCCTGCTCGAGGCGGACACGGCCCTCACTCCGGCGCACCGGCGGTATCTCGTGGCCGCCGCCATGCTCGGCCATGTCGCGCGGGGCGGCGGCGGCATCGACCGAGCCTGCCTGGCCTGTCATTCCCGCTGAGCCGCGGCGACGAGGTTCGCGAGCCCGTTCCGATGCGCGGCATAGAATCCGGCCGCCCGTCTATCGCTCGACTGGTCCAACGATTGCGCCGGCGGAAAGACTGGAGATGGAGTTACGCCAGAGAGATGGAGGGGTGCCTCGGCGCGCGAGCGCCGCTTGCCGCTGCGTCAATCTCTGTGCCTCCACAACGCGGCGGCTCTTCGGTCTTCCGGTCCCTCCGCAGGGCGTGCCCCCGTGGCGAAGGCGGCCTCGGACTCCCCGTCCAGGGGATCCTTGTCCACGAAGCGTTTCGATGGCCGTCCTGCCCCGGTGGCGAATGCGGCCTCGGACTTCTCGTCCAAGAGATCCTTCTCCGTGAAGCGTTTCGATCTGCGTCCGGCCTCGGTCGTGCCGAGCACCGGTTCGGGCTCGTCAAGCTTCCAGAACTTGTACGCGGCCAAGCAGGCGAGAACGCCCGACACGATGATCCTGACAACCCCGATGTTCGGATACCAATCGAGATACCGCTCGATCGAGGCATAGGGGTCGCTCACTCCGGTGAACAGCAACATCGCCAGATCGAATTCGAACAGCACGTGAATTTCATTGCCGCTTTGCTCGACCGGCGAAAAAACGACCACCGAGAGAGCGACCAATGAACCGTATAGAAGACCCTTTACGAGCATGCGCACGCCCTCCACGGAATCTTCACGCTCTGCGGGAAATGTCGATCCCACCGACACGGATTACACTACAATTTCCATAACGGATTGTTATCGAATCTGTCTGCAATCGCCCCAAGCGCAGGTGTCGGGACCCACTTCACGTCCCGATGCCGGGGGCTCCTTTACCTGGGCTTGCCTGTTCTTCTCCCGTAAGCCCGCTGGCGCGGGCCCGCCGGGGATCTTAGACTGTCCCGGCACAAGCACGGGAGAGACCGAGCGTCATGACCGACGACAAAGCCAAGCGCCGCAGCGCCGAGTGGTTCGGCCGGGCGGACAAGGACGGCTTCAACCACAGAAGCTGGATGAGGAACCAGGGCCTGCCGAGCCACCTGTTCGACGGCCGGCCGGTGATCGGCATCTGCAACACCTGGTCGGAGCTGACGCCCTGCAACGCCCACTTCCGCACAATCGCCGAGCGGGTCAAGCGCGGGGTCTACGAGATGGGCGGCTTCCCGCTCGAGTTCCCGGTCATGTCGCTGGGCGAGACCCTGATGCGGCCGACCACCATGATGTTCCGCAACCTGGTCTCCATGGACGTCGAGGAATCGATCCGCGCGAATCCGATCGACGGCGTCGTGCTGCTGGTTGGCTGCGACAAGACCACGCCGGCCCTCCTGATGGGCGCGGCTTCTTGCGGCCTGCCGACCCTGGCGCTCTCGGGCGGGCCGATGCTGAACGGCCGCTTCCGCGGCGAGGACATCGGCTCGGGCACGCACGTCTGGAAGTTCGACGCCATGGTCAAGGCCGGCGAGATGACCATGGCCGACTTCATGGAGGCGGAATCCTGCATGTCGCGCTCGCCCGGCCACTGCATGACCATGGGCACGGCCTCGACCATGGCCTCGATGGTCGAGGCGCTCGGCATGGGCCTGCCGGCCAACGCCGCGATCCCGGCCGCCGACTCGAGGCGCAACACCCTGGCGCACCTGGCCGGGCGGCGCATCGTCGAGATGGTCCGCGAGGACCTCACCATCGACAAGGTGCTCACGAAAAAGGCCTTCGAGAACGCGATCCGCACCAACGGCGCCATCGGCGGCTCGACCAACGCGGTGATCCACCTACTGGCGATCGCCGGACGGCTCGGCGTCGAGCTCATGCTGGACGACTGGGACCGGCTCGGCCGCGAGGTGCCCTGTCTCGTCAACCTGATGCCCTCGGGCCGCTACCTGATGGAGGACTTCTACTACGCGGGCGGCCTGCCCGCGGTGTTGCGCGAGCTCGGCGAGGCCGGGCTGCTGCACAAGGACGCGCTGACGGTCAACGGCGCCACCATGTGGGACAACGTCAAGGACGCGGACTGCTGGAACCGCGAGGTCATCTACCCCTTCTCCAGCCCGTTCAAGGACCAGGGCGGCATCGCGGTGCTGCGCGGCAACCTGGCGCCCGACGGCGCGGTGCTCAAGCCCTCGGCGGCGACACCGAAGCTGATGCGCCACCGGGGCCGCGCCGTCGTGTTCGAGGACATCGACGACTACAAGGCGCGGGTTGACGACCCGGCGCTCGAGATCGACGAGACCTCGGTCATGGTAATGAAGAACTGCGGACCCAAGGGCTATCCCGGCATGGCCGAGGTCGGCAACATGGCGCTGCCGGCCAAACTGCTGAAGCGTGGCGTGACCGACGTGGTGCGCATCTCCGACGCACGTATGAGCGGAACCGCCTACGGCACCGTCGTGCTGCATACCGCGCCCGAGGCCGCGGTCGGCGGGCCCTTGGCCCTGGTCCAGAACGGCGACATGATCGAGCTGGACGTCGAGGCGCGGCGCCTGCACCTGGACGTGAGCGAGGCCGAGCTCGCCGCCCGGCGCGAGGCCTGGACGCCGCCCGAGGAGCCGACCGGACGCGGCTGGGCCCGCCTGCACGACCTGCACGTCAACCAGGCCGACAAAGGTTGCGACCTCGACTTCCTGGTCGGCGCCAGCGGCGCGCCGGTGCCGCGCGAGAGCCACTGATGGCCGGCAGGCTAACCGGTAAGCGGGCGCTCGTCACCGCCGCCGCCCAAGGCATCGGCCGGGCCACGGCGCTCGCCTTCGCCGCCGAGGGCGCAGAGGTCCTGGCGACCGATGTCGACGAGGCCAGGCTGGCGGAGATCGCGGGAACGCCGGGGCTTCGCGTGCGCCCCCTGGACGTGACCGACGGCACGGCGATTGCCACGCTGGCCGCCGAGCTGGGGGTGATCGACGTGCTGGCCAACGTGGCCGGCTTCGTACACCACGGCACCATTCTGGACTGCGCCGAAGAAGACTGGGACTTCTCCTTCGACCTCAACGTCACCTCCATGTACCGCGCGACCCGCGCCTTCCTGCCGGCCATGCTCGAGGCCGGAGGCGGCTCGATCGTCAACATGGCCTCGGTCGCCTCCTCGATCCGCGGGCTGCCCAACCGCTTCGTCTACGGCACCACCAAGGCGGCGGTGATCGGGTTGACCAAGGCGGTCGCCGCCGACTTCATCCGCCAGGGCATACGCTGCAACGCGATCTGCCCCGGCACCGTGCAATCGCCGTCGCTGGACGCGCGGATCGCCGCCTTCGACGACCCGGCGGCGGCGCGCGAGGCCTTCATCGCCCGTCAGCCCCTGGACCGCCTCGGCACGCCCGAGGAGATCGCCGCGCTCGCCGTCTATCTGGCGAGCGACGAATCGGCCTACACCACGGGTAGCGTGATCGTCGCCGACGGCGGGCTCACTCTGTAGTCCGCCGCGGCCCTTTCGACTCGCGGCGCTCCAGGCATTCCAATTCAGTGTATGAAACGATCCCGGGGTGCGAACCAAGATCGGGGGCAGGAAACAGAAGACCGTTCGCCGGCACCATCGAGACTGAATTCTCCCGAAGGCGCCGGCGAACAGGTGGACTTGGCAAGCTCCGAGACGGTCGGGTGACCGCTCGGTGAGACTATCGGCTGTCTACAGCTGTCTCAGGCGTCGCTCTGCGCCATGGCATCCGGCGCCCAGTCGCTGGTGGTGGCCAGGGGATCCGGGCCGAAGCGGTTGGCGCCATCCGTGCCCTTCAGACAGCCAAGGAAGATGAACCACCAGATCAGGTTGACGATCGGGACCAGGTAGATCAGCTGGAACCACCCCGACTGGTCACGATCGTGCAACCGCTTGGCACCGGCGGCGATCATCGGCCAGAGCAGAATTATGCTCACGGCGGTGTTGATGATGCCGAGCGGCACCTCGGGAGCGATGTAAAAGAAGGTGCCGGTGATCGCGTCCACGAACGAAAAGGCGATGCTGATAACGAGCACGGGCAAGAAATACCAGAGCCAGTAAGTCGACCGGCTAATTCGTCCTTCGAAAGAAAACCAGACATATCCCAATGAGACTTTACGTTCGGCCATTTTCCCTCTCCGATATAGTGCGATTCCGGCCGCAGTCTGCTCTTCAATATTTAACAAAACACTGTCGGAACGTTAACCGAATCTGACCGTGGAGTCTCCAGCAGGCAGTTGGCCTGCGCCTTGCGGTCCGCCCCGGCTGGCTTCATTCCGGCGTCTCGAGGACCGGCAGGCCGCACCGGCCGAACTACCGTCGGCGGGCCGATGGAGAGACCGCGAACCATCTAGACGTGCGTCGAGCTAACGGCTACCGTAGGCGCATAAGAACCAGCGCCGGCGCCCGCCCCGGGTGAATCGGCCCTGATGGGGAGGTTTCATGGCGTCCGTCGAAATCCGCGGCGCGCGCAAGTCGTTCGGATCCGTCGAGGTTCTGCACGGCATCGATATCGAAGTTCCGGACAAGTCCTTCACGGTCCTGGTCGGCCCTTCGGGCTGCGGCAAATCGACACTGCTACGCATGATCGCCGGATTGGAGGAGATCACCGCCGGCGAGATCGCCATCGGCGGCCGCATGGTCAACGGCGTGCCGCCCAAGCAGCGCGACATCGCCATGGTGTTCCAGAACTACGCGCTCTACCCGCACATGAAGGTCTATGACAACATGGCCTTCAGCCTGAAGCTGGCCAAGGTCGAGCCGGCGCGGATCGACGAATTGGTCCAGCGCGCCGCCGAGATCCTCAACCTGGACGAACTCCTCGAGCGCTATCCGAGACAGCTCTCGGGCGGCCAGCGGCAGCGCGTCGCCATGGGCCGGGCCATCGTGCGCGACCCGCAGGTCTTCCTGTTCGACGAGCCGCTTTCCAACCTGGACGCCAAGCTGCGCGTCCAGATGCGCACCGAGATCAGGGAGCTGCACCAGCGCCTACAAAGCACCTCGGTCTACGTGACCCATGACCAGATCGAGGCCATGACCATGGCCGACCAGATCGTCGTCATGCGCGACGGCCACGTCGAGCAGAGCGGCGCACCGCTCGAGCTCTACGATCGTCCCGTCAACACCTTCGTGGCAGGCTTCATCGGCTCGCCGGCCATGAACCTGATTGAGGGAACCGTTCAGAAGGCCAACGGCAGCGCGGCGGTGATGACCGACGACGACGTCTCGCTGCCCCTGGCGCGGGATACGGGCGTGCCGGCGGGATCGCGCGTTTACTACGGCATCCGGCCCGAGCACTGGAGCCTCGCCGAAGGGGAACACGGCGTGGCGGTCGAAGTCAGCGTGGTCGAGCCGACTGGAGCCGAGATGCTCGTGGTCTGCCGAATGGCCGGGGTCGAGGTACAGGCCTCGTTCCACGAGCGTCACGCCCTCGAACCGGGACAGCATGTCCGTCTGCGACCGAGGCCGGAGCTCGTGCATTTGTTCGATACCAAGACCAGCCATCGCCTCGGATGAGGAGGTGGCGGCATTGACCCGGCGGTCAATGCCGGAACGGTGCCGTCGTCAAGAACTGGGACCAAGAAGGTGAAAACGGAGGAGGACGCTATGAGGAAAATTACCAGGCGTGACGCATTCAAGCTTGGAGCCGGCGCGGCAGCGCTCGCCGCGAGCAGCGGTTTGGCCAAGCCCGGCCAGGCGCAGTCGCTGTCGTTTACCCCGGAAAAGGGCGCCAAGCTGCGCGTGCTGCGCTGGAAGCGCTTCGTCCAGGGAGACGAGGACCTCTGGATGGCGAACACCAGGAAGTTCACCGAGCAGACCGGCGTGGAGGTCGTCACCGAGCATGAGTCATGGGAGGATGTTCGGCCGAAGGCCGCGGTGGCCGCCAACATCGGCAGCGGCCCCGACATCATCGTCGGCTGGTACGACGACCCGCACCAGTATCCGGACAAGCTGGTCGACCTCACCGACCTGGCCGAATATCTCGGCGACAAATACGGCGGCTGGTACCCGGTGGCACGCGAGTACGGCACGCGCCAGGGCCGCTGGATTTCCCTGCCGCTGGGCGCGGCCGGCAACTGCATCGTCTACCGGAAGTCCTGGATGAACGAGGCCGGTTTCGACAGCTTCCCGAAGGATACCGACGGCCTGCTCAGGCTGTGCCAGGAGCTCAAGAAGAACGGCCATCCGCCGGGCTTTGCGCTCGGCAATGCCGTGGGCGACGGCAACGTCTGGACCCACTGGCTGCTGTGGTCGTTCGGTGGCAAGATGGTCGACAGCAGCAATCAGGTGGTGATCAACAGTCCGGAGACCATCAACGCCCTCGAATACGCGCGCGAACTCTACGATACCTTCATTCCGGGCACCGTCTCCTGGCTCGATGCCCATAACAACAAGGCCTTCCTATCCGGCCAGATCGGGCTGACCGCCAACGGCATTTCCGTCTACTACGCGGCCAAAACGCAGGGCAGCGCATTCGTGGACGACATTCATCACGCCAACATGCCGGTCGGCCCGGTCGGCAAGCCAACCGAGCTCAATCTCTTCACCCAGGCGATGCTGTTCAGCCACAGCAAGCACCCCAACGCGGCCAAGGAGTTCCTGCGCTTCATGTAGGAAAAGGAGCAGTACGAGCCGTGGCAGCAGGCGGCGATCGGCTATATCACGCAGCCGCTCAAGGCCTACGAGAGCAACCCAGTGTGGACCGCCGATCCCAAGCACACGCCCTACCGCGACACGGTGGGGAACATGCTGACCAACGGCCACGCCGGCACGCTGGGCTATTCCTCCGCGGCGGCGATGGCGGACTTCATCGTCGTCAACATGGTGGCCGAGGCAGCCGCCGGCAGGGAGGCAGCGAAAGATGCGGCGGCGCGCGCCGAGAAGCGCGCCCTGAGGTACTACAAGGTCTGATCAGGCTCGGGCCCTGCCCCCGTCCGCCCGAGGCAGGCGGGGGCAGGCCTGGGAGACCTGCAAGGCAAGAGCTTCCGGCGGGAGGAGCAAAGCGTGGCCGAGGCGACGATAGGCCGGCCGACACCTCAGCGGCTCTCGCTGTGGGCGCGCATCGACAACAACCGGACCGTTCTCGGCCTGTGCATGATGCTGCCGGCGGGCGCGTTGCTGCTTGTCTTTCTAAGCTATCCCCTGGGGCTGGGTGTCTGGCTCGGGCTCACCGATACCACGATCGGCCGCAAGGGCGGCTTCATCGGCCTCGAGAACTACGCGCTCTTGTTCGATGACAGCGTCTTCTGGCTGTCGGTGTTCAACACCTTCCTCTACACGGTGGTGGCCAGCGCGTTCAAATTCGCGCTCGGCCTGTGGCTGGCGCTGATCCTCAACAACCGCCTCCCCTTCAAGGCCCTGCTCCGCGCCATCGTGCTGCTGCCGTGGATCGTGCCGACGGTACTCTCGGGGATCGCCCTCTCGTGGATGTACGACTCCCAGTTCTCGGTCCTC